>DATDGI010000350.1:0-4834 GCA_036522155.1 Streptosporangiaceae bacterium
GCCACGGTGTCGATCGCGGCCGCGGCCAGCGCCGGGTCCGCCCCGGTGTCGGCCAGCGCGGCCCGGGCCGCACCGGCGGCCAGGTCCACCGGTGACCGGCGCTGGTAGCCGGGCTCGCCCAGGCGCTCGGACACCTGCCCCACGCCTGCCAGCACCGGCGTGCGCGGGTCCGGGCCGGTCAATTTGGTGTGAGTCGAGATTGACATGGAAGTCTATTTGGTGTGGACTGGCACTGACATGAAAACGTCACGGCAGTATGTCATGCGGGCGCGGGCGGAGGCCACCGAGCAGACCCGCCTGCGGATCGTGCGGGCCGCGGTCGACCTCTGCCGGGACACGATGTCGTTCGATTTCGGCCTGGCTGACGTGGCCGCCCAGGCCGGAGTCAGCGTGCAGACGCTGCTGCGGCACTTCGGCAGCCGGGAGGGCCTGCTGGCGGCGGGGCAGCGGCTCGCCGAGGCCGAGGTGACGCGGGAGCGGGAGGCGCGGGCCGGCGACGTGGCCGCGGCGGTCCGCGTGATCTGCGGGCACTACGAGCGGGTCGGCGACTGGAGCCTGGCCATGCTCGCCCAGGCGGGCCGCGACGAGCGCGCGCGGGAGGTCACCGAGCGCGGCCGGTCGGTGCACCGCGAGTGGGTCACCACCGTCTTCGCCCCCCAGCTAGCCGCGGCGCCCGGCGGCCCCGGCGCACTGACCGACCTGCTCGTGGTCGCGACCGATGTCTACACCTGGAAGCTGCTGCGCCGTGACCGCAAACTCAGCCGCGCCCAGGTCGAGGACCGGCTGGTGCGCATGATCAACGCCATTGCCGGCGGGGGGTCCTGACGTGCCCGGCGTGCTCTTCGTTACCTGGGATGGCGGCGGGAACCTCCCGCCCGCCCTGGGCATCGCCGCCGGGCTGCGCGAGCGCGGCCACCGCATCCGGTTCCTCGGTCACGCCCAGCAGCGCGGCCCTATCGAGGCGGCCGGCTTCGGGTTCACCCCCTACGCTCACGCCCGGCCCTGGTCGTCAGCCGACCCGGTGGCCAGCCCCGCCGACATCATCTCGATGTTCACCGACCGCGGGCCGGGCACCGACCTGCTGGCCGAGGCCAGCCGTGAGCCGCCCGCCGCGGTCGTCATCGACTGCCTGAGCCTGGGCGCGCTGCAGGCCGCCAGCCGGGCCGGGCTCACCCGCGCGGTGCTGGCGCACACCTATTACCGGTACCTGGCCGGCCACTGGAGCCCGGGGCCGGTCGGCCAGGCCGCCCGGCTCGACGGCCTGCATCCGGTCCGGCTCTGGGAATCGGCTGATCTCCTGCTCATCGCCACCGACCCCGGCCTCGATCCGGCACCGGGCGGCGGCTGGCCGGCCAGCGCGCGGCAGACCGGCGTCGTGCAGCCCGCCCCGCTGCCCCGGGACCGGCCGGACGGGGCCCGGCCGCGCGTCCTGGTCAGCCTGAGCACCACGTTCTTCCCGGACCAGGAACACGCGCTGCAGACGATCATCGACGCGCTCGGGGGGCTCCCGGTCGGCGCGGTGGTGACCACCGGGCCGGCCATCGACCCGGCCCGGCTGCGCCCGGCGGCCAGCACCGAACTGCACGGGTACCTCCCGCACGCCGACGTGATGCCGCGCATGTCGCTGGTCGTCAGCCACGGCGGTCATGCCACCGCCATGCGGGCGCTCGCGCACGACCTGCCGCTGCTGATCATGCCCATGCATCCGCTGCTCGACCAGGAGATGATCGGCGATTCGGTCGCCAGCCAGGGTGCGGGCCTGGTGCTGCCCGCCACCGCCCCGCCCGGCCAGATCGCGGCCGCGGTGACCGGCCTGCTCGGCCCCGGCCCGCGCGCCGCCGCCGCCCGGCTCGGGGCCGCGCTGCGCGCCCGTGACGGTGCCGGGCAGGCGGCCGATGAGCTGGCCGCCCTGCTGGCCAGGACGACGGCGGCCAGGTAACCCCGGACGGCCGACGGCCATGGCCGCGGGGTCACCCGGCACCGCCGTTCGGCAGGAAAATCGCCGGTCAGGTCCCGGTGGCCGGCTGCGGCAGGTAGCGGATGCTGCCGAGGACGTGATCGCGGATGACGGCCGCCACCTGGTCCTCGTCCCGGCGCTTGAGCGCCTCGATGAGCTGCGCGTGCTGGTGCACCGATTCGCTGTGCGGCCGCCCGGCCTGCGGCCCGGTGGGGAACGACCGCCACAGCAGCCGCATGAGCAGGAGCAGCATCGGTGACCGCGCGCATTCGTAGATGCGGAAGTGGAACCGCCGGTTGAGCTCGGCCAGCCGCTCGTCAGCGGGATCGCACTCAGCGACCTGCCGGTACAGGTCCTCGATATCGGCGATGTCGTCCTCGGTCAGCTTCGGCACGGCCAGCGTCCCGGCCAGCGACTCCAGCGCGGCCAGGATACGGTAGTTCTCGGCCAGTTCCTCCGACTCGGTCCTGGCCACAGTGGCACCCCGGTGCACATCCCTGACCACCAGGCCCTCCGCCTCCAGCCGGCGCAGCGCCTCCCGGACCGGGGTGTAGCTCACATCGAACTGCTCGGCCAGATCCCGCTGCCGCAGCGGCGTCCCCGGTGTGAGCTGGCGGTCGGTGATCAGCTCCCGGAGCGCGTCGGTCACCAGGTCGCTCTTGCTGACATAGGTGACCGGCGACCGGCCCGGGCGGGCCGGCGGGCGCGGCTGCGGTCCGCTGGTCATGACGGCGCCGGATCCTGGGCGGAGCGGCCGAGGAAGACCTCGCGGATGTCCGGGCGGTCGATGATCTCGGCGGCCGGCCCGGCGATCTCGATCCGGCCCGCCACCAGGATGTAGGCCCAGTCGGACACCCCGAGCGCCTCGAACGCCTTCTGCTCGACCAGCAGCACGGCCGCGCCCGCGTCGGCCAGCCGCCGCACCTGGTCCCGCAGCACCGCCCGGGACAGGTCCGGCGACAGGTTGGAGGTGGGCTCGTCCAGCACCAGCATGGCCGGCTCCAGCATGAGCACCCGGGCCACCGCCAGCATCTTGCGCTCTCCCCCACTGAGCTTGCTCGCGTGCCGGGACCGCATCTGGGCCAGCGCCGGGAAGATGGCCAGCACGGTCTCGATCCGGGGGGCCAGTTCCTGCTTGCCGAGCAGGTACCCGCCCATCTCCAGGTTCTCGGTCACGGTCAGGGTGTCGAACACGTCCTTGGCCTGCGGGACGAACCCCAGCCCGAGCCGGGCAAGCAGATTCCCCCGCATGTTCGTGATGTCGCGATCGCCGAACGTGACCGTCCCTGTCATCACCGGGAGGCGGCCGGTTATCGCCTTGAGCAGGGTTGACTTGCCTGCGCCGTTCGGGCCGATGACCGACACCACCTCCCCGGGCCCGGCGGTGATGCTCACCCCGGACACGATCACCGCCGCGCCGTAGCCGGCCGAGACGTCGGCGAGCCGCAGGAGCGCGGGTGGCCGGGACGGCGGCCCGGCGGGCGGGCCGCCCGCGGCCGGGCTAGCCGATGAGGTAGGCATCAAGCACCTCCTGGTCGGCCCGTACCTGTGCCATCGTGCCCTGCGAGATCACCCGGCCCTGCGCCATCACGATGACCGGGTCGCACAGCCGTTCTACCACTGCCAGCTCGTGCTCGATCATCAGCATGGACAGGCCATCGGCACACGCGTCAAGCAGGAGCTGCTCGATCCGCCGGGCCAGCGCCGGGTTCACCCCGGCCATCGGCTCGTCCAGCAGCAGCAGCGCCGGGCCGGCCATCAGCCCGCGCATCAGCTCAAGCAGCCGTTTCTGCCCGCCGCTGAGGTTGCCGGCGTACTCGTCCTCCTTGGCGGACATGTCGAACCTGGCCATCATCTCGCGCGCCCGCGCCACCATCTCCCGCTCCCGCGGCCGCCAGTACCACTTGCCCAGCGCCGCCTGCCACAGCGCCTCACCGCGCGGATCCGGCGCCGCCACCAGCAGGTTCTCCAGCACGGTGAGCCGGGCGAACTCGCTGGAGATCTGGAACGTGCGGACGACCCCGTGCCGGGCTACCCGGTAGGACGGCTGCCCGGTGATGTCCTGGCCGCGGAACCGGACCTGCCCGGCGCTGGGCTTGAGCGCCCCGGCGATGACGTTCAGCACCGTCGACTTGCCCGCGCCGTTCGGCCCGATCAGGCCGGTGATCCGGCCCGGCGGGATGGCGAACGACGCGCCGTTGACGGCGCGGACCCCGCCGAACTCGCGGTGCAGGCCGTCCACGGTGAGCAGGGCGGCTCCGTCCGGCTCGGTCATCGGCTGGTCCTACGGGGCAGCAGCGGCCGCCGCTGCGTCCCGGCGGTGACCTCCGGGAAGCGCCGCCGCCGTTCCGGGATCACGCCCCGCGGCCAGAACCACAGGAACACCAGCGCCAGCACCCCGACGATGATCCACTGCAGGGCGTCGACCAGCCCCGGCGGGCCGAACTGCGGCACGAACCGGGTAGCTTCCAGGAACGCCACCGGGACCAGCAGCGCGCCGACCATGACCCCGAGGTTGTTCCCCGAGCCGCCGACGATGACCGCGGTGAAGTAGACGAACGTCTCCGGATACAGCCACGAGCCCGGCGACCAGGCGGAGATGAACTCGACCAGGATGGCGCCGCTGACGCCGGCGATGACCCCGCCCAGCACGAACGCGAGGATGCGCAGGCCGGTGACGTTCTTGCCCAGCGCCGCCGCCGCCTGCTCGTTGTCGCGGACCGCGCGCAGCGTGCGGCCGAGCGGTGAGCTCGTCACGATGTGCACGAGCCAGTAAACGCACACGCAGATCGCAGCCGTGATGCCCACGAACAGCCAGTCGTAGCCAATCGGCGAGAGGTTGACCAGCGTGGCCAAGGGCTTGGGCACCAGGGCCAG
>DATDGI010000351.1:0-7922 GCA_036522155.1 Streptosporangiaceae bacterium
TGCCGCGGGCCCTGGTCATCCCGACGAACAGCAGCCGCCGCTCTTCGGCAGCCTCGTCCGGGGCGACCGGCCCGGATCCGGGGAGCCGCAGCGGCAACAGGCCGTTCTCGCAGCCGGCCAGGAACACCACGTCGAACTCCAGGCCCTTGGCCGCGTGCAGGGTCAGCAGCGTGACCGCGTCGGCCCGTGGGTCCAGTGCGTCGGCTTCGGCTCCCAGGGCGATCTCGGCGAAGAACCGCTCCAGGTCGTCGCCACACCGGCTGGCCAGCGGTGCCAGCACCTCCGCGGCGGCCAGCACGTCCACCGCGCGCGGGCCGCCCGGGCCGGCCCCTTCGGCGGCGCGCCCGGAGAGCCTGCGCGCCGCCGCGGCCAGCCGCCCCGCTACCGGCCCCGCTTTGCCGGCTCCCTCCGCCGCCGGGTCGGCCAGGCGCATCTCCCGCACGATCTCGGGCACGGCCGTCCGGCGGAGTAGCTGATCATGCGTCCTCTTCTGGAACGGCAGCCCGGCCCGGGTCAGCGCCCTGCCGATCGGCTCGGCCTGGTCGTCGGTGCGGTACAGGACGGCGATGTCGGCCAGGCCGATCCCGTGCGTCCCATGGCCATCGGCCCGCCCGGTGTCCAGCGAGTGAAACGAGGACCCGCCGAGCAGCCGGTCGATGGTGCCCGCGATCCAGGCCGCCTCGGCCTGTTCGTCCCGGCTTTCGTGGAAGGTGATCCCGGCCGCCGAGCCGCCACGGCGAGCGGGCGCCGGCGGGCTGGCCGCCGCCTGCAGGCTCCGGCCGGGTACCAGCGTGACCGGCGCGATGGCCTGGAGCGCACCGGTGACGATGGCCGGCGCTGATCGGTAGTTGCGGGTCAGCTGGACCGTCGCCGCCCCCGGGTAGTCGCCCGCAAAACGCAGGAAGAATCCCACGTCCGCGCCCCGGAACCCATAGATGGCCTGATCAGGGTCGCCGATCACGGTCAGCCCGGTTCCGTCCCCGGCGAGCAGGCGGAGCAGCGCGTACTGGCCCGCGTCGATGTCCTGGTACTCGTCCACGCTGATCCGGGTCCAGCGGGCGGACAGCGATGCGGCCAGTTCTGGCTCGTCCCGCAGCAGTGCCCCCGGCAGTTCCACCAGGCCGTCGAAGTCGACCAGCCCGCGTTCGGCCAGAGCCCGCGCGAACTCGGCGCGGCGTTCCGGATCGGCGGCCAGCGACGCGAGCAGGCGCCGGGCGGCCCGGTCCGAGCCGGCCAGTTCGGCCGCCACCGCCAGCCGCGTTCGCTCGTCGGCCACGGCGAAGTCAGCTGCCAGCCCGGCCCGGGCGGCGTACTCGCGCAGGATCTGCAGGCCGAGCCCGTGGAACGTAGTCACGGTCAGCCCGCCCGCCTGCCGCGGGATCAGGGCGGCCAGCCGCTCGCGCATCTCCTGCGCGGCCCGGCGGGTGAAGGTCAGCGCCAGGCAGGCCCCGGGAGGCAGGCCCCGTCCGGAAATGTCGGCCGCTATCCGGTAGGTGAGCGTCCGCGTCTTGCCGGTGCCAGGCCCCGCGATGATCATCAACGGCCCGGCCGCCGCTGCCGCCGCCCGCTGATCGGGATCGAGGCCGGCCAGCAGCGACATGCCTTGTTCATGCGTAACGCCTGCCGGCCGCGACTCGCCCGGCCCCGTCTGGCCCGGTACCAGGTGCTCACCCGCGGGCCCAGCGTTTGGTGCCGCCGCGGCTGCCAGCGGCGCGCCGCCGGCGGCCCTAGCGGAACCGGCAGCCGGGCTCGGTGAGATGGCCGTGGTGCCGACCGGTGCGGCCCCGGCCGCTTCTGCGGCCGGACGGGAGCCAGCGGGTGGGCGGGCACTTGTGGGCACGTCGAAGAGCGCGGCCGAGCCGGTGAGTTCCTCCGGGCGCAGCAGCCGGATGACCCCGTACTCTCCGTCGTAGCCCGCCTCCTTGATCACGTCGCCGCGGCGCAACCGGGCGATCGCCTCGCCGAGCAGGCTGCCGCCGACCCGGCTGATGCCGGCGACGTCGATCTCAACCAGGATGCGCAACTCCGGGCCGAGCGCCGCCACCAGCCGGTCCACCTCGATGGTGACCTTCTTGCTGTGCGGGCCGCTGCCCTGGATCTCGCCGACGATCTCCGGCAGCGACACCAGGTTGGTGGCATCGGCGGCCCCGGCGGGCCGGTGGCCTGGGGGGCGATCGGCCAGTTCGGAAACCCGGTGCAGCACCCCGATGGTGAGCGGCTTGCCACACACCGGGCAGATCCCGCCGTACGCGCTGGACTGGGCGGGCTCGAACCGGATCCCGCATTTGCGGTGCCCGTCCAGGTGATAGCGGCCACCCTCGGGATGAAAGTTGATGGTCCCGATCAGGCCCGCACCGGTCTGCAGCGCCGCCGCCATCGCAAAGTAGTCCAGTTCGGTGCCGAATGTGGTCGCCTCGCGGCCGATCATCGGCGGCGAATGGGCATCGGAGTTGCTCACCAGCCGGTAGCCGTCAAGCGCCGAGCACATCCAGTTCATGGGCGGGTCAGAAGACAGCCCGGTCTCGACCGCGAAGACATGGTCAGCGAGATCGAGGTAACAGTCGGTGATCGCGTCGAATCCCGATTTCGATCCGAGAACGGCGAACCACGGAGTCCAGATGTGCGCGGGCACCAAGTAGCACCCCGGGCCGGCGTTCAGGGTTATCTCCAGCAGGTGACGAGAGTCCAGGCCGAGGATCGGCCGGCCGTCCGACGCCAGGTTCCCGATCTTGGCCAGGGCGGCGGTGATTGTGGCGGCGGCTTCTAAGGTGGGGGCGTAGAGCAGATGGTGGACCTTCCTGGTCACCCCGTCCCGCTTGTAGATAGTCGAGATCTCCGCCGACAGCAGGAAACGAACCTGCGGGTCACAGCTATCCGGGGATGTCCGCGCCAGTTCCGATTGCAGTTCGGGCCGGAGCCTGAGCAGACCGGCTTCGGCAGGCTCCAATGATTCGGCCAGTTCAGCCGCCCAGGCCGGATGGGTGAAGTCACCGGTGCCGACCACGGTGACTCCTTTGCGCACCGCCCACCAGGCCAAGGCAGCGGTGTCGCAGTTCTTGCTGCACGCACGCGAATAGCGGGAGTGGATGTGGAGGTCGGCGTGGAACATGGCGCCCCGATACTGTCACGCGGCACCGACGCTGGGGCCGGGTTCAGGCCGCAGGCGGGCCACGTCTTTCGCCCCATATCAGGTGCGGCCCGGGCGGAGGCGGGAAGCCAGACGGAGCCGGGACAGCGGCGGGCCGCCCGGATTCGGGCCGAGCCCGGCCGGGCCGGCCCAGCGCAAGGCAATCGCTGGCATGCTGGGCCGGGCAGAGTCAGAGGGCAGCCGCCCGGCAGCATGGCTGGGCCGGGATGCGTGGGCCAGCAGACCGGGGACTGGGGGCCGGGGACCGGCCATCGACGGCGATAAGACACAATGCCAGTGTGGGGAGTGCGCAGGCGGAACACAGACCAGGAAAGGAGCCTGCCGATGCTACAGGATCTTGCGGCACTGACTCCGCCGCTGGTTGTCTGCGTCGCCTTCCTGATCGGGGTGGTGCTGTTCCTCAGGAGGCAGATGGGAGGGCCCCACCAGCCTGAACATCGTGACACCGACGGGGATTCTGTAGTAGACACAGGGAATGCCGGAACTTCTGATCCAGAAGAAGCGTCATCGGTTGACCGCAGCAAGTCATAGAGTTCGGTTATGCCGAACGCCGGCACCCGCGTGCGATAGGGCATCCGCCCGATTCATGACAGTTCAAGGGTGCCGATTACGCAGCGTTACAGTGACCTTCCTGGCTGTCTACTGACTAGCACACAGAGAACCTTGAGGATTCTTCGATAGACTTGAATTGTCAAAGCAACAGACGTGGTATATGTTTGGCACCCAATAAATAGATGCTCCAGCGGAAGGGCTGGTTCCATGGCTCAGAAGACAGTGGTGACGGTCGTGTGTGACCTTCCGCATGACGGCGAGGTCGAGGGAACGGAGACTGTTTCGTTCGCCTTTGACGGGACCGCCTATGAGATCGACGTGTGCGCCGCACACGCCAAGGAGATCCGCGAGAAGTTGGGGCAGTACACAGAGCATGCGCGCCGTGCCAGCAGCGCTGCCGCCGGTGGCCGCCGCCGCCGGACGCGGAGCGGGCCGGGCCGCGAGCGCAGTTCGGAAATCAGGGCCTGGGCAAAGCAGCGCGGGCACAAGGTCAGCGAGCGGGGCCGTATTCCGGCGGCGATCATCGCCGAGTACGAGTCCACTCACTAGGACCTGACCAGGCCCGGCAACGGGCCTGGATCGGTCACCGGGTACCGGAGGTTTGCCTTCACCGGAACGTCGCCAGCCCGCGTCCCGGAATTGCAGCCCCCCGCCCGGCGATTCACCAGCCGGTGCTAGTGATGCGGCTGCTGCCTTGCCAGTTTTCTCGGCTTGCGCACAGCGAACGGTCAGGCCGCGCTCAGATTCTGAGCGCGGCCTGACCGGTACCGCCACTAGCGCCCGGCGTGGAGCGGTCTGCGCATCCATAGCCCCGTTTAACCGGGCCTGCCATCGCGGGCGTCACTGGTTTCTCTCGCGGCGCCTCCGTACCCAGATTGCCGGCCAGCGACCGGAACTCGGCCTCGTGCCCTCAGCCACCGCATTCTGCTTGCAGTGAACATCTTGCAGTGAACATCCCGCTGCGTTCGCTCGCGGCGTAGCGGGGAACACCCGCCCCCTTGAGCAGGGTTGGATGGGATGAAGGCCCTCTCGCCGGGGAACGAATTCTCATGCGCGACAAATCGTGCGCAGCGTCATCCGGCATGCGGGTTACCATGCGGAAGGACGGGGCCGGACATCAGGCCTCCCCGACCGCTGGCGCGAGGGAGCAACGAGATGTTCGAGAGGTTTACCGACCGGGCCCGGAGGGTTGTGGTCCTGGCACAAGAAGAGGCCAGGATGCTGAACCACAACTACATCGGGACGGAGCACATCCTGCTCGGGCTGATCCACGAGGGCGAAGGTGTCGCGGCCAAGGCGCTGGAGTCGCTGGGAATCAGCCTGGAGGCGGTGCGGCAGCAAGTTGAGGAGATCATCGGCCAGGGCCAGCAGGCGCCGTCCGGGCACATCCCCTTCACCCCGCGGGCCAAGAAGGTACTCGAGCTCTCGCTGCGTGAGGCCCTCCAGCTCGGCCACAACTACATAGGCACCGAGCACATCCTGCTTGGGCTCATCCGCGAGGGCGAGGGTGTTGCCGCACAGGTCCTGGTCAAGCTGGGTGCTGACCTCAACAGGGTCCGCCAGCAGGTGATCCAGCTGCTCCATGGCTACCAGGGGAAGGAGCCGGCGGCCTCGGGTGCTCCCTCAGAGTCCGCCCCGTCCACCTCACTGGTGCTCGACCAGTTCGGCCGCAACCTCACCCAGGGTGCCCGGGAGGGCAAGCTCGACCCGGTGATCGGCCGGGAGAAGGAAATCGAGCGGGTCATGCAGGTCCTGTCCCGGCGCACCAAGAACAACCCGGTACTGGTCGGCGAGCCCGGCGTGGGGAAGACCGCGGTGGTGGAAGGCCTGGCCCAGAAGATCGTCAAGGGTGAGGTGCCGGAGACCCTCAAGGACAAGCAGCTGTACACGCTCGACCTCGGCGCCCTGGTGGCCGGCTCCCGCTACCGTGGCGACTTCGAAGAGCGGCTCAAGAAGGTGCTCAAGGAGATCCGCACCCGCGGCGACATCATCCTGTTCATCGACGAGCTGCACACCCTGGTCGGGGCGGGCGCCGCCGAGGGTGCGATCGACGCTGCGTCGATCCTCAAGCCGATGCTGGCCCGCGGTGAGCTGCAGACCATCGGGGCCACCACGCTGGATGAGTACCGCAAGCACCTGGAGAAGGACGCTGCGCTGGAACGCCGCTTCCAGCCAATACAGGTCGCCGAGCCGACGATCTCGCACACGATCGAGATCCTGAAGGGCCTGCGCGACCGGTACGAGGCCCACCACCGGGTATCCATCACCGATGGTGCCCTGGTGGCCGCCGCCCAGCTGGCCGACCGCTATATCAGCGACCGGTTCCTGCCGGACAAGGCCATCGACCTGATCGACGAGGCCGGATCGAGGATGCGGATTCGCCGCATGACCGCTCCCCCCGACCTGCGCGAGTACGACGAGAAGATCGCTCAGGTCCGGCGGGAGAAGGAATCCGCGATCGACTCGCAGGACTTCGAGAAGGCCGCCCACCTGCGGGACACCGAGAAGCAGCTGATCGGCAAGAAGGACGCCCGCGAGAAGGAGTGGAAGGCCGGCGACATGGACGTGGTCGCCGAGGTCAACGAGGAACTGATCGCCGAGGTGCTCGCAACCGCAACCGGCATCCCGGTCTTCAAGCTGACCGAGGAGGAGTCGCAGCGGCTGCTCCGCATGGAGGACGAACTCCACAAGCGCGTCATCGGCCAGAACGACGCGATCAGGGCGCTGTCGCAGGCAATCAGGCGGACCCGGGCCGGGCTGAAGGACCCCAAGCGGCCCGGTGGGTCGTTCATCTTCGCCGGGCCTTCCGGGGTCGGCAAGACCGAACTGTCCAAGACGCTGGCGGAATTCCTTTTCGGCGACGAGGACTCGCTGATCCAGCTCGACATGAGCGAGTACATGGAGAAGCACACCGTGTCACGGCTGTTCGGCTCCCCGCCTGGTTATGTCGGGTATGAGGAGGGCGGCCAGCTGACCGAGAAGGTGCGCCGACGCCCGTTCTCTGTGGTCTTGTTCGACGAGATCGAGAAGGCCCACCCGGACATCTTCAACTCCCTGCTCCAGATCCTGGAAGACGGGCGGCTGACTGACGCTCAGGGCAGGATGGTGGACTTCAAGAACACCGTCATAATCATGACCACAAACCTGGGCACGAGGGACATCTCGAAAGGCGTCTCTGTGGGATTTGCCCGGGCGGGTGAATCGCGGGGTTCATACGACCGGATGAAGTCCAAGGTGCAGGAGGAACTGAAGCATCACTTCCGGCCCGAGTTCCTCAACCGCGTCGACGACACCATCGTCTTCCATCAGCTCACCGAGGACGAGATCGTCACCATCGTGGACCTGATGATCGCCAAGGTGGACGAGCGGCTCAAGGACCGGGACATGGGCCTCGAACTGCTCCCGGCCGCCAAGTCGCTGCTCGCCGAGAAGGGCTACGACCCGGTGATGGGCGCCCGCCCGCTGCGCCGCACGATCCAGCGGTCGATCGAGGACTCGCTGTCCGAGAAGATCCTCTTCGGCGAGCTCAAGGCGGGCCAGATCGTCATGGTCGATGTCACGGGCACCGGCGAGGAGGCGGAGTTCACCTTCAAGGGCGTGCCCAAGCCCGAAGCCCTGCCGGACGCGGCGCTGGCTACCGCCGAGACCGGTGCCAGCAAGCAGCAGCAGGACTAGCAGCAGGACCGCGAAACGGTGATCCGGGCCCACTGGGGCCGGGTCACCGGCGTTTCCGGCCCCCTGGCGACCTCATGATCGGGAAGGGTTGCCAGCCAGCAGGACCGGAACCGGTCCAGGTGACGGAGAAGCCCCAGGCAGCGTGTAACCGCCGCTGGGGTGTTCCTGGGCCAGGCCATCGGTGATCAAGCTGGCCAGGGCGCGGGCGCGCTGGGCGGGTTCTGGCCAGGCCGCGTCGATCACGGCGGCGGGCACCGGCCCGTCCGCGTCCCTCAGCACGGCCAGCAGCCGCCCGCGGCACTCCCGGTCGGTGCCCTGGAAGGGCTGCCCGGCCGGGCGGTCCGGGCTGGCCGGGCAGCCCGCCAGCCGCCAGGCGCAGCCGTCGGCCACCGGGCAGCTATCGCAGCGCGGCCGGCCCGCGGAGCAGACCAGGGCCCCGAGTTCCATGACGGCGACCGACCACCGGGCCGCCAGTTCCGGCCGGTCCGGCAGCAAGGAGCGGGCCAGCGCCAGTTCGGCCGCGGTCGTGCTCCGGGCCGGCCACTGC
>DATDGI010000352.1:0-8784 GCA_036522155.1 Streptosporangiaceae bacterium
CTCCGATGTGGCCATGGCCGTGACCACGGACGCGGTCCAGCTGCTGGGAGGGTACGGGTACGTGAAGGACTACCCGGTCGAGCGGATGATGCGCGACGCCAAGATCACCCAGATCTACGAGGGCACCAACCAGATCCAGCGCGTGGTCATGGCCCGCCAGCTCCTGAAGTAGCCGGACTGTCAGCGTTTGTGCTGGTCAGCCGCTATCTCTTGGACGGTGCCTCGGCCGTGTGGGTCTGTCTGCGAGCCGGATGGGGCGGGCCGGACGGCCCGGCGATATGCCCGTTGTTTCCGGTTGGTTCCCGTCGTTTCCGGACCGCGTGCTGAGTTGGTGCTGACCCCTGGGGACCATCGTCGTCCTGTGCTGTCGTCGGTCACGGAGAGCTTGTGCCGGTAGCTTGGTGGCTGATCGGGATGACACAGGGCGGCTCGGAGTCTCGGCGGGCACTGTATTGATGTGTCAGCGGCCAACCTGGGCGGTCTGTAAAACCGTCGGCTTCGCCTTCCCAGGTTCGAATCCTGGACCTGCCACCACCTGCGAAAACGCCCGTGGCCTGCGGATTCTGCGATCTTTCAGGCCGTCGGCTTAGGCCCCGTCCGGTCCCGCTAGGTCCGGCGGAGTCCCGCCGTTTGCGGTTGTGCACGGACATATAGCGGACAGGATCTGCGATCCCCAAGCCCGTTCGGCCACCTGGCCGTGAGCGGTCGTCTGCCAAGCCGGGTGTACCGCTCCAGAACTCGGCGCCCTACCCGTGACCTGCGGCTTGGCCGACCAAGTAGCTGCGCCAGGATCACGGCTCATGGCTCTTCGTTTGCTCTATCTGATCGTGATCCGGGTGTTCGGCTGGCTTGCGCTGGTGAGCCGCGGGCAGGCGTTTAAGGATGCGGAGATCATGGTCCTCCGGCACGAGGTGGCGGTTCTGCGGCGTCAGGTCACCGGGCCGAAGCCGGACTGGGCCGACCGGGCGATCCTGGCCGCGCTGATCAGATTGCTACCGGCAGCGCTGCGAGCCCACAGGCTCGTCACGCCCGGGACACTGCTGGCCTGGCACCGCCGCTTGGTCGTACGGTCATGGACCTATCCGAATCGACCAGGGCGTCCTGGGACCAGCCCGGAGATCTGGAACGCGGTGCTGCGGCTGGCCCGGGAGAACCCGGCCTGGGGCTATCGCAGGGTGCACGGGGAACTGGCTCGTGTCGGTCACCGCGTCAGCGAGGCGACCGTGCGGCGGATCCTGCGGTCCCGGCGCTACCGGCCGGTTCCCCGGCATCAGGACACCTCCTGGCGGGCGTTCCTCTGCGCCCAAGCCGACGGCCTGCTGGCCTGTGACTTCTTCCACATGGACACGATCTTCCTTAAACGGCTGTACGTGCAGTTCGGCATGGAGGTGGCGACCCGGCACGTGCACATCCTCGGGGTGACCGCCCACCCGGACGGCGCATCGACAGCACAGCAAGCCCGAAATCTCGCCATGGACCTCGGTGACAAGTTCGCGTCGTTCCAATTCCTCATCCGCGACCGCGACGCCAAGTTCACTCACGTGCTCGATGAGATCTTCGCCGATGCGGGCGTGAAAGTGGTCAAGATTTTGCCGCAGACACCACGGGCCAATGGCTATGCCGAGCGGTGGGTATACACCGCGGTCCGAGTGCACCGACCGCATGCTGATCTACGACCAGCGGCACCTCCGGTCGGTCCTCGGCAGGTACGCCGACAACTACAACGGCCACCGCCCGCACCAGTCCCGCCAGCAACGACCGCCCGACCACGAGGCACCGGTCCCCGTGCCGCTCACCGCATCGGTGCGGCGCCGGAAAGTACTCGGCGGCGTGATCATCGAATACTACAGAGCCGCATAAGCGGCTCGGCGAACCCGCACGTCAGACAGCACGCGACGAGTTTTGGAGCAGTATAGGGCCAGTTCACAGGCTCTTTCGATGCCGTGTTCACCGCGGAGGGCATCAGGATCGTGGCCAGCCCGCCGCAGGCGCCCAGGGCGAATGCGATCTGCGAGAGGATGATCGGCACCCTGCGCCGGGAACTCCTCGACCGGCTGTTGATCATCAATGAGCACCACCTGCGCCGGGTGCTGACCGAATACCTGCGGCACTACAACACCGCCCGGCCGCACCGTGCCCGTGGGCAGCTCACTCCCGCCCGGGCCGCCACCCGGCCACCCGAACCGGTCAACCTCGCCGAGCACCCGATCCACCGGAAGCAAGTCCTCAGCGGACTCACCCACGAGTACTACATCGCCGCCTGACCTCCGACGCTGCCGCAGAAAAACCGCAGTTCAACACCCCGAATCACATTTTCGAGCCCCACAGGATGTAGTCCTGTCCGTGCTGGCAGAAACCGGCGGCATCGTGCCAGCTGCACTGGACCTGCTGGCCGAGCGCGGGGTGTCGGTCGACCGGTCGTACGTCTACGAGATCAAACGGGGAATGAATGTCCATGTGGGACAACTTGACCCCCCCGTTTGAACCCAGCAGCGCAACCTAGCCCAGCGGCAGCCCTCCGTGCCGGATCCGGTAGTCCGCGATCGCGTAGAAACTGGCGTCCTCGCTGAGCATGAGGAAGACCGCTGTTCCCAGCATGATCCAGCCGAGCGGATTTGCCCGGCTTCCGCCAGGCCACCACCAAGCCCACCACCGCGAAGGGAGCCGAGACCCAGACTGGCAGCGAGCCACCACTGGCGTTCAGGCTCTGGTGCGCAAGGCGAGCCAGGGGCTCGACGACGCGCTGGCCGCACTGGGCGACCAGGACCGGACCATCATCGGCGCGCCTATCGTCACCGCCTAGGGCCAGCGCACCGGCTAACACCCAACACACCAGGGGCAGCCTCAGCGCCGGCCGATGCGGCTCCCACCTCGCCGGCCGGTACCGCGCTACCACTGCCCGCCGGCCAGTCCCGTGGATCTGCGCCGTAGGCCTGGCGCTCTCATCTGGGTGCTGAGGCTCGGACCGTCTAGATCCATTCGATCATCGTTCGCCCTGGGCGGCACGGGCCGCTGTCGTCAGATGCTTGCTGGTCGACCAAAAGAGGACTAGCCTCTTTATCTTAGGAGGACTGACCAGTTGACCATTGTGCCTATCGATGTGCCGAGGCGTCGCTACGTCCAGGTGGCGGAGCGGCTACTTGATGCCATGGCCCGCGGTGATTATCCGGTGGGCAGCAGGCTCCCCGGTGACCGGGAGATCGCTGCGATGGCGCAGGTCAGCCGGCCGACAGCCCGGGAGGCGATCCTGGCCCTGGAACTCGTTGGGGCGGTGGAAGTCCGTCACGGCGCTGGGGTGTATGTGATCGACCCCCGGCTGAGGAGCGCGGAATCCGCGGCGGTCGCCCTGGGGGTACCGCAGGAGTTGATCGAGGCTCGGGTGAGTGTCGAGCCCACCGTTGCCAGCCTGTGCGCGCAGCGGGCCACCACCGACGATGTCGCCCGTTTGCGGGCCCTCCTCGACGATGGCGAGGCCGTCATAGGCGACGGCGGGCCGTACTCGCGCCTGAGCCAGCTCGGGTTGCGTTTTCATGCTCAGCTGGCGCAATGCTGCGGCAACCGGGTTCTCGCTGACATCGTTGGTCACTTTGTCCAGATTGAGGACCATCCCCTCTGGGCACTGGCGAATGAACTGGCGCTGCGCAATCCCGAGGCGCAGCAGGAGCAGGTGAACGAGCATCGCGCCATACTCGCGGCTATCGAGGCGGGCGAGGCTGACGCGGCGGCCTCGGAGATGTCTGTGCATCTTCAGCGACTGAGCCAGTACCTATTCGGCCCTTCCCTTGGCGAACCGTCTCCGCTTGGGGTGCGTGATGCTGGGCCGGTATCCAGAAAAGTAGCGAGCTCTAGCGGAGGTCGTGTGAAAGCGTCCACTGCCCATCGCGGGCCAGCACCAGCGTCCGTGGTGGCCGCGATCGCGGGCAGTGCGGAATGCAGCTCACCGGCCGGCGCACCCCCAACGACTGCCTCGTATGCCTCGCGGAGTTCCTCATGACTGTGGATTCTGGCGCAGAAACTCGGCACCGTCGCATCTTCGGGGTCGAGGAACATCACATCGATCCGATCCCGGCATCCGAACGGCATGGCAAGCCGCGCAGTCTGTTCTTCGTGTGGTTCGCCGCCAACCTGGTGATCGGGACGATCATCACTGGGGCGCTGGCCGTCCTGGTGGGTAATGACCTGTTCTGGGCCGTGGTCTCGATCGTGATCGGCAACCTGGTTGGCGCCGTCTTCATGGCGTTCCATTCGGCGCAGGGCCCACGCCTCGGGGTGCCGCAGCTCATCCAAAGCCGCGGCCAGTTCGGCTTCTATGGCGCTATACTCCCCGTCATTCTCGGTATTATTTTGTACGTCGGTTTCTTTGCGGCTGGTGTTATACCAGCCGCGCAGGGGCTCAGTACGGTCTTCCACGGCCTAAGCCTTAACAGCAGCATATTTATACTCGGCATTCCCTCACTGATACTCGCGATTCTGGGTTATGATCTAATCCACCAGTGGCAGCGGGTCGGAACGTTCGCTTTCTTGGCCGGTTTCCTTATACTGACAGTTGCCCTCTTCGTGCACGGCGGCCTGGACTGGGCGCCAGGAAACTTTGCTGGGGGACCGTTCCTGCTCTCAGTCTCCATCATGGCGGTATTCCAGATCAGCTACGCACCGTATGTATCTGACTACTCCCGCTACCTGCGGGAAGATATCGGAATTTCAGCGCCGTTCTGGGCCACTTTCATCGGCACAAACCTGAGCGCTCTGTGGCTTATGCTCGTGGCCTGCATGGTGACGGCCATCTATCCGAAGCTGGGCACGGTTGCCGGGATCAACGCGGTCATCGGCGGCGCGGCCGGAGTGATCGTCTTGCTGACTGTCGCGTTCGGCATCATCGGGGTCAACGCCATGAACCTGTATGGCGGGATGCTCTCGCTCGTGACAGCGCTCAGCTCTGGGCGGTCGATTGCTCCCAGCGCGATCTTGCGCGCCGTCTTGGTTGCCGTCATCTTTGCGGCCTCGATACTGCTGGCGATCGTTGGGGCCGGGAACTTCATGACCAACTACGAGAACTATCTCCTGCTGCTCCTCTACCTGTTCATACCCTGGACAGCCATCAACTTGACGGACTACTACTTCGTCAAGAAGGGGTCGTACGACATCGATGCCTTCTACGACCCGCACGGCATTTATGGGCATGATCCGGCCGCGCATGTAGTGGGCGGAGTATCGCTGCCGGCGATGGCCGCATATGTCGTCGGCTTCTGTGTCCAGCTGCCATTCATGAGCACAACGGTCTATCAGGGCTTCATGGTTCCCCATCTCGGCGGAGCCGATATATCGTGGATTATCGGCCTGGTCGTGTCGGCGGGCCTTTACTACTATCTGGTACGCAACACGGTGCGCAGGTCAGCGGTACAGCCAGTATCTAGCGCCGTGGTCAAATAACGAGGAGACTGACATTGACTGGGAACGCGGTAGCCAGAAAGATGTTCCTGCTCCAGTACGGCCAGGAGCCGGTACCGAAATGGATCTCGGTCCGCGGCGCCGGCTCAGAAATCATGTGGGAGCCGATCATCAGCATCGCGGTCGAGACAGACGACGGATGGGTCCTGCTAGAAAGCGGCATTGGCCGGCGATTCCTGGACGACCGCGAGCGCCTCACCGGCATCTACCGTTGGGGCGAAGAGCCCTGGGCGGTTGATGGTGACCCGCTGGTCACGGTGCTCAAGGAGGTGGGGCTGGATCTGGGGCAGTTCATTGGGGCCGCGATCAGCCATCTGCACGTCGACCACAGCGGCGGGATCCGCACGCTGGCAGAGGCCGGAGTGCCGATCTATATCCAGCGCGAGGAACTCGCCTTCGGCCGCGAAGGAGCCAAGCTGACCGACGGCTACTACAAGCCGGACTACACCGACTTCGAAGTTGAGTGGCGCGAACTGAGCGGCGATGCCGAGATCGCCCCCGGCGTATGGGTACTGTCCACCCGCGGACACACCCCCGGGCACATGTCCTACCGCGTCGACCTCCCACATACCGGGCCGTGGCTGTTCGCAGCCGACGCAGCTGACCTGGCCGAGAACTTCACCGACCGCAAGCCACCGGGGCGAACCGTGCTCCGCGAGGACTGGCCACGGGCCATCATGTCCATCGAGCGGCTGCTTGAAGAGAAGGAACGGCTCGGCGCACGGCTCATTCCCGGCCACGACCAGCTCTTCTGGGACGCAGTAAAACATCCGCCAGGCGGTTACGTATGATCCGTAAGGCGGGCCTTGCCCAGTAGGGAGCGATGTGCAATTTGATCTCATCGTCCGCGGCGGCAGCGTAGTCACCGCAGACTCCACCGCTGTCAGCGACGTCGGGATCAAAGACGGCACCATCGCTGCCGTGGCGGCCGGCCTGCCGCACATCGCGCGGCGCGAGATCCCAGCGCATGGCCTGATCGTCATCCCCGGCGCTGTCGATGTGCACACCCATTTCGCCAATACCATCGGTGGCCGCGCGACCGCCGACGACTACGAGAGCGGAAGCCGCGCGGCCGCTAGTGGCGGGATCACCACCTTCGTCAACATAGCCTTCCAAGAGCATGGCGAATCGCTTCGGGAGACGGCCGACAAAGAACTGGCGAAGTCAGCTGGAAACAGCCACCTGGATTTCGGCGTCCACCTGACCATCACCGATCCCGAGCGCGTGGGCGTGCTCGAGGAGATCGGCCCGATGGCCGACGACGGCTTCGCCAGCATCAAGACCTTCACGGCCGTCCCTGGCCTAGGGCTAACCGACGCGCAGATGCTCCGCGTGCTCGACCGGGCCGCCCGCGCAGGAGTGATGGTCAACGTGCACGCCGAAGACGAGGCGCTGATCAGCTACCTCACAGCCAGGCTCCTCGCGTCCAGCCGGTCCGACATCCGCTTCCTGCCCGACAGCCGGCCCCCCGCCGCCGAAGCCATCGCGACCGCACGCACCTCCCGCTACGCAGCCGCCGTGGGATGCGCGGTCTACTTCGTTCACCTCTCATCGAGACTGGCCCTCAACGCCGTGCGGGAGGCACGCGCCGAGGGCGCCCATGTGTACGCAGAAACCCGGCCGGTCTACCTCTACCTCGACAAGACCCGCTACGAGCTCCCGAACGCGGCCGGCAAGAACTACGTGTGCTGGCCACCGCTGCGCGAACCCGGCGACCAGGAGGCACTGTGGCAGGGCCTCCGCGATGGTGCCATCCAAACCTACGCCACCGACCACACGACCTACATGTCTGCAGAGAAGATGGCCGGCTCACTATCATTCGCCGACGTGCCCGGCGGGGTCGCAAGCGTCCAGACCAGCATCGGAATGCTCTACGCCGAGGGGGTCGCAAAGGGACGCCTATCGGTCAACCGTTTCGTTGAAGTCACTTCGACCAATCCGGCGAAACTGTTTGGCCTGTGGCCGTCGAAAGGAACACTCACACGAGGTTCCGATGCCGATATCGTGCTAATTGACCCCGAACGCCGTCATCACATCCTGGAAAGCACAAGCGAATCGCGTTCAGATTTCGAGCCATACGACGGTTACGAGATCACCGGATGGCCAGTTACCGTAATCGCCCGCGGCGACGTGATCGTCGACGATGGCCAGGTCATCAGCAAGCCAGGCCGCGGCCAGTTCCTGCGCCGATCCAGGTTCCAGCCTCCCGGCCCACCTGCTAACTGACCCTGCGCTCACGCTGCGCAGCCGTATCCGCGTCCACGGTCTGCCAGCCCAGCCTGTGGGTGCCGAAAACCTATGCCACCAGGCGATATTCATGAATCACGCCACCGGCGCGGTCACGTCGCTGGACCGGATCTGATCGAGGTCGGCGACGCCATCGGGTAGCGGGCGCAGCGGTGCGGCCTGGCCGAGGGTTCGGTGGGGCCGGTGGTGTTATAGAAGTCCTCGTACTCGTGCAGCACGATCATCAGGTGCCGCTGGTTCCAGATCAGTGTGCGGTCGAGCAGCTCCCGCCGGCAGCTGCCGATCCACCGTTCCATGATCGAATTCATTCGCGGCGCCCGGACCGCGGAGCGGACGACCCTGACGCCCGCCGCCTGGAACACGGCATCGAACGCGGCAGTGAAGCTGGCGTCCCGGTCATGTAGCGCGAACTTCACCCGCATCCAGGCATCTTCCAGGTCCATCAGCAGGTTCCTGGCCTGCTGCACGACCCATGCCTGGACGGGGTGCTCAGTGGCGCCGAGGACCCGGACGCGGCGGGTGCCGTGCTCGATGACGGCCAGCACGTAGATCTTGGCACCGTTGAGGAGATCAGCGGTGAAGAAATCCAGCGCCAGGATCGCCTGTGCCTGTGATCGCAGGAACTCCGGCCAGCCCGTCCCGTCCCGGCGCGGCGCTGGGTCGATCCCCGCGCTCTTGAGGATCTGCCACACTGTCGACGCCGCCACCGTGATGCCGAGCCCGGCCAGCTCGCCGTGAATGCGGCGGTACCCCCATGACTTGTTCTCCCGGGCCAGCCGCAGCACCACCGACCGCACATCGCGGCGCACCGGCGGACGCCCGGAGCGGCCACGGCGCGACACGCGCGTCCACCGGCGGCGCACGATGTCGCGGTGCCAGCGCACGATCGTGCCGGGAGCGACGATCAGCCGCATCGCGGCGAGGCGCCCGACGGGCAGCGTTCCGGCGAGCAGCGCCAGCCACGCCCGGTCCGGCCACGTCAGACGCGAACGAGCACGAGGATGCTCACGCTCGGCCGCAGCGAGCTGATGGCGCAGCATCAAGATCTCGGCGTCCTTCCACCACGACTCCCGGCGCGACAGCCTGAGC
>DATDGI010000353.1:0-7629 GCA_036522155.1 Streptosporangiaceae bacterium
GGGGGGATCGGTGCTGGGGGGATCGGGTCGTTCGGCGCGCTGATCGTGATAGCCGGGCTGATCGGAGCTGGCGGGCTGACCGGGGCGGGCGGGCTGACCGGGGCGGGCGGGATGATGGCGGCGGGTTCGATGGCGGCGGAGTCCGTGAGGCCGGTGGGGCTAGCCGGTGGCTGTGACCGCAGATGCGGGGCGGCCGGCTTCCAGCGGGTCTTCAGATGCCGGTACACGCGCGGCGACGAGGGTGCCGGCGCGGTGGCGGCCCGGCCGCGATCGTCGCGGGCCCGGTTCTTGAGCCATTTGCTGTCGATTCGCAGGCGCTCGGCCCGGACGAGTTCCTCGGGTTCACCGAGCGCCGCCAGCGCCTCCATCACCTGGCCGGGGTCGGCCGCCTCCACGGTGCCGACCTGGCGCTCGATCTGCACCTTCGTCCGGCCCACGAACGCCATCCTGGCCCCCTTGGGCAGGGTGCGCGCGGCGGCCGTGACCCGGTGCAGGTACTCCTGGACCAGTTGATCCCCCGAGAGGTTCGGGCGCGCCTTCATGTCCCGATCATCCCCTCTCATCCTTTGTATGTGGAGTACCCGCGCCGGCCGTACACAAAAGCCATAAAGGGCTGCCCCGCAAGCCGAAAGGGGCGGCCCCGCAACGCGGGACCGCCCCTCAGCACGGGCGTTACCAGCCCGTTGGCACGGACTAGAAGTCCATGTCACCGCCGCCGGGGGCGGCGGGTGCCTTGTCCTTCTCCGGCTTCTCGGCGATCACTGCCTCGGTGGTGAGGAAGAGACCGGCGATGGAGGCGGCGTTTTGCAGGGCGGAGCGGGTGACCTTGGCCGGGTCGATGATGCCGGCCTTGAACATGTCCACGTACTCGCCGTTGGCGGCGTTGAGGCCGTGGGCGACCGCGAGGGTCTTGACCTTCTCGACCACCACGCCGCCTTCGAGGCCGGCGTTGACCGCGATCTGCTTGAGCGGCTCCTCCAGCGCGCGGCGCACGATCTGCGCGCCGGTCGCATCGTCGCCGGTCAGCTCCAGCTTCTTGAACGCGTTCTTGCCGGCCTGCAGCAGGGCGACCCCGCCGCCGGGCACGACGCCCTCTTCCACAGCCGCCTTGGCGTTGCGGACCGCGTCCTCGATCCGGTGCTTGCGCTCCTTCAGCTCGACCTCGGTGGCCGCCCCGGCCTTGATGACCGCGACGCCGCCGGCCAGCTTGGCCAGCCGCTCCTCGAGCTTCTCGCGGTCGTAGTCGGAGTCGGTGTTCTCGATCTCCGCGCGGATCTGGTTGACCCGGCCAGCGATCTGGTCCGCGTCACCCATGCCGTCCACGATCGTCGTCTCGTCCTTGGTGACCACGACCTTGCGGGCCCGGCCGAGCAGGTCCAGGTCGGCGGTCTCCAGCTTGAGGCCGACTTCCTCGCTGATCGGCTGGCCACCGGTGAGGATGGCGATGTCACCGAGCATGGCCTTGCGCCGGTCACCGAACCCGGGCGCCTTCACCGCGACCGACTTGAACAGGCCACGGATCTTGTTGACCACCAGCGTGGCCAGGCCTTCCCCCTCCACGTCCTCGGCGATGATGACCAGCGGCTTGCCGGACTGCACGACCTTGTCCAGCACCGGCAGCAGGTCCTTGTTGGCCGACACCTTGGAGTTGACGATCAGGATGTAGGGGTCCTCAAGAACCGCTTCCATCCGCTCCGGGTCGGTGGCGAAGTACGGCGAGATGTAGCCCTTGTCGAAGCGCATGCCCTCGGTGAGCTCCAGCTCCAGGCCGAAGGTGTTGGACTCCTCGACGGTGATGACGCCTTCCTTGCCGACCTTGTCCATCGCCTCGGCGATCATGTCGCCGATGGCGGTGTCCCCGGCGGAGATGGACGCCGTGGAGGCGATCTGCTCCTTGGTCTCCACGTCCTTGGCGAGCTTGGACAGCTCCTCGCTCACCCGCTCCACCGCGGCCTCGATGCCCCGCTTGAGCGACATCGGGTTCGCGCCCGCGGCCACGTTCCGCAGGCCCTCGCGGACCAGCGCCTGCGCGAGCACGGTCGCCGTGGTGGTGCCGTCACCGGCCACGTCATCGGTCTTCTTGGCGACTTCCTTGACCAGCTCGGCGCCGATCTTCTCCCACGGGTCCTCGAGCTCGATCTCCTTGGCGATGGACACGCCATCGTTGGTGATCGTGGGTGCGCCCCACTTCTTCTCAAGCACCACGTTCCGGCCCTTGGGGCCGAGGGTTACCTTCACGGCGTCGGCCAGCTGATTCATGCCGCGTTCGAGGCCGCGCCGTGCGTCCTCATCGAACGCGATCATCTTCGCTGCCATAGGCTCCAGTCCTCCCGGGACTTTGTGGCTTATCGGATGAATCGAGCCGACGCCCGCGACGGACGGCCGTCCCGGAGGGCAGTCACTTCCTGCCCGCGGAGTGGCCTCATCGCCCCGATCCCCGCCTTAGCGTTGTCACTCTCGCATGGAGAGTGCCAACGACTTGTTTAGCACTCTCGACCCGAGAGTGCAAGCCGGGCGGGGCAGGACGGGCGGGCAGCGGGGGAACCGTGCGGTTCGGGTTGAGAGCGGACCGGCCGGACCGGTATAACCGGAGTATGTCCGCAACCGAGAAGCTCGCGATCAGCCTGCCCAAGGACCTGATCGAGAAGCTCCGCCGGGCCAAGGACGAAGGCCGGATCGAATCGGTCTCGGGGTACATCACCGAACTGCTGCGCCGTGAGGACGACTGGCGGGATGCCCGGGCCACCCTGGACCGCATCTTCGAGCGCTGTCCCGGGCCGGAAGCCAAGCACTATGCGTGGGCCCGGCGGGTGCTGGGCGTTGGCCCCAAGCCTGCCGCGTGATCGGCGGCCGGATCCTCGATACGAGCGCGCTGCTGCAGGCTGCCCGCGGCACCGCGTACATGCAGGCGCTGCTGTATATCAGCCATGAGCACCTGATCCCGCTGGTCATCCCGGCGCCGTGCCTGGCCGACGCGCTCGCCGCGCTGGACGACCCGCAGCAGCAGGCCCGCCTGTTCGACCTGGTGCGCTCCCCCATCGCCAGGGTCGCGCAGTTCGGCGCCATGGAGGCCACCGGCACCGGGCTGATGCGGGCCGGTGCCCGGCCGGCCCGGGCGTCGACCAGTTCCGCGCACGCCGCCTATCTCGCCGCCGACCGGGGCTGGCCGGTGGTCAGCGCGCGGCCTGGGCCGATCCGGGCCATGCACCCGGACGTGGAGATCGAGCCACTGCCCTGACCGGCAGGATCACGCCGTCCGGCACGCGTCCGGCCCGGTCACCGGCCGGACGAGGACCAGAAGTGAGGAACCCGGCACCCAGACGATCTGGGTGCCGGGTCCTTGTGCGGCTAAGCCTGCAGACGCTCAGACAGCGCGGACTGCTGATGCCTGCGGGCCGCGGTCACTGTTCTCGATGTCGAATTCGACCCGCTGCCCCTCCTCGAGGCTGCGGTAGCCATCCATCTGGATAGCGGAGAAGTGCACGAACACGTCCCTGCCACCGTCGACCGCGATGAAGCCGTAGCCCTTGTCCGCGTTGAACCACTTGACGGTGCCCTGAGCCATTACCCAACAACTCCCTAACTACGCTCGGGCTTTCGGGTCCCACCCTTGCTTTCCGCGGGACCCGTCGATCGCTCAGCGCTTAGGCGTGCTGCGCAAGCAGGGCTTGCCGTTCTCGCCGTCCGGCAGCGACCGGACACGACCTTACCCCCTGCCACGCGCTCCTGTGACCACTTACTCGCCGAACGCGGTCACCAGGCCGGCCTATCCGCCGAAAGCGCAGGGACACCACGGTTGACTCTGGGCGAAAGCCGCGACCTGACACGCGGCGGTCAGCCGCCCGCTACCGCCGGTATGACCGAAACGTGCGCACCGGACGGGACCGGCGTCTCCAGGCCCTGCGCGAAGCGCACATCCTCCTCTCCCACGTAGACGTTCACGAACCGGCGCAGATTGCCCGTCTCGTCGACAATCCGGCCGGCCAGGCCCGGGTAGGTGGCGTCCAGCCCGGCGATCACCTCGCGCAGGGTCCCCGGCTCGGCCGCGACCTCCGCCGACCCGCCGGTGTAGGTGCGGAGAATGGTCGGGATACGGACAGAAACACTCATTGGTGACACCTTCCCCGGGGGTAACCGACGGCCGCGCCGGCATGATCACGGAATCCTGTCCGGCGATGCCGCTGGCGGGATGGCGTGATCATGGAGTTGCCGGCTGCTCGAAGGCGCGGAACGCCGCCAGCGTCGGCCGGATCGCGGGCGGCGCCACGGCCGCGCCCGCCACCGCGCCGAGGGTCTTCAGGCCGTCCCCGGAGTTGATGATGACGGTCTCGGCGCCCGGGTCGAGCGCGCCCTCGGCCAGCAGCCGCCGCAGCACGCCCAGCGTGACCCCGGCCGCCGTCTCCCCGAAGATGCCCTCGGTGGCCGCGAGCAGCCGCATCGCGCTGACCAGCTCGGGGTCGCTGACATCGGCCACCACGCCGCCGGTGCGGCGCACCACGTCCAGCACGTACGGCCCGTCGGCCGGGTTGCCGATGGCCAGCGACTTGGCGATGGTGGACGGCCGGACCGGCTGGACCACGTCGTGACCGGCCCGGAAGGCGGCGGCCACCGGCGCGCACCCGCTCGCCTGCGCGCCAAATACCCGGTACGGGGTGGCGGGCACCAGCCCCAGCGCGATCAGCTCGCGGAACGCCTTGTCGATCTTGACGAGCTGGGCTCCGGACGCCACCGGCACCACGATCTGCCCGGGCAGCCGCCAGCCGAGCTGCTCGGCGATCTCGAAGCCGATGGTCTTGGACCCCTCGGCGTAGTAGGGCCGCACGTTGACGTTCACGAACGCCCAGTCCTCGCGCTCGTCGGCCAGTTCGGACGCGAGCCGGTTCACGTCGTCGTAGGTGCCGTCCACCGCGACCAGCGTGCCGCCGTAGACGGCGGTGGCGGTGATCTTCTCCGGTTCCAGGTCGGCCGGGATCAGCACGACCGAGCGGATCCCGGCCCGGGCGGCCGCGGCCGCGACCGCGTTCGCCAGGTTGCCGGTGGACGGGCAGGCGAGCACCTTGTAACCGAGTTCCACCGCGGCGGCCAGCGCCACCGCCACCACCCGGTCCTTGAACGAGTGGGTCGGGTTGCCGCGCTCGTCCTTCACCCACAGCCGGGCCATGCGCAGCTCGGAGGCCAGGTGATCGGCCCGGACCAGCCGGGTCCAGCCGGGCTCGGTGCTGGGCGTGGCGGCCACGTCCGGCGGCACCGGCAGCAGCGGGGCATAACGCCAGATGTTCGGCGGCCCGGCCTCGACCACGGCCCGGGTCAGGGCGGGCAGGTCGTAGCCGACCTCCAGCGGGCCGAAGCAGTCCAGGCAGACGTGACCAGCGCCGAGGCTGGCGGTGGCGCCGCATTCGCGGCAGGCGAGGTGGCTGGCGTAGCCGAACCGGGAGGGGATGTTCGGGGTACTCACAGAGCGGGGCCTTTCTCCCTCATCTGTCCCGGCGGCCTGGCGGCCGCGGGCCGGAGTTGGCACCTGCCTCGGCCTGACCCCGCTGGTGGCGGCCCGCTGGCGCGGGCTGCCCGGGCAGACAGCCGTGGTGGTTGCCGGGGCTTCACCGGGCCGTTCCCTCCACCCCTCTGGATGAGCGTTATGAAGTTGTATCCAGTACTCTAACCGATCCGCGCCAAGGCTCCCCAGGCCAGGCCGGGTTACCCTCCGGTCATGACTGCCGAACCGCTGGGCCGCATCCTGGTCGCCTCCAACCGCGGCCCGGTCTCGTTCTCCCGCGGCGGCGACGGGCGGCTCACCGCCCGGCGCGGTGGCGGCGGCATGGTGTCCGGGCTGTCCTCGGTGGCCGGCCAGGCCGAGGTGCTGTGGGTGTGCGCGGCGCTGTCCGACGCCGACCGCGCCGCCGCCCAGGCCGCCCCGGGCGGCCACCTGGACGCCAGTTACCTCGGCGGCGACGGCCAGGGACCGGCCGCATCGGCCGTCCGGATGCTGGACATCCCGCCCGCGGTGTTCGACCGCGCCTACAACGGGGTGGCCAACTCCACCTTGTGGTTCATCCACCACATGCTCTACGACACGCCCAACCGGCCGTTCTTCGGCCGGGCGTTCTGCCGCGAGTGGGAGGACTTCCGGGCCTACAGCGAGGCGTTCGCGGCCGCCCTGGCCGACGGCGCCGGCCCGGACCGCCCCGGCGGCCATCCGGTACGGGCGATGATCCAGGACTACCACCTGACGCTGGTGCCGCGGATGCTCGCCGGGCGGCGGCCGGACGTGGCGATCGGCTACTTCTGCCACACGCCGTGGGCGCCGCCGGACTACTTCTCGATCCTGCCCGGCCACGTCGCCCGCGAGGTGCTTGACGGCATCCTCGGCGCCGGCCACGCCGGGTTCCACGCGCAGCGGTGGGCGGACGCGTTCCTGGACTGCTGCCAGGCGGTGCTGGGCGCGGAGGTGGACCGGGCGGCCGGCACCGTCCGCCACCGCGGCCACACCACCACGGTCGCCGTGCACCCGCTCGGCGTGGACGCCGCCGAACTCCGGGCCCGCGCCGCCGTTCCCGACGTGCAGGCCCACGTGGCGTCGCTGTCGGCCGCCGCCGGCGGCCGGAAACTGATCGTCCGGATCGACCGCACCGAGCTGTCCAAGAACATCGTCCGCGGCCTGGCCGCCTACCGGGAGCTGCTGGCCAGCTATCCGCAGTGGCGCGGCCGGGTGACCCACCTGGCGTTCGCCTATCCTTCCCGCCACGACCTGCCCGAGTACCGCGAGTACACCGCCCAGGTGCAGCGGCTGGCCAGGGAGATCACCTACGAGTTCGCCACCGACGACTGGAACCCGCTGATCCTGCAGGTCAACGACGACTATCCGCGTTCGCTGGCCGCCTACCGGCTGGCCGACGTGCTGCTGGTCAACCCGATCAGGGACGGCATGAACCTGGTCGCCAAGGAAGGCCCGCTGCTGTCCGAGCGCGGCTGCGCGCTGGTGCTGTCGCGGGAGGCGGGCGCGGCCGCCGAACTCGCCGCCGGGGCGCTGCTGGTCAACCCGTACGACGTCACCGAAACGGCGCGGGCCCTGCACGAGGCCCTGACCATGCCAGATGCCGAACGCCTGCGGCGGAGTGCCCTGCTAGCCACGGCGAGCGCCGCCGCGCCACCCCAGGAGTGGTTCGCCGACCAGGTCAGCGAACTGGCCGCGGTGAACCGCTGAGGGCATCGGCCAGCGCCGCCAGCAGGGCGGCGACCTGGCCCGGCCCGTCCACCACCAGGTCGGCCCCGGCCGCCAGCTCGGTCACCTCCGCCGACGCGCTGCACACGGTCAGGCCCGGGTGCCCGGAGCGGCGCAGGTCACGCACGGCGGCGAAGGCCGCCAGGTCGCCCAGGTCGTCGCCGGCGAACAGGATCGCGCCGCAGCGCCGTTCGGCCGCCAGGTCTTTCAGCGCAGTCCCCTTGTCCGTGCCAGGCGGGCGCAATTCCAGCACCAGCCGGCCCGGTTCGAGCAGCAGCCCGGTGCCGTCGGCGAGCGCGGCCAACGGGCCGGCCACGGCGGCGAGCGCGGCCGCCGGGTCGGCGGCGCGGCGGGTGTGGACGGCCAGCGCGGCGCCCTTGTCCTCGATCCAGGTGCCATCGGCGGCACCG
>DATDGI010000354.1:0-9732 GCA_036522155.1 Streptosporangiaceae bacterium
GGCCGCGGCCGCCGCGAACCGGGCCGGGTCGCCGCCATCGGCGCGGTCGGGATGGGTGGCCGCCGCGACCCGCCGCCAGGCCGCCCGCACCTCGTCGTCGCCGAGCCCGGCCTGCGCTGGTAACCCCAGGGTGGCGAACGGGCCGGGGCCGCGTGGCCGGCTCATCCGTGCTCACCCCCGAACGCCTCATCGAGCAGCGGGCCGGCGTCCGGCGGACGGGCCGGGCCGTCCCCGGCGCCCCGCCCGGCGGGCTGGCCGGCCATGGCCGCGGCCGGGCGGGCCGCCCCCGGCGTGCGATCGGCGGCCCGTGCCCCCGTGACCGCGGCCGGAGCCGCGATCAGCCGCTTGACCTGGACGAAAGTAACGCCGCCCCGGTAGATGTAGGCCGCCTGGCCGACCCCCAGGGAGCGGATGAGGGCCGGATCGGCCACCGGCGCCAGCCGCATCCGGGACATGCCCTGCCGGCTCCACACCGGCACCCGCCGCAGCCGGCGTGAGGTGTCGGCCACCGGCCGGCTGCCCGCCAGCCCGGTCACCGGCTCGGGGTGCGGGGTGCGCAGCAGCCAGATCCCGCCGTCGGCGGTGGACGCGATCCGGTACCGCTCGTCCTCCCGGGCGGCCAGGCCCGGCCAGGATTGGGCCGAGACCTGCACGGCCAGGCCGAGGGACCGGGCCCGTTCGTAGAGCTGCCAGATCGGCAGCCGCCGCGACACGGCGCTGAACTCGTCCACCGCCAGCAGGATGTCCCGGTCCTGGCCGCGGCCGTGGGCGGCGAAGCTGGCCAGCAGGTCGACTAGGGCCCGCGCCTGGGCTTCGGCCACCGCGATCTCGGACGTGCCTTCCAGGATGCAGTACCAGACGTCGGCGTCGCCGAACCCGCCCGGGCCGTCCAGGCCGCCGCCGAGGCGGCGGAATAGCGTGCGGAACCGCAGGGCGATGTCGCCGATGTGCCCCGCGGCCGAGCGCAGCAGGGCCGCGTCCCCGGCGCGCCCGGCCGCGTAGGCCGCGGTCAGCCAGCCCGCGTCCAGCCGGGCGAGGAACTCGGCGGTGCTGGCCGGCGGCCCGGCCGGGGCACCGACCGCCAGCGCCACCACCGCCTCCATCACGTCGGTGTAGTAGGCCGCGCCGCCGCTCCCGTGCTCGATCATGTCCACCAGCGTGGTGGTGAGCTGCTGCGGCGGCAGCGCCCACAGGGACAGCGTGGCCTCGTCCGGCCAGATGGCGGTGGACCGGGCCCCGGCCTCGCGCAGCACCCGGCGGGCCCGGTCGGCCACCCGCCGGGAGTCGGCCCCGCCCTTGCAGTCCAGCACCACCAGCAGCGGCCGCTGGCCCTCGCCAGCGGCGTGCCGCTGCAGGCCACGGGCGAGGAAACCGGCCCACAGCCTTAGCAGCAAGGTGGTCTTGCCGGTCCCGGTCGTGCCGATCACCACCTGATGTGACCGGAGCCGCTGGTAGGGGAGCGCGGCCAGGGCCGGTGACCGGTGCCCGACCGTGCGGATGACCGCGCCCGCCACCACCGCGCCCCGGCGGGACAGCAGCGGGACCGCACCGGGCGCGGCGATCCTGGCCCGGGCGGCCCGGACCTGGTGCCGCCACTGGCGGCGGTCGAACGCCACCGGGGCGGTAAGGGAGAGCCCGCCCGCACCGGTCTGCATCGCATAGATCCGCCGCGACCACGCGAGCCCGCCCGCCACCAGGCCGAGCGGCACGGCCACCGGGGCGATGGTCACCGCGGCCAGGGCGACCGAACCGGCGGCCGCCTGGTGCCACATGGCCAGCCAGGCCAGGTACGGGGCGGCCGCCACCCGTGGCCAGGACCGGGCGGCGGCGGCGGTCGCGGCCAGCCACACCGCCACCATCGGCAGGCACCACAGCGCCGCCCGGTAGAGCCGGGCCGGTGGCCAGCCCGCCAGCCAGGCGGCCACCAGCGCGGCCACCGCCACCATCGACACCGGCGCCGCCGCCAGCACGGCCGCGAGCCCGGCCAGCAGCAGGATCAGCCGGCCGAGCAGGCGCAGGCCGGTCAGCAGGACGGCCAGCCCCAGGTAGCGGCGGATCACCGGGCACCCCCGGGCAGGGCCGCCCCGGGCGGCAGGTCGCGGATCTCCACCCGCTCGGCCAGCGCGCCCACCTGCGCCCGGGCCCTGGTCACCACCGGCCGGGCCGCGGGTGAGCACAGGTACAGCACCCGGGCGTGCCGCGGCGGCCGTCCGGGCTCGCGGGCCTGGGCCGCGGGGCAGCCGTAGTCCCCGGTCCTGGTCAGGATCTCCCGCATGATCGCGGCCGTCCTGGCCAGCGTCTTGCGGGTCAGCTCGGCCTCGACCGCCCAGCATTCGCCGGCCCAGCCGACCGGCGCGCCGTCCGGCCAGTGAATCTCCGCGTCCGGGAGATGGTCCGGTAAGCCGACCCGGCCGCCCATCCGGGCCCGCAGCCTGCGCTCGCTGCGCCAGAACGCACCCGCGGCCCGGTAGCTGGCGGTGGCTTCCAGCGCGAGCCGGACCGAGGTCACCGCCCGCAGGTGCGCCAGCCGGGACAGGGCCGGCGGGGTGGCGGGGAACCGCAGGCCGCAGGCGGCCAGCCCGGGCCGGGTCAGCCACACCCAGGCCGGGCCGGGGCCGATCCGGGCCGACTCGGCGTACCGGGCACGCCGCCACCCGGCGGTGATGGCCCGGGCCCGCGGCTCGCCCACTCCCAGCACCCCGGCTAACTGGTCGAGCTGCACCCCGTACATGTCGGCGGTGAACAGCATGCCCGCGATGTCGCGTTCGGCCAGATGGGGGGTGACGCCGGCGGCGGCCGTGCGGCCCGTGCGGGTAGGCACCCGCCCACTACATCACGCCGAGGCGACACGGGGTAAGTGCTGGTGCCGGCCCGGCACGATGAGGCACAATACGAAGCAGAGAACTGCCGGCACCGCCGCGCAGCCGGACCACCGGCGCACGGAGCCGAGGTCGTTGGGGAAGACGCACCTCGATCCGTTTCGCAGGGGAGGCCCGGGTGTCTGTTCGTGGCGTGCTGCAGGTTCATTCCGCGCCCCCGGCGCTGTGCCCGCACGTTGAGTGGGCAGTGGCGGGGGTTGTAGGCATGACCGTCGATCTGGCGTGGGTGAATCAGGCCGCCGCGCCGGGGATGGTCCGCGCCGAGCTCAGCTGGCAGGCGCGGCCCGGCACGTCGGGTGCCATCGCGTCGGCGCTGGCCGGCTGGAACCGGCTGCGATTCGAGGTCACCGAGGAAGCCAGCCCGGGCTGTGACGCGGTCCGCTACAGCTACACGCCCAGCCTGGGGCTGTTCTCGGCGGTCACCATGGCCAACGGCGACATCGTGGTACCGGAAAGCCGGCTCCGGGCAGCGATGACGGTGGCGTCGGCCGCCGCGTCCGGGGTGGTCGCCCGGCCCCGGCTCGGCGCGCTCGGCCCGGCCCCGGATCAGCCCAGCAGCCTGGCGGACGAGATCGCCCGGCTGCTCGGCCAGCCCTGGGACGACGAACTGGAGCCGTTCCGGTGCGCCAGCGACGGCGCCCCGGTCCGCTGGCTGCACGCCACCGGCTGACGCCGCCGGGCACGGCACTGGCCGCCCCGCGCTGCGGCGCCGCAGCGGGAACGGCCAGCACGCCCCCCTGATCAGGCCAGGCTGTCCACCTCGTGTACATCGCCGCACGCCACACCCAGTGCGGCGTGATGATTGCGGATAGCGGTCTCGTCCGGCCCGTCGAGCAGGCAGTACACCTTGCCTTCCGGGTTGTGGTACAGCTCGATCTGGCGCACACCGAACTGGTCGGCCTTGCCCTGGCGGGCGTCGCCGGCGATCTGCGCTATGGCTTCGGCGGGCAGCTTCAGGTCGTCGTGGAAGTCCATGAAACGTGCCATGACCTGCTCCTCCTGGTTGTCGTGTACCGGTTCAGGCGCGGCTGGCTCAGGCGGCGGACGTGGCCGGCCTGCGCTGGCTGGCCCGCATCCGGTCGAGCAGCACCGCGGCCGTGGCGGCGACCAGCGCGGCGCCGGCGGCGATCAGGGCGGTCTGCCAGCCCGGCATTCCGCCCACGACCACGGTGTGGACCTGCGGCGGGAGCGTATACACGTTGGTGCTGTCGCCCATCGGGGCGGGTGGGCCACCGCGAACGCGGCGGCGGGGGCGGCGATGACGGCCAGCAGGGCTGCGGCCAGCCCGGCCAGGACGCCCACGGCCCGGCGGATGTTCTGGATGTTCATGACGGTCTCCCTCGGCTCGGATGTCCGGTTCGAGACGACCGTACGGCGGCAGGCCCGGGCGGCGGATCGGGAGCTGACCCCCAGCTTGCGACCCTGGTTCCCCAGATTCCGGGCGGCGCTCCCTAGGTTTCGGTTACGCCGGCCAGCGCGAGCCGGGCCGCCTGCTCGGCAGCCGCATTCCGGCTGGGCACGTTCAGCTTCGCCAGCACCGCGGACACGTGATGATCGACGGTCTTGGCCGAGACGAACAGCCGCGACGCGATCTCGGCGTTGGTCAGCCCCGCGCAGATCAGGCTCAGCACCTCCCGCTCACGGCGGGTCAGCCCGAGCGGATCCGCCCGGGTCGTGCTGCGCGGCCCGGCCGGGATCGACGCGATGCCGAGCCCGCGCATCTTCTGCCGGGTGAGCTGCGCGGCGGGCACGGCGCCAAGATCGGTGAAGATCCGAAGGGCGTCCCGCAGCGCCGTTTCGTCCGCGGTGTCGTATCTGACCAGCGCGGCCTCGTACGGGCAGCCCAGGTCGCTCCAGAGCTGGACGGCCTTCTCCCAGTGGCCTTCGGCCTGCAGCCGGTACGGCTCGGCGTACTCTCGGGCGGCTGGCCGGCTGGGCGCGGCGGATCCCGCCGCTCCGGTCCGCCACAGCCAGGTGCCGATCTCTCCCCGCCGCCAGGCGTCGCAGCCAGCGGCCTCGCCGGCTGCCTGCTCGGCCTCGTGCGCCGCCGCGGCCTGGTCCCCGGCGAGCCAGTGCGCCTCGGCCCGGGCCAGCCGCGCCGCCGTGATCCATTCCGGCTCGGCGACCCCCTCGGCCGACCGGATCGCTTCGTCCAGGCGGTCCCACACGCCCGGCTCGGCGCGGCGGGCCCGGAGCCTGCCCAGAGTGATCACCGGATTGAGCCGGTTGACAGGGGAGACCCCCACCAGGCCGAGCACGTCCGTGCAGAGCGCGGCCGCCTCGTCCCAGCGGCCGGTCCTTTCCAGCACGCTGGCCTGCTGGCCGCGCACGCAGTACCCGTACGTGCCGATGTCATGGTCGTCGGCGTAGGCGACACCCTCGGCATACACCCGTTCGGCCTCGCTGAACTCCCGCCGCACGTTGTGGAGAGCCTGCAGGTTGGCGTACGCCCGGCCGGCCTGCTGCTCCAGCCCTGCCGCCAGCGCGACCTCCAGCGCCTGCCGCACGAGGCCCGTCCCCTCACCGCCGGCCAGGAACTCGGCTTCGCCTTCGGTGTTCAGCGCGTCGCTGAGCACCGCGGGCGCGTCCAGCCGGGCCGCCATGGCCTGGGACCGGCGGGCCAGCTCGGCTGCGCCGGCGATATCCCCCTCGTCCATCCGCAGGTTCGCCTCAAGGCGGTACGCCATGGCCAGCTCCACGCCCGGGCCAAGCGGTTCCAGGACGGCCAGCGCGGACCCGATCGCCGCGGCCATCTCCTGGCCGCGGCACAGCCGCCACATGGCAAGGGACAGCTGGAGCAGGGTGGCACCCTCCCGCCGCCGGTCACCGGCCTGGCGCCACAGGTCCAGCGCCCGCTGCCCAGCGTCAATGGCGTCCAGCCAGCGGTCGATCAGTGAGCATTCCCGTGCCAGGCCGTCGTACAGCCCGGCCATGGTCGCCACGTCCGCCCCATCAGCGAACCGGATAGCCCGGCTGAACTGGGCTGCGGCTTCGCGGTGGGAGGCCAGGCTGGCGGCCCGCGCCGCCGCGGCCGGGGCGTACCGCATGACGGCCGCGGCATCCCCCGCGCCCTCGGCGTGAAAAGCCAGCCGCGCATCGTCGGCACAGCCGGCCGCCTGGAGCGCGGCCAGGATGCGGGCGTGGATGCCGCCGAGCCGGCGTGGGCCGATCGACTGCTCCACCGCCAGCCGGGCGATCTCGTGACGGAACTTCAGCCCTCCGCCCTCGTCCACCAGCAGGCCGGAGCCGACTGCCTCGGCGACCGCGTCCGGTGGGCAGCCGACCGCGGCTTCCAGCAGTTCCGGCTCACACCGGGCGCCGGTCAGGGCGGCGGCTTCCAGCACCTGCCGGGCCGGGCCGCTCAGCCCGGCGGCTCGGGCCAGCGTCGCGTCCCGGGCCGCCGCCGGGACCTGGTGCAGGCCGGCCGCCACCACTTCGGTCACGTAGAACGGGTTGCCGCCGGTCAGCCGGTACAGCTCGGCCGCGTCCAGGCCGCTCGCGGCGGCCAGGTCGGCCACGGCGCCCTCGGACAGCGGTGCCACCTCGATCCGCCGGGTGGAGGCCTGGCGGCTGAGCTCGCCCAGCGCGGTCAGCAGCGCGTCACCGGCGGCCAGTTCGTCGTCCCGGTAGGTGGCGATGATCATGACGGCGCTGTTCCTGATCCGCCGGCCCAGGAACCGAAGCAGGTCCAGGGTGGCCTCGTCCGCCCAGTGGATGTCCTCCACCACCACGGTGACCGGCCCGGGTTCGGTGACCTCGCGCAGCAGGGCGCGGAACAGTTCCTCCCGCGGGGCCTGGGCCCGGCACAGCGCCAGCAGGTCACCGCCGAGGTCGTCGGCCAGGTCGAACAGCGGGCCGAGCGGGCGGGGGGTGAACAGGCCGTCGCACGCCCCCCACAGCCAGCGGGTGCGGCGTGACTGCGCCGCGAACTGCTCGACCAGCGCCGACTTGCCGACGCCCGCCTCCCCGGCGATCAGCACCAGCCGCCCCGCACCCCGGTCGGCCTCCTGCGCGTACGTGGCCAGCGTGGCGAGCGGCGACTCCCGTTCAAGCAGCCGCATCTGTTCAGTGTCCGATAACTGCGGTCACATTGCCAGCCCGCTGGGTTTGCTGCTTCTTTACATTCAGGTGACGGCGGGCGGATGGCGGGGCGGCGGTAGCCTGCCGTCTGTGAATGAGGTGGCGGCCGGCACCGGTCCACGGAGGATCCTGCTGGACTGCGACCCGGGGATCGACGACGCGCTGGCGATCGCGTTCGCCTGCGGGCACCCGGGCCTCGATCTGCGCGCGGTGACCACCGTGGCCGGCAACGTGTCCCTGCCGCGGACCACCGTCAACGCCCTCAGCGTGCTGGAACTGGCCGGCCGCCCGGATGTGCCGGTCGCGGCGGGCAGCCCGGGCCCGCTGCTGCAGCCCCTGGTCGACGCGCGCTCGGTGCACGGCGAATCCGGGCTGGGGAAGGCCCGGCTGCCACCGCCCGGCCGCTCGCCGGTGGCCGCGCACGCCATCGACCTGATGATCGAGACCGTCGGCGCGGCCCCGGGAGAGATCACCCTGATCGCCACCGGGCCGCTGACCAACATCGCGCTCGCGCTGCGGCGGCACCCGGCGCTGGCCAGCCAGGTGGCCGGCTTTGTGATCATGGGCGGGTCGGCGGGCCACGGGAACGTCACCCCGGCCGCCGAGTTCAACATCGCCACTGACCCGGAGGCGGCCGAGATCGTGTTCGCGGCGGGCTGGCAGGTGACCATGACCGGGCTTGACGTCACCTTGCAGGCGAGGGCGGACGAGGCGGTCAGGGCGCGGATGGCCGGGCTCGGCCGGCTCGGCAGTGACCTGCTGCTGCCCGGCCTCGGCGGCTACCGTGCCGCCGAGACCGCGGCAGGCGCGGGCGAGACCGGTGACAGCGGCCCCGGCCCGGGCGGCCGGGCGGGCCACAGCCCGGCCGTGCACGACGTGTGCGCACTGGCGCTGGTCGCGGAGCCCGGGCTGTTCGGCTGCCGGCCCGCACGGGTCGAAGTGGAAACCCGGGGCCGGTGGACCACCGGCATGACCGTCACCGACTTCCACGCGCCCGCGGAGCGGTGCAACGCCCAGGTGGCCATGTCCATCGACGTCCCCGGCTTCTGGGACATTGTCTTCGCCGCCTGGTCCCGCCTCCCCGCCGCCCAGCAAGCTGCCTGAGCTCGGCCTTGACCCAGCCCGCGGGCGGGGGCGGGTCAGAGGTGATGTTGCCGTGGGCGGGGGCCGGGTCAGAGGGGGATGTTGCCGTGGGCGCCGCGGGCCTGCGGGGCCTCGGCGATGGCGCGGGCGATCGCTTCCCGGGTCCGGCTCGGCTCGATGATCTCATCCACCACGCCGAGTGCCTGGGCGCGGGCGAGCCCGCCGGCTTCCTGCTCGTGCTCGGCGGCCAGTTCCGCCTCCACCTCGTGCAGTTTCTCGGGCGGGACGTCCGCCAGGGTGCGGCGGTGCAGGATCCGGATCGCCGCCACCGCCCCCATCACCGCGATCTCGGCCCCCGGCCAGGCGAAAACCTTGGTGGCGCCGAGCGCGCGGGAGTTCATCGCGATATAGGCGCCACCGTAGCTCTTGCGGGTCACCAGCGTCACCCGGGGCACGGTCGCCTCGGCGAACGCGTGCAGCAGCTTGGCGCCGCGCCGGACGACGCCGTCCCACTCCTGCCCGACGCCGGGCAGGTACCCGGGCACGTCCACCACCACGACCAGGGGCACGCCGAACGCGTCGCACATGCGCACGAACCGGGCCGCCTTCTCGGCCGAGGTAGCGTCCAGGCAGCCGCCGAGCCGGAGCGGGTTGTTGGCGATGACGCCCACCGTCCGGCCCGCCAGCCGGCCCAGCATGGTCACCACGTTGGGCGCCCACCGCGCGTGCAGTTCGAAGCCCGGCTGGTCGAGCAGCCCGGCCAGCAGCGGCTTCACGTCGTAGGCCCGGCGGCGCGATTCCGGCAGATAGGAGGCCAGGCTGTCCGGCCCGGCCCGGCCGCCCGACTCCAGGTACAGCGTCTCGGCCTGCACCGTGTCGAGCTGGACCTGGTCCAGGTCAATCTCGCCCTGCCGGCCGAACAGGGCCGTCAGTTCCCGCGCCCGGGCCAGCGCCTCGGCGTCGGACGGGGCCACCACATGCACCACGCCGGACCGGCGGCTGTGTGGTTCCGGGCCGCCGAGCCGCGCCATGTCCACGTCCTCGCCGGTCACGCTGCGCACCACGTCCGGGCCGGTGACGAAGATCCGCCCCTGCTCGGACAGGATCACCACGTCGGTCAGGGCCGGGCCGTAGGCGGCGCCGCCGGCGGCGGGGCCGAGCACCACCGAGATCTGGGGCACCACGCCGGAGGCGCGGGTCATGGCCGCGAACACCGTCCCGACGGCGTGCAGGCTCTCCACGCCCTCCCGCAGCCGAGCGCCGCCGGAGTGCCACAGCCCGATCACCGGCGCGCCGTGCGCGATGGCCTCGTCGTAGGCGGCCACGATCGCGGCGCAGCCCGCGCTCCCCATCGCGCCGCCCTGCACCCGCGGGTCGCTGGCGAAGGCCATCGCCAGCACCCCTTCGATCTCCCCGGTGGCGGCCAGCGCGCCGCTGTCGTCGTGCGGGGTGAGCAGGCGCAGCGTGCCCGGGTCGAACAGGGCGGCCAGCCGTGCCTCCGGATCCCGGCTGATGCTGGCCGGCCGGCTGGGCTGCCCGTTGGCAGCGGCCGGCCCGGCCGCGGGGGCCTGGCCGGTCTTGGTCCCGCTATCGAGTACGGTCACGGACGTCTCCTGACGATCACTGGGAGCGTGGCTAGGCGGCGGTGAAGGCCAGGCAGACGTTGTGCCCGCCGAAACCGAAGGAGTTG
>DATDGI010000355.1:0-2925 GCA_036522155.1 Streptosporangiaceae bacterium
AAAGGTCGACCCGGCCGTAGCGGGCGATGGTGCGGGACAGGGTCTTGTCGTCGGCGGCCTCGACGAGCTCGTTGACCAGCGCGGCGGCAGTGGTGTATTTCACCCGGTAGCCGTTCTCGGCGGCGGCGGTGCCCAGCCCGATCAGCAGGTGGGACTTGCCGGTGCCCGAGTCGCCGATCAGGCAGCACGGCTGCCCGGCGGCCACCCAGACGCCCCTGGCCAAGGTGGCGATCAGCGCGGCGGGCACGTTGGGGTTGGCGGCGTAGTCGAAGTCCTCCAGCCGTTTGGGCCGGGGGAAGGCGGCCTCGCGGACCAGCCGGGCCTTGCGCCGCTGTTCCCGGTCATCGCATTCCAGCGAGAGCAGCTCGACCAGGAAGCCTTTGTAGCTGGCCTGCTGGCGGGTAGCGGCGGCGGCGACCTCGCCGTGCCGGTCCCGGATGGTCGGCAGCCGCAAGATCCGGCAGGCCTGGTCGATCGCGGCGTCGGCGGCGGTGTCGGTCAGCTCATCTCGTGTCGCGGCCCGGGCCATCACGCACTTCCTTCTCGTCCGGTGAGCAGCTGGTCGTAGGCGGCCACCGACGGCGCCGGGCGGGCGTCCGGCGGCAGCGGGTCCCGCCGGGCCGGCAAGGTGATGACCGCCGCCCGCGAGGGCCGCGGCCGCATCGCGGGCCACGCAGCCGGCCCCGGGCCCGCGGCCGGGACGGCATGCTTGCGCGCCTCGACTGCGACCACGTCCGGGGCGCAGCTGCCCGCCGCCAGCGCCGCGGTCATCCCGGCGATCACCTGCGCGGCGGGCATCCGGCGGTGCAGCAGCAGCACCTCGATCAGCGCCCGGGTCCCGGCCCCGTCGCCGTGCCGGGCCCGCGCCGCGGCCCAGAACGCCTCATGGGCGCTGGTGAACACCCCGGCCGTGCGGGCCTGGGCCAGGGCCGCCGACCCGGGCAGCGCCCCGGGCTTGCGGACCAGGATCTCCAGGTAGTGATCCAGCTCCAGGTGCTCATCCCCGGCCGCGATCAGCCGCGGGTGCACCGCGGCCACCTTCGGCCCGTCCAAAACGCGTAGCTCGTTGGCCGACAGCATCACCCGGACCCGGGAACCGATCAGCCGGGCAGGCACCGAATAACGGCATTTCCCCACGCTGATCCGGGCATACCGGTCCACCCGCGGCCACAGGACCGCGGCGGTCGCGAACGACTCGGGCGGCAGCGGCAGCAGCAGGCCCCGCTCGGCGGCGAAGTCCTGCCCGACGGTTGCCGCCCGGCCCGCGACATGGCGAGCGTCCTCGGCAGCATCAGCCGCGGCCAGCCAGGCGTTCAGCTCCGCCAGCGACCCGGCCCGCGGCACCGGCACGAACCAGCGGCGGCGGAACCGGCCGATCTCCCCCTCGATCCCGCCCTTCTCATGCGCGCCCTCGGTGCCGGGCTGGCAGTAGAACGCCTCGAACCCGTAGAACGACCGGAACGACAGCCACCGGGCGGTCTCGGTGCGGCTGCGGCCGGCCAGCACCTTGGCCACCGCCGGGGAGAGATTGTCGTACCGGATCTGCCGGAACGGCATCCCGCCGGCAGCCTCGAACGCGGCCACGTGTCCCTCCAGGAACGCCTCCTGCGCCTGGCTGGCGAATACGCGGTGACAGGCCCTGCCCGAATACGACAGCCGGAAGGCGAACATGAAACACCGCGCCAGCTGCCCGCCCAGCTCGACCGTCACGTCGCCGAAGTCGACCTCGGCCTCGGCCCCCGGCTCCCGGGCCTGCGGCACGAACCCGTCCAGGCCCTCCGCGCCGTCCTGGTCCTGCGCGGTGATCTCGGCCCGGCGGCGCGCCACGTACTTGGCCACATAGGAATACGACACCTGTGCGCCGTGCTCCTCAGCCAGCCGCTCGAAGACCCGCCGGGCGGTATGCCGCTGCTTGCGCGGCGCGGCCAGGTCCTCCCGCAGCATCTCATCGATCCATCCCGCCACCGCCTCGCGGACTGGCGCAGCCCGCTCCGGGACCTTGCGATCCGGCGGCACCGGCGAGGCGATCGCCTGCCGCACCGTGCGGCGGTGCACGTCATACTTCCGCGCCAGCGCCCGGACCGGCATCCGGTGCCGTTGCCAGTCAAAGCGGATCGCCGCGAACAGCTCCACTCTCCGCTCCATCCCGCCCCACCTGACCAGGAGGAACACCCGACACAGCCACGATCAGCCCAATCAGCGCAAATGTCCCGCAACACGCCCGGCGTGTCGCCAGCCACACCCACCCGACGGGGCCAGATCAAAAGAGAACCACCGCCCCCGCACTACTCCCGGTGGGGCCACATCAAAGGAGAACAGTGGGGCCATCTCAGAGTGCTACGGCCATCCGGGATGCGGCTCGAGCCGACCGGCCGCAACCCGCATCACTAAACCGTGAGCTTCGATGACCTTGAGGACGGCGTGCAGTGGCTTGTCAGTTGCCCGCATCAGGTCATGCCGAATGCCTACCACGACGCGTAACCTGGGTAGTGAAGGAGATCTGATGGAACCGCGCATCGACCTGGCAGCCGACCTCAATGACGAAGACGATGAGGGACTCGGCTGGTCCACGCTCAGCGAGGCCCGGGATCCAGGCAAGGTCCGTCCCGGGCTAATGCTGGTCGCCGGTAACCGTCAGGCCCAGGCGGTCGTCCGGGTGGTGGCTGTCGATGACGACGGGCAGGTGCACTTCACCGTGCTGCCCGGGTCTGTGGACAAGAACCGGCACCTCCTCGGTCGCGCCCTAGCCTGAGCGCCCGTTAGCCAGACGTGCTCGATTGCAGCGGTGTTACATCGCTGACAGGGCGGCCTCTGGCGTGGGCACGTGCAGGTGGACTCCCCGCATGTATCGACCTTCGCGGCGGGCTCCTTGGCCTTACCCGTCAGGCCGACCTGGTATTGATTGAGCACTATGTCGCTGTGCCT
>DATDGI010000356.1:0-15259 GCA_036522155.1 Streptosporangiaceae bacterium
GCCGCCGTCCCCGGCCTCACCGGCGATCTCATCGGCCGGGCCGGCGTCCCCGGCCGGGCCGGTGTCGTCGGCCGCGCCGGTGTCGTCGGCCGCGCCGGTGTCGTCAGCCGCGCCGGTGTCCTCGGCCGCGCCCCGGCCCCGGCGTGACCCGGACTGCCCGCCGCGCCCGCCCGGCTGCTTGCCGTTCTTGTCGCTCTTGTCGTCCTTGCCGGACCGGCCGTCCTTGCCCGAACGGCCGTCCTTGGCGGCCCGGCCGTCGCCGCGGCCGCGGTGACCGCCGTTGCGCTCGACCAGGTCGAGGGAGACGATCAGCCCGCGCCCGTTGCAGCATTCACAGGGCTCGGAGAAGGCTTCCAGCAGCCCGGAGCCGACCCGCTTACGGGTCATCTGCACCAGCCCGAGGGAGGTCACCTCGGCCACCTGGTGCTTGGTCCGGTCCCGGGCCAGGCATTCCAGCAGCCGCCGCAGGACCAGTTCCCGGTTGCTCTCCAGCACCATGTCGATGAAGTCGATGACGATGATGCCACCGACGTCCCGCAGCCTGAGCTGCCGGACGATCTCCTCGGCGGCTTCCAGGTTGTTGCGGGTGACCGTCTCCTCCAGGTTGCCGCCCTGGCCGGTGAACTTGCCGGTGTTGACGTCTACCACGGTCATCGCCTCGGTGGTGTCGATCACCAGCGAGCCGCCGCTGGGCAGCCACACCTTGCGGTCGAGCGCCTTGGTGAGCTGCTCGTCCACCCGGTAATGCGCGAAAGCGTCCTCCTCAGCGACCCAGTGGTCGAGCCTTTCGGCCAGGTGCGGGGCGACGTAGCGGACGTACTCGTCCACCAGATCCCAGCCCTCGTCACCGGCGACCACCAGCTTGCTGAAGTCCTCGTTGAAGATGTCCCTGACCACCCGGATGGTGAGATCGGGCTCGCTGTAGAGCAGTTCGGGCGCGTTCGCGGTCTGGGATTTGCGCTCGATGCTCTCCCACTGGGCCGACAGCCGGGCGACGTCGTGGGCCAGTTCCTCCTCCGACGCGCCCTCGGCCGCGGTCCGGACGATGACCCCGGCGCCCTCGGGCATCACCTGCTTGAGGATCTGCTTGAGCCGGGTCCGCTCGGAGTCGGGCAGCTTGCGGCTGATCCCCATCATCGAGCCGAAGGGCACGTACACCAGGTAGCGCCCGGGCAGGCTCACCTGACTCGTCAGCCGCGCGCCCTTATGGCCGACCGGGTCCTTGGTCACCTGCACCAGCACGGACTGGCCGGATTTGAGCGCGGACTCGATCCGCTTGGATTCGCCCTCAAGCCCGCTGGCGTCGAAGTTCACCTCACCGGCATACAGAACGGCGTTGCGGCCCTTGCCGATGTCGACGAACGCGGCCTCCATGGAGGGCAGCACGTTCTGCACCTTGCCCAGGTACACGTTGCCCACCAGCGACTGGTGGGTCGCCTTGTCCACGTAGTGCTCGACCAGCACGCCGTCCTCGAGCACGCCGATCTGGGTGCGGTCGCCGCGTTCCCGGACCACCATGACCCGGTCCACCGCCTCCCGGCGGGCCAGGAATTCGGACTCGGTGATAATCGGCGGACGGCGGCGGCCGGAGTCGCGGCCCTCCCGGCGGCGCTGCCGCTTGGCCTCCAGCCGGGTGGAGCCACGGACCGACTGGACTTCCCCGGCCGGGTCATCGGCGGAACGGCCCGGCCGCACGTGCACGACGGTGTTCTCCGGGTCGTCCGGCCCGGCCTGATCGGCGTCGGGCGAGCTGCTGCGCCGCCGCCGGCGGCGGCGCCGGCGGCTGCCGTCCTCGCCGTCCCCGGCCGCGGATTCGGCTGACCCCTCATCCTCGGCGGGACCGGTCCGGCCACCGGCCTTGCCGGCCTTGCCGGCCTTGCCCGCCGTGGCCTCCGGTCCGGCCGGCCCGCCGTCCTGGCTCTCGCCGGTGTCGCCGTTCTGGCCCTGCGAGCGGCCGCCCCGGCGCCTGCGGCGCCGGGCCGGCCCGTCCGGCTCGGCGTCATCGGAGCCGGCCTGTCCCTGGCCGCCAGCTTCGGCGGGGCCCGAAGAGCCCGCTGGGCGGCGTTTGCGGGCGCCGCTGTCCCCGGCCGCGCGGGCGCGGCCGCTGGCTTCCCCGCCGTCCGGGGTGCGCTCCCCCGCCTCGCCGACAGGCGGCGGCTGGAAGATGAGCTGCGGCGGCTGGAAGGTCACCGACGGGACGCCCGCCCGGGTGCCGCCGTCGCTGGCCGTTGCCCCGCCCGTGGCCGGCGCCTCACCGGCGGCAGGCGCACCGGGCGGGCCGGTGAAGCGGATGGCGGCCGGGCCGGCCGCACCGTTGTCGGCCGTGCTGGCCTGCGCGTCCCCCGCGCCGCCCTCAGCGGCCGGCGTGGCGGCCTTGCGTGACCTGGTGCCCGACCGGCTGCCGGCCGCCCGGGTGGTCTTCCCGGCGCCGGTGGCCGGCTCGGGGGCATCGGCGCTGGCCGGGCCGGGCGCGCTAGCTTGGCCAGCCGCGCTAGCCGGGCCGGCCGCGCTGGCCGTGTCCGCGTCTGCGGCCCCGGCCGGGCGGCGGGCGGGACGGCGGCGGCTCTTGGCCGCTGGGGCCTGGTCGTCCCCGGCCGCGGGCGTTCCCGCAGCGGGGCTGGTTCCAGCCGGCGCCTGGCCGGCTGATGAAGTTATCTCCGCCGGATGAGCGGCACGGCGCCCCTCATCACTGGGCTCTGCATCGTTCAGCTCGATCTCGAGCATGCGGGTATTCTCCCGTCAGGTTCCCGGGCGCGGCGGATCGCCGTGGATCCCCCGCGCCGCGCGGGAACTCGTCGCACGCGCCCGCCGGGAACGCTCCGGCCACCAGGGCCGGCTCCGCTCCGAGGCGCGTTGTCTCGGTCATGTGTTCAGGTGTGCCACCCCGGCCGGACGGCGGCGCCGTCCCGGACGGGTGCTCCTGGCCGCCGGGCGCGTGCCCGTCAGCAGCAGCGGTGACACTGGCGGCCCCGGCCGGAAGTGGCCCTTGCGCCAGCCGGGTCACCAGGGCTGGTGACGACGGCGCGAGGTCGGCCACTTGGCGCAGCGCTGCCAGAATGTCGTCAGGCCGCACGGCAGGCATTACATGCCGAACAACCATTCGAAGTACCGCATTCCCGGGGGCCGGTGAGCCGGCCGACCGGTCAGTCTCGATGGTGATCACGGCCGCCCGGGCGTCCACCCGCCTGCTTCCCTTGGCGGTGAGCCGGTCGACCTCCAGGCTGCCGCGGGCGAGGAACTCCCCGGCCGCAAGGGCTGCGGCCGCCGGCTGGACGCCGGGGAGGACGACCTCCCACTGCGACGCCTCCAGCCGGAGGCCGGCCAGGGCCTGGCCCTCGATCACGTCGATCACATCTATCCCGTCCGGCAGGGCCGCATCGAGCCGGTCCCGTACGTCGGAAGCGGCGCGCGCCTCGGTGAGGGAGATCTCGAGGTACTCGGCCTCACTCGCTGTCCCGGTGGGGGCGGCGCCAGCGTAGGAGATCTTCGGGTGCGGCGTGAAACCAGCGGAATAGGCGATGGGCAGACCTGCCCGGCGAACTCCCCGTTCAACGGCGCGCGCGATGTCTCTGTGACTGGCGAAACGCATCCTGCCTCTCTTAGCGTACCGGACAATCAGGCGGACAGTGGTGACAGGTGCCGGCCCTGGGCCCGGCGTGGCGGGAGCGCCGGCGCCGCTCATCCGGCCCCCGCCCCGGTTCCGGCCGGCTCACCCGCCCCGGCTCCGACCACGGTCAGCGGCAGCAGCCTGGCCCCGGTCGGCCCGGTCTGGATCTCGGTGCCCATGGCCGGGCAGACGCCGCAGTCGTAGCAGGGCGTCCACCGGCAGTCCTCGACCTCCCCGGCCCCGGCCGGATCCACCGCGTCCTGCCAGTCCTGCCACAGCCAGTCACGGTCCAGGCCCGCGTCCAGGTGGTCCCAGGGCAGGACCTCGTCGTAGCCGCGCTCGCGGGTGGTGTACCAGTCAAGATCGACCGGCAGGGCGGCAAACGCCCCGGCCGCGGCGCGGTGCCAGCGCTCGAACGAGAAGTGCTCGCTCCAGCCGTCGAACCGGGCTCCGGCCCGCCAGGCGGCCAGGATCACCGCGCCGACCCGGCGGTCGCCCCGGGACAGCAGGCCCTCGATGATCGAGGGCTTGCCGTCGTGGTACCGGAAGCCGACCGCCCGGCCGTAGCCGGGGCTGGCGCGCAGCGCCCCGCCCAGGGCCCGGAGCCGGGCATCCACCGTTTCCTGGTCACATTGGGCGGCCCACTGGAACGGGGTGTGCGGCTTGGGGATGAACCCGCCGATGGACACGGTGCAGCGGATGTCGCGGCGGCCGGTGGCGGCCCGGCCGGCCTGGATGACCTTGCCGGCCAGGCCGGCGATGGCCAGCACGTCCTCGTCGGTCTCGGTGGGCAGGCCGCACATGAAGTAGAGCTTCACCTGCCGCCAGCCGCTGGCGTAGGCGGTGGTGACGGTGCGGATCAGGTCGTCCTCGGTGACCATCTTGTTGATCACCTTGCGCATCCGCTCCGTGCCGCCCTCGGGTGCGAACGTCAGCCCGGACCGGCGGCCGTTCCGGCTCAGCTCATTGGCCAGGGTGACGTTGAAGGCGTCCACCCGGGTGGAGGGCAGCGACAGCCCGGTGCTGGTGCCCGTGTAGCGGTCGGCCAGGCCGGTGGCGATCTCGTTGATCTCGCTGTGGTCGGCGCTGGACAGCGACAGCAGCCCCACCTCGTCAAAGCCGCTGGCCGTCAGTCCCCGCTCCACCATGTCCCCGATGGTGGTGATGCTCCGCTCCCGGACCGGCCGGGTGATCATGCCCGCCTGGCAGAACCGGCAGCCCCGGGTGCAGCCGCGGAAGATCTCCACGCTGAACCGCTCGTGCACCGACTCGGCCACCGGTACCAGCGGCGCGCGCGGGTACTGCCACTCGTCCAGGTTCATCACGGTGTGCTTGGCCACGGTGAACGGGGCCCCGGGGCGGTTCGGCGCCACCCGGCGGATCCGCCCGTCGGGCAGGTAGTCCACGTCGTAGAAGCGCGGCACGTACACGCCGCCGCGGGCGGCCAGGTCCGCCAGCAGGCCGTCCCGGCCGCCGGGCCGCCCGGCCCGCTTCCACTCCCTGATCAGCTCGGTGATGGCCAGTACCGCCTGCTCGCCGTCGCCGAGCACCGCCCCGTCACAGAAGTCGGCGATCGGCTCGGGGTTGAACGCGGCGTGGCCGCCGGCGATCACCAGCGGGTCGTCCTCGCCCCGGGCGGCGGCCAGCAGCGGGATGCCGGCCAGGTCAAGCGCGGTGAGCAGGTTGGTGTAGCCAAGCTCGGTGGCGAAGCTCACCCCGAGCACGTCGAACGCCCGTACCGGCCGGTGCCCGTCCACGGTGAACTGCGGAATCCCGTGCTCGCGCAGCAGCTCCTCGGCGTCCGGCCAGACGCTGTAGGTGCGCTCGGCGAGCACCCCGTCGCAGCCGTTGAGCACCTCGTAGAGGATCTGGATGCCCTGGTTGGCGATGCCCACCTCGTAGGCGTCCGGGTACATCAGCGCCCACCTGACGTCGGCCGTGTCCCAGTCCTTCACCACCGAGTTGACTTCGCCACCGACGTACTGGACCGGCTTGCGCAGCAGCGGGAGCAGCGGCTCCAGCCGTGCGTAGACCGATTCGACGGGCATCCCCACAGCTTACCGAGACAGCCCCGGCGCGGGGCGGCGCCCGCCCGGCGGCCCGCGCCGGTCAGCCGGGCCCGGGCGCCCGGTGGTCAGTCGAACACGCGGTGGCGGCGGTGGATGGCGAGCAGCACGCCGATGGCCAGCATGTCGGCGAACATGGCCGAGCCGCCGTAGGAGACGAACGGCAGCGGCAGCCCGGTGACCGGGGTGATGCCGATCGTCATCCCGATGTTGATGAACGACTGCACCCCGAACCAGATGGCGATCCCGGACGCGGCCAGCAGGCCGAACATGTCGTCCGCGCGGGCGGCGATCCGCAGCGCCCGGACCAGCACGATGGCCAGCAGCGCGATGATCGTGATGGAACCGACGAAGCCAAGCTCCTCCCCCGCCACCGAGAAGATGAAGTCGGTGTGCTGCTCGGGCACGAAGTTGCCCGCCACCAGCTGGCCGTGGAACAGTCCCTGGCCGAACATCCGGCCCGAGCCGATCGCGATCTTGGCCTGGGCGGCGCTGTAACCGGTGCCGCGCGGGTCGGCCGACGGGTTGACGAACGCGGTCAGCCGCTGCACCTGGTAGGGCTTGAGCAGGTGCATGCTCCACGCGGCCAGGCCGCCAAGCACCCCGGCCACGCCCAGCCCGGCCAGCCAGCGCAGCCGGAGGCCGGACAGCGAGATGACCCCCACCATCAGCACCAGCAGCAAGATGGTGACCCCCAGGTCGGGCTGGAGGACGACCAGCACCAGTGGCACGGCGCCCGCCCCGAGCGCCAGCGCCAGCTCCCGCGGCCCCGGCCGCGGCACCCGGTCCCGCAGGTCACCGAGGATCAGGGCGAGCATGAGGATCATCCCGATCTTGGCGAACTCCGACGGCTCGATCTGGAACCCACCGGGCAGCGAGATCCACGAGTGGGCCCCGTTGACGGTGGTGCCGAGCGGGCTGAGCACGACCAGCAGGCCCAGGCACGCGGCGATGTAGACCAGCGGCGTGCACAGGCGCAGCTGCCGGTAGTTGACCAGGCTGGCGGCGACCATGAGCAGCAGGCCGATGACCACGTTGAGCAGCTGCTTCTCCAGGTAGGTACGCGGGTTGAGGCCCGCCTGGGCCAGCTCGGGCTGGGTCGCCGACCAGACCAGCAGGGTGCCGATGAGGGCCAGGGCCAGCACCGCGATCAGCAGCACCCAGTCCACGTGCCGCAGCGGCGAGTCCTTGGCCATCGCCCACTGGCGCAGCCCGCGCGGCCGGAGCGGTGATCCGCCGAACCGGATGCCGGAGCTGCCGCCCACCGGCGGCCGGACCGGGGCCAGCCCGCGGTAACCGGCCAGCCGCCCGGAGCCGGGCCCGCCCGCCCGCAGGAAGCTCATCACACGCTCCCCGCGTAGCCGGGCGGGGCCACGATCGCGCCGTTGCCCGCGATGCTGGGCAGCTTGCGCGGGGCCTGGCCGCCGGGGAAGACGGCCTTGTGGCCCTCCAGGCCGTAGATGCTGTCCCAGATCTGCCGGGCGCACGGCGCGGACACGTCCGCGCCCTCACCGGACTTGGGGACCATCACCACCACCACGTACTTGGGGTTGCTGGCCGGGGCGAACGAGGCGAACACCGAGGTGGCCTGGCCGCCCGCCACTTCCGCGGTACCGGTCTTGGCCGCGATCTGCAGCTTGCTCAGCGGGAACCCGGCGAACGCGCCCGCGGCCGTGCCCTGGGTGACCACGTCGATGAGCGCGGCCTTGATGTAGGCCTGGGCCCACTGCGGCACCGGCAGGTGGCCCGCCACCGGCGGGGTGATCCGGCTGACCAGCTTCCCGGACGGGGACAGCAGCGCCTCGCCGATCCGCGGGGTGTACAGGGTGCCGCCGTTGGCCAGCGCCGCGTACGCCCGGGCCAGCTGGAGCGGGGTGACCGTCACGTAACCCTGCCCGATCGAGGCGTTCACCGCCTGGCCGGGCGTCCACACGTAGCCGCTCTGGCAGTCGTCGTACTCGATCTGCTGGATGTAGCCGCCGAACTGGCGGCCGTGCTTGCACCAGTAGTCCTTGTACTGCTTCCAGTAGTAGTAGAGCCACTGCCGGGTGGGCACCGTGCCGGGCGACTCCTCCGGCAGGTCGATGCCGGTGCTGCGGCCGAACCCGAACGCCAGCTCCATCTTCTGCATCCACTGGACCGGCGCGTGCGGGTCCGCGGTCACGTCGGCGCGCGGCTTGTCGCGCAGCCACATCTGGTAGGCGATCTGGTAGAAGACCGTGTCGCAGGACATGACCAGCGCCTCGTGCAGCGACATCGGCCCCAGGTTGGACGAGGTCCAGTTGTTGAAGACATGCCCGGCCACGCTCACCGCGCCCGGGCAGCCGTACGGCCCGGCCGGGGCGAACCCGTGCGCCAGCGCCGCCGCGGTGGAGGTGATTTTCCAGGTGGAACCGGGCGCGTACTCGCCCTGGGTGGCGCGATCCAGGATCGGCTCCCCGTGCGCGGTCCCGAACAGGTCCCGGAACTCGCGGGTGGAGATACCGCCGGTCCAGATGCTGGGGTTGTAGGTCGGGTAGCTGGCCAGCGCGAGCACCCGGCCCCGGGTGGTCATCACCACCGCCGCGCCGGTGGTGGCGCCGGGGTTGCCCTCGGCCTGCGCCTTGAGGATGGCCTGCTGCAGGTCGTTCTGCGTGATCTGCTGCAGCTGGGCGTTGATGCTGGTCACCAGGGTGTCCCCGGGCACCGCCGGGGTCTGGTGGTGGATGGTGGTGACCTCGCCCGCGGCGTTGACCGACAGCACCTGCTGGCCCGCGATGCCGCGCAGCTCCCGGTCGTACTCCTCTTCCAGCCCGGCCTGGCCGACCAGGTCCACCCCGGAGAAACCGGTCACCGGCAGGTGCCGCTGGGCCACCTCCTGCGGGGTGATCGGCTGCAGGTACCCGATCATCTGGGCGGCCGCGGTGCCGTACGGCTGCTGGTAGTGGATCACCGGCTGGACCTGCGCGGTCACCCCGGGAAACTGGCGCTGGCTCTCCATGATCTGCAGCGCGACGGTGTCGGACGCCTGCTGGTCGACCGGGATCGGCTGGTAGGGCGAGCCCTGCCAGCACGGCTGGGACACCGTCGGCCCGCACAGCCGGATCCGCTCCTGGAGCAGGTTGTAGTTCATGTTCAGCAGCTTGGCCAGCCGGTGCAGTTCGGACGGGCCGCCGTCGCTCTGCTGGGCGACCAGGGCCCGGTTCACCGACACCACCAGCGCGGTCTTGTTGTTCACCAGCGGCGTGCCCACGTCGTCCAGGATCCGGCCGCGCACCGGCGGCACGATGACCGTCCTTGTCTGGTCCTGCGCCGCCGCGCTGGCATACGACACCCCGGTCATGACCTGCAGATACCAGAGCCGGCCGCCGAGCGCGATGAGCAGCGCGGCGACCAGCACGTAGACGACAAGCAGGCGCCGGCGCGCGGCCGGGATCATGGCTGCCCTCCTGTCCGCTCGCGGTCGGCCGCCCACCGTGCCGGGCGGCGGCCCCGGATGCGCAGGCCCCCGCCCAAGCGGCTCCCGCCCAGGCGGCTCTTCCCGCCCAGGCCGCCGGCCCCGCCCCGGCTTTTCCGCCCGAAACGGGGCTGCCGCGGGGCCAGCGCACTGCCCCGCTGGGAGCCGCGCCGGCCGCCGGGCAGGCCGCCGCCACCGAACCCGAACAGGCGGCGCCCGCTGCGGAACCGGGGCGCCGCGCCGCGACCGCGGCCGGACCGCAGCGCGCCGGATGCGCCCGGTGCGCCCGCCCCGCGCCCGGCATGGAAAGCCGACCCGGGCACGCCGCCACCCTTCCCGCCGTTGGTGCCGCGGGTCCGGCGGCCGAGCACGCCGCCAGCCAGCACCCCGTCCCGCCGCCGGGTCTTCAGCCGCAGCCGCACGGGCCGGCTGGCCCGGCCGGTGCTGGCCAGGGCCGACGGACCGCCCCGGAACGCCCGTGACCCAGGCCGGTGGCCCTGGCCGGGCCGGGGCGCGGCCAGCCCGGAGCCAGCCGTGCTGGCCTGGCCATGACCGGGCGACCCGCGGAACGCGTTCTTGCCCGGCCGGGCGGCCCGGCCCAGCCCGGCGAACCCGGCCAGGCCGATCTGGCCCCGCCCCGGCGATCCGGCCACCTTCCCGTCGCCCCGGCGGGCACTGCCCAGCCGCAGGTGAACCGGCCGGCCCGGGACCGCGGCCGGGGTTGCGCGAACCCCGCCGCCGGCCGCCGATCCGGCCACCCCGCCGCGGAGGCGCAGGTGCAGTGGATGCCGCCGCTGTACCCAGGCGCCGGCCGGCTGGCCGGGCGCCGGCCGGCGGCCGCCGATCCATCCGTCCGAACCCCGGCCGGCCGCCATCCGCAGGCGCGGTTCGCGCCCGCTCCGGGTGTCCCGCACGGACGCGCCCGCCGCGGCCAGCCCGGCGAACCCGGCGGGTGCGCCGAGCAGCCGGAGACCGGCCAGTTCGGAGCCGGTGAGCAGGGACGGCTCACCGGTGCCCACGGTGGCCCAGCCGCCGTACCCGCTGAACCTGACGACCGCGTACAGCACGAACGGGCAGGCCAGGATGTCGTAGAGGATGACCGGCGGCAGGACCTGCCGCATCGACTGCCAGCTGATGTCGGGGTCGCCGAGGGTCAGGCCGGCCAGCGCGGCCAGGACCTCGCCCACGGTGGCCGCGGCCGCGATCACCGGCAGCGGCAGCCAGGCGGAGCGCTCCATCGGCCCGCGCAGCAGGCCGCAGCCGTAGCCGACCGCGCAGAACACCAGGGCGTCCAGCCCCAGCAGCCCGGTCGCGGGCGGTGCGATGTCCAGCGCCAGCCCGGCCGCGAACCCGATCACAGTGCCGGCCAGCGGGCCGCCGGCCAGCGCCAGCGTGACCACCAGCACCAGCACCAGGTCCGGCGGGAAGCCGCCAGGGAACGGCAGCCGGTCCAGCACCGAGGTCTGCAGCACGACCGTGGCCAGCACGGCTATCGCGGTAAAGGCGGCCCGCCGCACCTCAGCCTCCGGTGGTCGGCGTGGCCGTCGGTCCGGGCGCGCGCGTCCGGCCCGGGCTCAGCGCCGGGCTGGGGACGGGCCGGGGCGGCAGCACGGAGTCACGCGGGTTGACCCGGGGCGGGACGATCACCACCCCGACCACGCCGAGCGCGTTCTCGTTGGCGTACGGCCGGACCAGCGCGACCTTGGTGAGCGCGTTGCCGCTGGCCAGCACCTGGGTGATCACCCCGACCGGCACGCCGGGCACGTACGGCTGGCCGTGCACCGAGCCGAACGTGACCAGCTGCTGGCCCACACCGAGCACGGCGTTCGCGTCGAAGACCTGCAGCCGCAGCATCGGCCCGTCGGCCCGGCCGGGGCCGGTGCCGGTGACCGCCCCGATCTGCCCGGTGCCGGCCACCCGGACCCCGACCGTGGCGGTGGCGTCGGTGGTGAGCAGCACCGTCGCGGTGTGCGCGGTGGCCGAGGTGACCGTGCCGACCAGGCCGCTGCCGTTCAGCACCGTCTCGTTGGGCTTGATGCCGTCGGCCCGGCCCGCGTCGATGGTGACCGAATCGGAGAACCCGGTGGCCGCTGCGATCACGTTCGCGGCCACGATCCGGTACCGGCCGCGCCCGGCCAGGGTGAGCAGCTGCTGCAGCTGGGCGGCCTGGGTCCGGCTGAGCCGGGCCTCGCTCAGCTCGACCCGCAGCCGGATCACCTCGTCCTGCAGCGAGGTGATCCTCGCCTGGGCCGCGGGCGCGCTGCTGACGTTGCCGAAGAATGAGGTCAACGGGCGGGTCACCACGCCGACCACGCGCTCGGCGCCGCCGAATACCGTGCCGCCGAACGAGCGCAGGGCGCCGACCGGCCCACCCCCGCCCCGGGCGTCGAACGTGATCAGCGCCAGGGCAGCGATCAGCAGCGCACCCAGCACCAGGCGGGTCCGCCGACTGTCGTGCACCAGGCCTCCCTCGTCCAGGCCGCCACCGCGGCTGGCCAGCTACCCCTGGTCAGCGCCTTGATTCCGGGACCAGTACCTGCCGCAGGGTCTCAAAGTCCTCGACGCACTTGCCCGTGCCAAGCACGACCGAATCAAGCGGGTTGTCGGCCATGTGGATGGGCATGCCGGTCTCTTCCCGCAGCCGCTCGTCCAGCCCGCGCAGCAGCGCGCCGCCGCCGGTGAGCGCGATCCCCCGGTCCATCACGTCGCCGGCCAGTTCCGGCGGGCACTTGTCGAGGGTGGTCTTGACCGCGTCGACGATGAGCGCCACCGGCTCCTCGATGGCGCGCCGGATCTCCTCGGCCGAGATGACGATGGTCTTCGGCAGCCCGCTGACCAGGTCCCGGCCCCGGATCTCGGCGTGCGGCTCGTCCGCCGAGGGGAAGGCGGACCCGATCGCCATCTTGATCTCCTCGGCGGTCCGCTCGCCCAGCATGAGCGAGTACTCCTTCTTGCCGAAGCTGATGATGGCCTGGTCCAGTTCGTCGCCGCCGATCCGGATCGACTGCGAGGTGACGATCCCGCCCAGCGAGATGACGGCGACCTCGGTGGTGCCGCCGCCGATGTCCACCACCATGTTGCCGGTCGGCTCGTTGACCGGCAGCCCGGCCCCGATCGCGGCCGCCATCGGCTCCTCGATGATGTACACCCGCCGGGCACCCGCCTGGTGGCCGGCCTCCTTGACCGCGCTCTGCTCGACCCCGGTGATGCCGCTCGGCACCGCGACCACCACCCGCGGCTTGGCCAGGTGGCTGCGCTTGTGCACCTTCTGGATGAAGTAACGCAGCATCCGCTCGGTCACGTCGAAGTCGGCGATGACCCCATCCTTGAGCGGCCGGACGGCCACGATATTGCCCGGTGTCCGGCCGATCATCCGTTTGGCCTCTACGCCGACCGCCACGATCTGGCCATTGTTCGTATTCAGGGCCACGACGGACGGCTCGTTCAGCACGATGCCCCGCCCCCGCACGTACACCAGCGTGTTCGCGGTGCCCAGATCGACGGCCATGTCCCGGCCCAGGAAAGCCATTGCGTTACTCATAAGGAACAAGAACCTTCCGGAAGGGTCCTGCTAGGTGCATATGTGACGGCCGCGGCTCAATGCCCCGCGAGTTCGAACGCGGCCCTGTGTCCTTACATGGACCGGGCCCGGCCTGCCTAAACGAGGTCGGGGAAGAAGATCTTGATTTCACGTTCGGCCGAGTCCGGTGAATCCGATCCGTGCACGATGTTCTCCTGGACCTCCAACGCGTGATCACCGCGGATAGTGCCCGGAGCCGCCTTGACCGGATCGGTGGCCCCGGCCAGTGCGCGAAATGCCTCGATGGCCCGCGGTCCCTCGGCCACCAGGGCTACCAGCGGCCCGGAGGTGATGAACTCCACCAGCGAGCCGAAAAACGGTTTAGCTATGTGCTCGGCGTAGTGCGACTCCGCGGTGACGGTTTCCATGGTCCGCAGATCCATGGCCACGATCCGCAGGCCCTTGCGCTCGATCCTGGACAGAACGTCACCAATCAGGCCGCGGCGCACACCGTCCGGCTTGATGAGGATGAGGGTACGTTCGGACAAGTAATTCCTCCTCGCGGACAGCCCGGGCGGGCGTCGTGGAGCGAGCGGGGTTTGGGCTGGCAGTGCGTTGCGACGCAATCCTACCGGTGCCAGCGAGTGCGGAAGCGGCCCGCCCGGGGCATATTGCCTGGGCAAATACCTGGGCCTCCGGCGGGCGGTCAGGCGGACTCGCGGTAGCGGTGCCCGAGCCAGATGGCGACCGCCCAGAGCGCACCGAAGATGGCACCCAGCGCGAACATGGCGGGCACCACCACCCCGGCCGCGATCACGGCCACCTGGAGCACGCTGCCCGCGGCCAGCGCCCAGCCCTGCCGGGGCCGGCCCACCACCGCGGCCAGCAGCACCGCGCAGCCGGCCAGCACGCCGCCGGCGATCGCGGCGGGCCGGTGGGCCACGTGCTCGATGGTGATGGCGACCGGAATGGCCAGCCCGATCACGATCGCCTCGAAGACCAGCACCGTGGCGCACAGCCGTCTCACCCGGCGCCCGTCCCGCCGTCCAGGTCGCCCTCGCCGGCCGTGCTGCCGCCGCCGCCACGTCCGGTCCCGCCCTGGTTCCCCGCGCCGAGCAGCGCCCGGGCGTCCCCGGCGGTCACCACCGAGCCGGTGACCAGCACACCGGCCCCGCCCAGCGGGCCGGCGGCCTCGTCGGCCAGGCCCACCGCGATCTCGATGGCGCCGTCCAGCCGGGCCGCGGCCTGGACCCGGTCCGGGCCGAAGACCGCGACGGCGAGGTCGGCCAGCTTGGCCAGGTCCATCGACCGGCCGGATGAGTTGCGGGAGACCACCAGCTCGTCCGCGACCGGCTCCAGCTGGTCCAGGATGGCGGGCACATCCTTGTCGGCACTGACCGCCAGCACCGCGACCAGATGCCGGAAGGAGAACGCCTCGGTCACCGCGGCCAGGCTGGCGGCCATGCCCGCCGGGTTGTGCGCCGAGTCGGCGATCACCACCGGGCTGCGCCGCAGCACCTCAAGCCGGCCCGGCGAGGTCATGCCCGCGAACGCGGTCCTGAGCAGCCGCTCGCCTAGCGGGCCGGCCGCTGGCCCGGCGCTGGCGAACGCCTCGACCGCGGCCAGCGCGCAGGCCGCGTTGCCGGCCTGATACTCCCCGAACAGCGGCAGCAGCAGGTCGTGGTACTCACCGGCCAGCCCGCGCAGGGACAGCAGCTGGCCGCCGACGGCCAGTTCCCGCCCGATGACGCCGAACTCCAGTCCCTCCCTGGCCACCGTCGCGCCCACGTCCGCCGCCCGGCGCAGCAGCACCTCCGCCGCCACGACCTGCTGCTGGCCGAGCACGGCGATCGCGCCCGGCTTGATGATGCCTGCCTTCTCCCCCGCGATCTCGGCCAGGGTGGAGCCGAGGTAGCGGGTGTGGTCGATGGCCACCGGGGTTATCACCGCCACCACGCCGTCGGCCACGTTGGTCGAGTCCCAGGTGCCGCCCAGCCCGACCTCGATCACCGCCACGTCCACCGGCGCGTCAGCGAACGCGGCGAACGCCATCCCGGTCAGCACCTCAAAGAAGGACATGCGCAACGGCTGCTGCTGGTCGACCAGCGTCACATACGGCGCGACCTCGTCGTAGCTGGCCAGGAACGCCCCGGTGGGCAGCGGCTCGCCGTCCACCGCGATCCGCTCGCGGACGCTGGTCAGGTGCGGGCTGGTGAACAGGCCGGTGCGCAGGCCGCGGGCCCGTAGCAGCGCCTCGATCATCCGGGCGGTCGAGGTCTTGCCGTTGGTGCCGGTGACGTGGATGACCGGGTAGGCGCGCTGCGGATCACCGAGCAGGGTGGCCAGCGCGGTCATCCGGTCCAGGGTGGGGTCGATCGCGTGCTCGGGGCGGCGGGCAAAAATCTCCCGCTCCACCTCCCGCAGGCGCCGCTCGTCCGCGGGATCGGTGCGCGCCGGGCCGCCGCCGGTCAAGCCTCTCCCTGGCCCAGCGCCGCCAGGCGGCCGGAGATCTGGACCACGTCGGCCTCGGCGGCGGCCAGCCGGCGCCGGGTGCCGGCGACCACCCCGGCGGGCGCCTTGGCCAGGAAGTCGCCGTTGCCGAGCTTGCGCTGCGCCTGATCCGCCTCCTT
>DATDGI010000357.1:0-10425 GCA_036522155.1 Streptosporangiaceae bacterium
GACGGCGGCGGTGATGACGATGCCAGCACTCATGAACTGTCAGAGGACCCTTCTCACGACCGGGCACGCTTGCACCGACAGTACCCCAGCGCCCAGCTCCAGCCCTCGCCCGCCAAGCTCGCGGGGTAGCCGGCCTATCGGCGTCAAAGAAGGCCCAGTCCCTCATGGCTGTACGCGCCGGTCGGAATCCCGCGGCTAGTGTCGGGGGACAAGATCAAGTTCAAGCCCGACCACAGGTGCTCGCACTACCCGAGACCAAGGAGTTCTGATCATGCGGAAGCTCATAGCGACAGTGTTCAACTACTCGCTCGACGGCCTTCTCGCCGACGAGGGTACCGAGTTTTGGAAGTTCTGCTTCGGCCTGCCCGAAAACCGTGAGCCCGACGACCCGGCGCAACTCGATTTTCTCCAGAGCGCGTATGCGCACATCATGGGCCGCACCGCCTACGAGGCCATCGCCAGGTCCATGACAATGGCCACCGACCACCCCTTCGCACCTATCCTGAACGCCGCACGCAAGGTCGTCTTCTCCCGGACCCTGAAGACGGCCAACTGGGCCAACACCACCATCGCCGCTGGTGACACGGCAGAAGAGATCGACAAGCTCAGGCAAGGCGGCGACGGCCACATCGTGGTCTGGGGCGGCGTCAGCCTCTGGCGGTCGCTCATGCGGCTCGACCTGATCGACGAGCTCCGGCTGTCCTTGTTCCCCTACGTTGCGGGCGAGGGCACCCGGCTGTTCGACGGCGTCCCCAACTCCTACCAGCTCGACCTGGTCTCCAGCACCGCCTCCAGCAACGGGATCGTCGAGCTGCAGTACCGCCGGCCCCGCTAACCCAGCGGCCCAGTCCGCAACGAAGCTGTGATGGCTTTGCGGCGGTCCAACTCCCGTCCGATCTGGCATGCAGCCCGGACCAGGGCCGGGGCGCCAGAGATGCATTTCCACGATCTGAGCCCGACCCGGCCGATGGCGCCTCGTTATGGTCCCGCTAGCGATCCGGGGGATGGTAGTGACCTGGGAATTTGGGTTGGAGCGGGCGAAGGGAATCGAACCCTCATGACCAGCTTGGAAGGCTGCGACTGCAACCTCCCAGAGCAGCGCTCATGCAGGTCACCGTCGTGGTGGTGGTCTCCTGAGTGGCCGTGAGTACCCGCGACTGACTGTCCCATCGGGCAGGTAGCGGGCACGCCGGTCGTGGCTGGGGTTACGAGAACCACGGCGCGGGTTCCGGCGTCCGGCTGCCGTACCTACCGCTTACATGATTACCGAGCAAGAATGTAGAGGCGGAATGTCAAGCTTCCGGGAGGTCGCCATGGCCGCGGTGACAGACGTCGGCTTCGTGAGGATGCGAGTCAGTAAGGTTGTTGGGCTCAAGGACGGGGACGACGTTTCCGAGTTCGTAGTCCTGGATGAGCTGGGCGGGGACCGGCACCTGCTGATCCAGATCGGGCACACGGAGGCGTGGGCCCTAGCTGCGAGCCTGGACGAGATGGAGTGGGACCGCCCGATGACCTATCAGTTCATGGCGCAGCTGGTACGCAGCCTTGGCGGTCGCATCCGCGAGGTCCGGCTTGACGGGCTAGTCGAGGGTGCCTATGCCGCCACCGTGGAGGTGGAAGGACCGCACGGCGCCGAGCTGGTGGATGCCCGGTCCAGTGACGCCCTGAACCTCGCTGCCCTGACGGCCGCGCCGATCTTTGCCGCCTTGGAGGTGCTGGAGGACTGTGACCGGCGTCAGGAGGGCGATTCTTCCGAGGCGGTCTTGATGCGCCGGGCTCAGGCCGCCTGGCCGATGACGATCAAGAGGATAGACCCCTAGTGTGCCGCCTTCGCGGAAGGCACTGATGAGCCGCCACCAGGAGCCGACCCGGCAGCTATCGGGCACGGACGGAAGCGGGACGGCCTCCTGATGGCTGCCCGGTGCTTGAATGGCACCTGGCCTGACCTGGGGTTTCTGGTTGGAGCGGGCGAAGGGAATCGAACCCTCATGACCAGCTTGGAAGGTCGGTACCCTTGCTCAAGCTTGAGCAGCACCGACGTCTGCGCTGGTGAGTCGGCTGTTTGATCCGTGAGTTACCGCCATTGACCGTGAATGCCTCCGGTGCGTGGCACGTATGTGGCACGAGGCACGCTTGCCGCGGCGAGGTGCTGTCGAGGGCCCGCGATTGGCGGCGGCTGCCGCTGTTGCTGTCAGCACGCTTAGACCCGGTTTGAGCAGTCCGCTCGACTGCGGTCACCGAATCGCGCAGCCCCCGGTGCGCGATCGAGCTGCTTTCGCCGAGGCGGCGCGATTACTGCCGCTGTGAGCCGACAGTCGATTCGAGGGTGATATCAGCGGGAACCTCCTCACTGGCTCCCCGGAATGTCAGTAGCAGGGCATGGGCGAGTGGGTCGAGACGCGGCTGGAACGAAAGGGCCAGTTCTTCGTGGTCGCCATGGCCCGTGCTGCCGCCGAAGCCGCTCACATACGTGCCGCCGCGGTCATCTTCCGCGTAGACCGAGACAGGGGCCCACTTGCGGCGGCGGTCCTCGCTGTAGTCCCACCACCCGGGCATCGCGCGCAGATACAGCCGCCAGCTGCCGGGCCAGGAGATCAGGCTGTCAACTTGCACGGCCACGCCATCGATCGGCGGCAAGGCAGCCCCGATGTCCAGGTGATGCCCGGGCCCGTCGGCACGCCGCCCCGCGTCGAGCATGCCCGACCAGCTGAGGGGAAGCCGGTCAGCCGGGCGACCCTCGGTCAGCACGGCACACAGCAGCCTGACCTGGTCCGGTAGCTCGCTGGCCGGGTCAAGCTCGCCAGATCGCTGAGCCTGGGCCACCCTGGCCAGCGCGGCCGGGCAATACTGCCTGAGGATGTCCTCCGCGGCCTCGCCAGCGTTGGTGAGCTGAAGCTCGATCAGCCAAAGGGCTTGGTCCAGCAGATCACGCTCGGCCTGGCTCACCGCTACCGGCGCAAGCTGGCCGACCGCCACGGCCGCGCGCGCCGAGGGCAAGAGCCGGGTCGTTGCCCCGCCCCGGCTGCGCAGCTCAAGCCAGGCGACCCCTCGTCCTGGAACCGGATCGAGTCTCAAGTCCACGTCCATGGCCCCGGCAGGCTCTCCCGGTCTCCCGCTTCGGCCTGACATTCCCTCGGCACGAAGGGTGTACCTCATCCCCCGGTTATCGACAACGGTGACGTCATCGAGGCTTCTAGCCAGGGTCGTCATAGTCGCCACGGCGGCATCGGCGCGCCTGCGCCTAGCCCAGCGGCCGAACAGCGCTCCAGATGCTGACAACCGGCGCGGCCTGTCCGCGGCAGGCTGGCCATTGTCCGATGGCGTCAACGATGCATGAAGCGCGGCGCCACCGGGGCCAACGACCAGCGCTTCGGGAAACAGGACGCCTGCGGCGGTCTCGATGGCAGTGGCCCCACCGAAAGACCACCATTGTCCGGGGGCATCCAGCAAGCCCCGCACATCGCCGCGCAAACTCAGGCTCGCCGCCGACCGGGACAACCGTCGGCGGCGTTCTACTTCGGCTTTCAGCGCGGGCCAGCTCGGGTAGCCGTGCTCGCGGGCCACGGCCAACTGGGCCGCCGACAGCGTTACCCGTTCGGAAACCGCGCGAAGCCTGGTGACAGCGCGCGCCTCGCCATCTGCCGCGGCGCGCAGCAACTCTCGTGCCTGGCGGCGCAGCTGGTCGAGGTCGGGCCGGTCGGGAAGCTCGGACATGACGTCTCCTCGCCGCCCGGGCCCGCGTTCGGGCGCGATAAGAAGACAGTCCTGCCGGAAAGCACGACCATGTCAGAACCTAGGGAGGTGGACTCAAGTCCTGCCCGCGAACCCGGCGGCGCCCTCCCGCGCCATTGCCGTTAGCGTATACGTCGGCCCCAGCTGTGACCAGGACCTTGAACGCCGAATCCCATCTACCGCTGATCTCAGCCGATCTACTGCTTAGGAGGTCGTCTTAGGCAGTCCGTCAACCTGCTCCGGTCCAGCTTGGCCGTGATCGCTGCTGTCCGCGAGTGACCGCTGAAGACCCCCGATGGCTGCCCGTTCTGGCACGAATCTGGCACAGTAGGTCGCTGGCGGCTTGAGGGATGTAGCTTCACTTGCGCGCTTTACAGTTGCGGCTCGGCCATCGGTCCTGGGTCCACCAGCTTGCGATGAAACGCGTAGTGGGCCGGATCCGTAGCAATTGAAATCACGATCTGGGCACGTATTGGGCATGATGAAGTACTCAGAGCCCGATCTGACGGGCCCCTCGCGCAGGACTTACCCTCAATGTTCGTGCCGGATTCCACGCCTTTGAGCCCACAGCAGCGCAAGGCAGCGGCCCGGCTGCTTTCCGCCGCGGCCCCCGTGGCGGAGGAGCTTGGCACCCTGTTCGCTAGCCACGGTCATGAACTCGCGCTTGTCGGCGGGACAGTCAGGGATGTCTTCCTTGGCCGCCGCCCTGGTGACCTGGACCTGACGACCGACGTCCCGCCCGGCCGGGTCCAGGAGATCGTCAGGGGCTGGGCCGATCAGGTGTGGACGATCGGGATTCGATTCGGCACGGTCGGCATGAGCAAGGGCAACACGAAGTTCGAGATCACGACTTACCGGAGCGAGCATTACGACCCCAAGTCACGCAAGCCTGGAGTCGAGTACGGCAAATCGCTCAACGCTGACCTGGCCCGGCGGGATTTCGCGGTCAACGCGATGGCTGCCCGGCTGCCCAAGTATGAGCTGGTCGACCCGTTCGGCGGGATGCGGGACTTGAAGGACAAGGTGCTGCGTACGCCGGGCCGCCCCGAGGTCTCGTTCAGCGATGACCCGCTGCGAATCATGCGGGCAGCGCGGTTCGCCGCGCAGCTGGGCTTCACCGTGTCGCCGGAGGTGCGCGCGGCCATGACCAAGCTCGCTCCGCGGATGTCGATCCTGTCCGCCGAGCGGATCTCAGCAGAACTCTCCAAGCTCATGCTGACGGAGCTGCCTGGCGGCCCGCGGCGGGGTATAGCGCTGCTTGTGGAGACCGGCGCGGCCGACCAGGTGCTGCCCGAGGTACCGAAACTCCGTCTGGAGACGGACGAGCACTTCCGGCACAAGGACGTGTACTTGCACTCGCTGACGGTCCTGGATCGGGCCATCGCCTTCGAAGATGCCTACCAGCTCGGGCCCGACTTGGTGTTGCGGCTCGCCGCGCTGCTGCACGACATAGGAAAGCCGGACACCCGTACGAAGCTGCCGGATGGCCGGGTGGCCTTTCACCACCACGACGTGAGGGGTGCCAAGATGGCTCGGGCCCGGCTGGCCGCCCTGCGGTTCCCCAAGGAGGTGGTGGCTGACGTGTCCCGCCTCACAGAGCTGCACCTGAGGTTTTACGGCTACGGCACAGGTGACTGGACGGACTCGGCCGTGCGCCGCTACGTCAAGCACGCAGGGCCACTGCTGACCAGGCTGCACGCCTTGACCAGGGCTGATTGCACGACCCGCAACGCAGTCAAGGCGCAGCGCCTGGCCCACGCTTACGACAGCCTGGAGGAGCGGATCGACGAACTGGCCAAGCGCGAGGAGCTGGCCAGCATCCGTCCGGACCTGGACGGCAACGAGATCATGCGGATCCTCGGCATCACGCAGGGCCCGCCCGTTGGCAAGGCGAAGGCGTACCTGCTGGAACTGCGCCTGGAGCACGGCCCCCTGGGCCGCGAGCGGGCCGCTCAGGAACTGGTGGCCTGGGCGGCGGATGAGGGGCTGGCCTAGTCCCCTCCGTCATCCTCGATAGGCGGCGGGCCCTGGCGAGCGGCTGCCGGGTCGAGGTTCGGCGCAGCCGATCGCATGCGACGCGACCACAGGGAGCGACCTCGACGCGGCGGCCGGGAGCGGGATACTAGACCGGCGAGGAAGACGGCACCCTGCCGCACCGGGCGCGCGGCCGGATGAGCCTGCCATGATCGTCGGCAGTATGGCGTGGGGGCCGGCGCGTGCCGGCCGGGGCCCCCAAGGCCGGAGGCCGGCGCAAGGGCCGGCCCACGGCGCGCGCAGCGCGCCGCTTGATCTAAGTACGGCTGGATTCGGCAACGCTGTGAGCGGTGCGGCGCTGGATAGCTGCGCTTGCATCGAACCCCCAGGCTGGCCGTGATGATCGCGGACCGGTACGCTGGCCTGTAGTGCTAGCACGACAGGGTGTCGATGGGCACGTCGGGGCGGATGATGACGCAGCGCCTTGACCCTCGATCTGATCGCCCGCTGGCGTTGCAACTGGCGGACTTGTTGCGGGCAGAGATTCAGGAGGGTCAGCGAAGGCCGGGGAGCCAGCTCCCGACCGAGAGCGAGTTCCAGCGTGCCTACGGGGTGAGCCGGACCACGGTCCGGGCTGCCTTGGCCACGTTGGCCAGCGAGGGCCTGGTGCTGACCCGCAAGGGCTTCGGGTCCTATGTCAGGGATCGGCCGCCGCTGCGGCGGGTGTCCTCGACGCACCGGCACGCTTCACATCGTGACTCCGGCAAGCCCGAGTTCGACACCGAGGCGATTGCCCAGGGCCAGGTGCCGTCACGGCGGATGCTGATAGTTGGCCGTGGCCCGGTCCCGCCCGACGTCGCCGGTTGGCTTGGCGTGGCAGCCGGGGATGAGGCCGTGATCAGGAAGCGGCTGCAACTGCTGGCCGATGTGCCCGCGGTGATCTCGACCAGCTACTACCCGCTGTGGGTCGCTGATGGCACCCGGCTGGAGTCTCCTGCGCCGCTGCCCGAAGGCCCGGACAACCTCATTGAGCGGCTCGGGCACCGGTTCGCCCGTGGCATCGAGCTGCTCCGGACCCGGATGCCAACCCCCGACGAGGCGCGGCTGCTGGAGCTGGACCCTGGTGTCCCGGTGGCGCGGATGCTGCACATTGACTACGACCCGGACGGCCGCACGCTGCAAGTAGCTGATGACCTGTACGCAGGCGACCGTCATGAGTTCGCCTTCGAGTGGGCCGAGCCGGACGGGTCAGGCCCGGATGGGTGAGTGGCCGGGCAACTGGGCTGACCTGACCAAAGGGATCGGCTGCGAGATGTGCCAGGCAGGCCGACCGGAGTCCGACCAGTACGGGGTGCGGATCATGGAAGGCCGCTACTCGGATGCCTACCTGCAACGCGCCGACGTGCAGCGCGGCTACACCGTGGTGATCTGGCGCGGTCGTCACGTCACCGAGCCGACCGAGCTAGATGCCACCGAGGCGGCCGGGTACTGGGCAGAAGTGCTGGCAGTCGCCCGCGCGATGATCAGCGTGTACGGGCCGCTGAAGATGAACTACGAGACCTTGGGCAACTCCCTTCCGCACTTGCACACGCACTTGCTGCCGCGGTTCACTGACGACCCGCGCCCCGGTCAGCCGTTCCCGCTGCTGGCCGAGCAGCCTGCCGGGAGAATCCCGGAGGCGCGGCTGCTCGCTGAGGCCGCTGAGCTGCGCTCCCTTCTGAGGTAAGCAACCTGTCGCTGCCCGGTAACCGCTTGTGGGCTAGCTCCTGTCATCCTGTAGTCCTAGGATGGCAGCACAACCTACCAACTGGAGGTGAAGGGGCATGGCCCTTCGAAACGGCTCACGGTTCGCCGTGAGCATGGCGGATGTGTTCCCGCACGGGTGCTACCTGGTGCCCGACTCGATCGCAGAGGCGCAGGACTACGACGAGAAGACCAAGCGGCGCACCCCATCTGTGGACAAGGTGACCGGCAAGCGGGTCTACCAGTCCCGGGTGGTGGACATGGACCCCGACCTGGCCGGGCGGTCGCGTGAGGTCGCGGTGAAGATTCTCACCGACCGGGAGCCGGTCCCGCCGACCCGGCAGCCGTTCGAACCAGTGGAGTTCGACGGCTTGCAGGTCACCCCGTATGTCACCGACCGCGGGCGGATGGCCTACTCGCTGCGAGCCAGCGGCATCAAGGCCGCCCGGCCTGCCGCCCAGCCGGGCAAGGACGCCGCCTGATGAGCGCAAAGCGGGCCACGTCGCTGTGCGTCCCGGTGGATGGCCGCTCCGCTGCGGAGCTGCTTTCTTACCGGGACCGTAGCCCGCTGCTGGCGATCCGGGCCGGTCGCCCGGCGCTGCTGGTGACCTTCACTGTCCCGGAGCGGGTGGAGGCGGGGCATGTGGAGTTCGCCCGCCAGCTCGCCCGATCCGCTACCGCGTATGCGGTGGAAGTCGAGCGCCGGTTCCGGGGCCTGCGCCGGATGGCTGAGAACAAGGAGGTGGCCTGATGGCTCTGCCCACCGTCACCACGATCCGGCTCGGCCCGAAGGGCATCGCCCAGGTGGACGCCTGCCTGCGGCTGACTGGGGATTCGTTCATCACCTGTCACACCTACACCGACCACTCGCCGATCCTGCATTTCGAGGACGAGCACGTCTCGGTGTCGGTGACCGTCCCCGACCCCAAGAAGGTCACGGCCGACGATGTGGCCCAGGCGCACCGGCTCGTTGACGCCCTGGCCGCATACATCACCGAACTGGAAGCACACGTCACCACGCCTAGCAAGACCAAGGGTGTGGCGGTGTGATGAGGCGGGGCGGCCCCCAGCTAGCACCTGCGGGCCGCCCCTTTTCTCTCCCCGAATGGCCCAAGGAAGAGGTGAGCAAGCTTATGCGCAAAGTGGTGACCGGTGATCAGGTCGCCCAGCTCCGCAACCCCGACCCGTTCGCGGTCCCGGAATGGCGGGCGCCGGTCTACCGGACCCCGTTCGCCTTCGTGGCCCTCGTCCAGGCCGCGCGGTTGCTGGCGCGGCTGATCCGGTTCCTGATCCGTCATCCCGCTGAAGTCTTGTCCGCGACCGCTGCGGTGTTCGTGTGGCGGGCAATCGGCTGGCCGGGCCTCGCCGCCCTTACTGTCAGCACCGCCGTGGCGCTGGTGGTGTGGCGATGGCGGTTCCCTGTCTCGTTCTCCCGCTTCGTCGCCTTCCCGGCTCGGTCCCGGTGGCGGGCCTGGCACTACCGGCGACGTTGGGGCGCGGTGATGGCCATCGCCCGCCTCGCCCCGGTCTACCAGGGCCGGGTCCTGCTGCCGGTGCTCAGCAAGGTGTCGGCAACTGCGTTCACCGACCGGGTGCTGGTGCGGCTTGTCTCTGGGCAGTCCGCAGCGGACTTCGCCGCCCGGGCACCGAATCTGGCACATGGGTTCGGGGCGGTGCTATGCCGGGTCCGCACCGCCGCCCCCGGCACGCTGGTACTGGAGTTCGTCCGCCGCGACGCCCTGGCGGCCATCATCCCCGCCCTACCTGTTAATGAGCAGGGGGACCTGCGGGCGCTTCCAGTCGGGCGCCGCGAGGACGGGCAGCCGTGGCTAGTCCAGGCGCACGGCACCCATGTGCTGATCGCCGGGGCCACCGGCGCCGGGAAAGCCGCCCTGCTGTGGTCGATCGTGCGGGCCATGCTTCCCGCCATGACAGCGGGCCTGGTGCGGGTGTGGGCTGCCGACCCCAAGCTGATGGAACTGGCCTACGGCCGGGCCCTGTTCGACCGGTACGGCCGGTACGCCGCCGACCCCGCCGACATTGTGGCCCTGCTTGAGGACGCCGTGGCCGAGATGCAGGCCCGCGCCGCCCGGTTCGCCGGGAAGCACCGCGACCACATCCCCACGACCGAGCACCCATTCACCGTGATCGTGGTCGATGAGGTGGCGTTCCTGACCGCCTATCTCCCGGACAAGCAGCTCCGCGACCGGGTGAAGGCCGCTCTGGCCACACTGACCACCCAAGGCCGGGCGGTCGGTTTCTGCGTCGTCGCCGCCCTGCAAGACCCGCGCAAAGAGGTCATGTCCATCCGGAACCTGTTCCCCGACCGGATCGCCATGCGCCTGGACGAACCCGAGCAGGTGGACATGGTGCTCGGCGACGGTGCACGCGACCGGGGCGCCACCGCCGACCTGATCTCCACCGACCCCGCGACCGGCGCCGGAGTCGCCTACGTCCGGCTGCAAACCGACCCCGACCCTGTGCGAGTCCGCGCCGCGTGGGTCTCCGACGCTGATATCCGGGTCATGATCACCGAGTACGCCCCGGCTCCCGGCCTGCGGCCAGTGAAGGCGGATGCCGCATGATCCCGCGGACGACCCGGGCCGAGCGGATGGCCCAGCCCACCGCCCGTGACGCGGTGCGGGCGGTCGCCGAGAACCACGGCGCCTGCCTGCGTCCGATCCAGCTCCGCAGGATCAACACCGGAACCGGCGAGGTAGACCAGGTCCTCGTCCCCTGCGGCGCCACGCTGGCCAGCATCTGCCCACCCTGTGCGGAACGGGCCAAGGAGCTGCGCGCCGCCCAGTGCCGGGAAGGCTGGCACCTGGACACCGAACCGATCCCCGCCCCACCGCCACCCGACCCGGTGCAGGCGATGTGGGTCGAGCACCGCGCCCAGGCTCAAGCCGACCGCGACCACGCCGCTGCCGCAGGCGAAGACACCGCCGAACTGGACGAGTCCATCGCCGACCTCGA
>DATDGI010000358.1:0-10108 GCA_036522155.1 Streptosporangiaceae bacterium
CCACGCTGCTGGCCACGCCGGTGCCCAGGCCGCTGCGGGAGGTGCGGGGACGCCTGGCCGACCTGCTGGCGCGCGCCGACGGTGACCTGGCCGGCCTGTCCGGTGCCTGGGTGAAGGCCGTGCTGACCGACCAGGCCAGGCCGGCCGCGCCGCTGGAGCGGTTGCGGGAGAAGTGGCCGCACACCATCGCGCTGGACTTTGACCCCGAGGGCGGGCTGACCGGGCCGGACGCCGACCTGGCCCGGCTGGCCGAGGCGTCCGACCCGGCCGAGATCTGCGGGATGTTCGTGGAGTACGTGGCGGGCGCGCCGCCGGACGAGGCGCAACGGGCGGTGCTTGACCAGGCGGTGGCGGCGGCCCGGCAGGCGGAGGTGGCCGCCTGATGCGGCTGCACACGCTGGAATTGCAGGCGTTCGGCCCGTACGCGGCGCCGCAGCGGGTCGACTTCGACCGGCTGGCCGGCAGCGGGCTGTTCCTGCTGGAAGGCCCGACCGGCGCGGGCAAGAGCACGGTCCTGGACGCGGTCACCTACGCGCTCTACGGCGGGCTGGCGGGGGAGGAGGCCGCGCCCGACCGGCTGCGGTCCCATTTCGCCGGGCCCGCCGACGAGCCGTCGGTGACGCTGGAGTTCTCGCTGGCGGGAACCCGGTACCGGATCCGGCGGGTGCCCGAGCACAAGCGGCCGAAGAAGCGGGGCGAGGGATTGACCCTCGTGGCGGCCCAGGTGCACCTGGCCCGGCAGCAGGCCGGCGCCTGGTCCAGCCTGACCTCGAACAAGGCCGAGGCGGGCGAGCTGATCACCGAGCTTGTCGGGCTCAACCGGGAGCAGTTCACCCAGGTCATGCTGCTGCCGCAGGGCGAGTTCGCGCGGTTCCTGCGGGCCGGCGACGACGACCGGCGGGAACTGCTGACCAAGCTGTTCGGCACCCAGCTGTATGACCGGATCACGTCCGAGCTGGAGCGGCGGCGGACCGAGGCGGGCCGGGAGCGTGAGCAGGCCGGGCAGCGGGTGGCCGACGCGGTGTCGGCGGCCGGTGAGGCGGCCGGGCTGGACACCGCTGACCGGGCTGACCTGCTCGCGCTGCCGGCCGCCGAGCGGGCCACCCGGCTGAAGGAGATCAGCGAGGAGCTGGCCACCCGGACGGCGGTCACCGCGGACGGGCTGGCGGTCGCCGGTGCGGCCCTGCGGTCGGCGGTGACCGCTGACGAGCAGGCCAGGGCAACGGCGGAGCGGATGGGCCGGCTGGTCGCGGCGGTCGCCGCCCACCGGGACCACGAAGCCGGCCGGGACGATCACGAGCAGCGCCTGGCCGGGCTGGCCGCCGCCCGCCGGGCCGAGCCGGTGCGCCCGCTGCTGGCGGGCCTGGCCGATGCGGACGCCGGTGTGACGGCGGCCACGGCCGAGGTCGCGGACGCCCGGGCCGGCCTGGCTGGCCTGACCGGGCCGGCCGCGCTGGCCGCCGCGTGCCCGCTGGACGGCGTGGCCGCGCTGACCGAACTCACCGCGCCGGGGACCGGGGGCAGGGCGGCGGTGACGGCCTGGGCCGAGGCGGCGGACCGGGTGGCGGCGGGCTTGCAGCACCTGGCCGACCAGGAGGCGGGCGTGGCCGGGCTGGCCGGGGTGCTGGCCGGACTGGAACAGGCCGCCGAGACGGCCGCGGGCCGCGTGGCCGCGCTGGAAGAGGCGCGCAGCGACCTGCCCGCCCGGATCACCCAGCTCGACGGGGAATGCCAGCAGGCCCGGTTGGCCGCAGCCGGTCTGGGCGCACTCGCCGCCCAGCGGGAGGCGCTTCTGGAGCAGCGCGACGCCGCCAGCCAGGCCGCCGAACTGGAGCCGCAGCTGGCGGCGGCCTGGGCGGCCCTCCAGCAGGCGATCGACACCCACCAGGCCAGAGTGGACGAGCACCAGGCTCTGCTGGATACCCGGCTGAGCGAGATGGCCGCCGAACTGGCCGCCCAGATCGCCGAGGGCGGCCCCTGCCCGGTCTGCGGATCGACCGAGCACCCCGCACCGGCCTGCGCGTCCACCGGGCCGGTGTCGGCCGACGACGTGGCCGGGGCCGCTGCCCGCCGGGACGAGGCCGAAGAGGTGCGGGCCGGTCTCGACGCCGAGCACACCGGCCTGGCGCAGCAGGTGGCCGTCTGCACCGCGCAGGCGGGGGGCCGCTCCGCCGGCGAACTGGCCGCCGAGGCCGAGGCGCTGAAGGCCCAGATCGCCGCGGCCGAGCGGGCCGCCGACGAGGAGGCCACGCTGGCCGACGAGCTGGCCGCCGCCCGGGGTCAGCAGGAGACCAGTGCCGCCGACCTGCGCGACGCGGAGAAGGAAGCCAACCGGATGGCAGCGCAGGCGCACGTCGCCGGTGACCACCTGGCAGCGCTGCGGGCTGACCTGGCCGCCGCGGCCGGGGAGGCCGGGTCGGTCGCCGCGCGGCAGCAGGGGCTGCGGGATGCGGCGGCGGCCGGCCGGGAACTGGCCCGCGCGCTTGACGGGCTGGCCGCCGCCCTGGCCACGCAGGTAACCGCCCGCCAGCGGGCCGAACGCGAGGCGGCCAGCCAGGGCTTCGGCTCCCTCACGGCGGCGCAGGCGGCGGTGCTGGCGCCCGGCGCCCAGGCCGCGCTCGCGGACGAGGTCGAGTCGTGGGCCAGCACGCTGGCCGCGCTGGCGGCGGCGGTCGCCGCCAGCGACCTGGCCGGACTCGACCCCGGCCAGGCGGCGCAGGTGGGCGAGGCCGCGGCCGCCGCGGCGCGGGCGCTGGCCCAGGCGCAGCAGGCCGAGCAGGAGGTACGGCAGGCGCACACCGAAGCGGCCGGCCGGGCGGACCGGCTGCGGGACCGGCTCGCGGAGGTCACCGCGGCCGAGGAGTCGCTGGACCGGCTCGTCACCGCCACCGAGCCGGTCATCTGGCTGACCGGGCTGGCCAAGGGCACCGACGGGCACAAGCGGGTGAGCCTGACCACCTACGTGCTGCGGCACTGGTTCGCCCAGGTCGTCGCCGCGGCCAACGTGCGGCTGGCCACCATGTCGGCGGGCCGCTACGAGCTGAAGCGCACCGACGAGGGCAGTACCAAGCGCGAGCGCAGCGGGCTCACCCTGGCGGTGACCGACCGCTACACCGGCGAGGACCGCAGCCCGGCGTCGCTGTCGGGCGGGGAAACCTTCTACACCTCGCTGGCGCTGGCGCTCGGCCTGGCGGACGTGGTCCGGGCCGACGCCGGCGGGGTGGACCTGGACACGCTGTTCATCGACGAGGGGTTCGGCTCACTGGACGCCGACACCCTGGACCAGGTCATGGCGGTCATCGACGACCTGCGTGATCGTGGCCGGGTGGTCGGCATCGTCAGCCACGTGGCCGAGCTCAAGGACCGGGTGCCCGAACGCCTGGAAGTCCGCCGCCTCCCCGACGGCTCCTCGGCGGTGCGGATCGTCGCCTAGCGCTGTAGCGGGCCGGCGACCCGCTGTTACCCGGGGCCCGGGCAGGTGGCGTGGCCTGGCCCTAAGCTGGGTACCACGCCACCGGGGGGAGGGCTGTGAAGGGGAATCTTGCTATCGGCATCGCCGCCGTCGTGCTCGCGGCGGGTGCCGCCCTGGGCGTGGCCGCGCTCAGGACCGTAGGGGCGTCGCCGGCCGCGCTGTCGGCGCTGCCGGTCGCCTACAACGGCGTGAACGGCTGGACCGCGGGCCGGGCCCGGCCGTCGGTCATCTACATCGGGCAGTCCGACGTTTTCGTGCGCACCCCGGACTGGGGCCGCTGGTCCGGCACCTCCGCGCAGACCAAGGGGGAGCTGTGGGTGAACACCTGCTCACCCAGCTGCGCGGCCGGGCACTACCGGACCTACAGCGCGGTGGTCAGTTTCTGGCGGGTGGCCGTCCACGGCGGCGCCCGGTACTTCTCCCGGCTGCGCCTGGTGTACCGGCACGGCACGAACCGCGACTACGCGTACCGCTGGGGGGCCCTGCCCGGCGCGACCCTCCCGGGCTGGAACGGCGGCCCCGGCTGAGCCAGGCTCAGGCCGGCTTACCCTGTCTGACCCGGAAGTTCAGCTAGCCGCGGTGGCGCGCGGCCGGCCGGGCGGCTGGCCGGCCGTGATCCCGGCCGGGCTGAGCGGCAGGATCATCTCGAAGGTCGAGCCCTGCCCGAGCTTGCTGTCCACCCGGACCGTGCCATGGTGCGCCTCCGCGATCGCCTGCACGATCGCCAGCCCCAGCCCGAACCCGCCGGACTCCCGGCTCCGGTGCGGGGCGGCCCGGGCGAAACGGTCGAAGATCCGGTCCAGGTCCGCGGCCGGGATGCCCGGGCCGGAGTCGGCCACGGCCAGCACCACATTGCTGCCTTCCACCCGGGCGCTCACCTCGATCTGGTCGTCGCTGCCGGTGTGCGCGATCGCGTTCTCCAGCAGTGCGTCGAGCGCCAGCGCCAGCCGGTCGCGATCGCCGTAGACGGTCGCCTCGGCGACCGTGTTCAGCCCCCACCTGCGCGGGGTGTGGCTCCAGCGGTCGAACGCCTCGATCACGACCGATTCGACCACCACCGGCGACAGCTGCAGGAAATCGGGGCCCCCGGCCGAGGCCAGCAGCAGCATCCGGGTGGACAGCCGCCGCAGCCGGTTCAGTTCGTCGGTGACCACCCGGGCGTCCTCGGCGACGATCGAACTGGTGACCGCGCGCTCGATCAGCTCCGCATGCCCGAGCGCCACGGTGATCGGCGTGCCCAGTTCGTGCGAGGCGTCCTGCAGGAACTGGTGCTGTTCCCGCATGAGCCGCAGGTTCTCCTGCGAGACCCGCTGCACCTCCTCCATGGCCGCCAGCCGTTCCTCGGTCGCGGCCAGCCGCCGGCGGCCATGCCAGACCATAAGCAGGAACATCAGCGCGATGAGCGGGACTTCCGCCAGGTAGTCGGCGTCCTGCTGGCCCTTGATGACCTGCACGCCGATGATGCCGCCGGTGGCGATGGTAACCGTGGCCAGGGTCAGGATGGTGGGCTGCAGCCGCCACAACCGGAAGCCGTAGATCGCGGTCAGGCTGACCCAGATGGCCAGGAACGGGACGGTCTGCCAGGAGGGCAGCAGCCGCATGGCGGCGAGGTTAAGCCCGACGAACCCGACCCAGGCGATGTCCACCCAGGATGCGCGGCCCCACCGCAGCATCCGCCGGGGCCAGGCCGTGGGCTCGGGCGGCCGGGCGTGGCTGAGACCGGCCGGGGACGGCCCGGCCGTACCGGCTGGCCGGTGCCGGGCGAAGCGCTGGGTCAGCATGATCTCTCCCCAACCCTGATGTCGGTGGCGCGGGGCGCTGCCGGCAGGCGATGTGCCTGGGCGGTCCAAGCCTGCCGCTCACGGTTGACCTGCGTCAATCGCAGGACTAACCGGACCTTCCGGTGCCCGGCCGGGGGCCGGGCGCTAGCCTGGGCGCTGCATGGCCGTCCGTACCGCTCTGGCGGCCAGCCCCGGCGGGCGGTTTCCCGCGAGGAGTGACGACATGCCGTTTTTGCACGATCGTGGAATTTGACTGGAGCGAGAGTCTCGACCGGGCGCGTTTCGAGGAACTGATCGCGAGCACGGGCGCTGACCAGGCACCCCCCGAGGGCTGCCTGACCCGGATCGTCGGCATCGATGACAAGGGCGCGCGGACGATTGAGGTCTGGCGTTCCCCCGCCGACGCCAGGGCGTTTGCCGAGAAGAGCGCCCCAGCGCTGGCCGGGGCACAGTTCCCGGCGCCGGCCCGGGCGGCGGCCTTCGAGACAACCGTCTATCAGGTGTCCTGACGGGGTCTAGGCTGAGCCCCGGCGATCCGTCGGCCGGGAGTTTCCCCGGCCGGCCCGCCCGCCTTGACCCGGGCCGTGACGATCCCGCAGCGACACGCCAGCCGGCCAGCCGCCCGCGTGCCCATGTGCTGGGCAGCTGAGCCATCGAGTCCGATTTGGTAACCGTGGTAGGGGTCCGTCATGAGATTCACCCGGCATATGCCCGCAACCGCCGCCACCGTGGCGGCCGCCGCCGTGGCCGCGCTCGCCGCGGGATGCAGTTCCTCGTCCGCGCCCGCGAGCACCCCGGCCAGTTCGTCACCGCCGGCGGTGGCGGCCAGTTCCGCGACCGCTTCCCCGGCGCCGGCGTCGTCGGCACCGGCCTCGTCGGGGCCCAGTTCGTGCAGCGTCATCACCCAGGCCGAGGCCGCCGGGGCGCTGGGGCAGCCGGCGAAGCCACCGATCCTGGGCAAGGCCACCGTGGAAGGCGGCGTCGCCTGCGTCTTCTACGGGCCGCTGGTTCCGCCCGGGACCAGCCCGGATATCGCCGTGGGCGACAGCGTGCGGGTGGTCCTGGTGACCGGGCCGAAGGCGAAGAAGTTCTTCGACAACTACCGGTCCAAGGTCCATGCCCAGGCCATCTCCGGGCTGGGGGACCAGGCCTTCTACGACGGGTACGCGTCGATCAGCGTGCTGAAGGGCGACGCGTACGTGCGGATCGCGGTGGGCATCCCCAACAACCTCGGCGTCGAGAAGACTCTCGCGGCGGACGCACTGCCCCGCATGTGAGTCAGCCGGGCGCGGGCCGGAAGGTGAACAGCGGGCCGCTGGGCAGCGCAGCCGCCGGGCCGTCCCGGAGCCGGTGAACCCCGACGCTGATCAGGGCACGCGTGTCCAGCGCGTCGAAGGCGACCTCGTCGAAGCCGTTCTCGGCGAACCAGGCCCGCACCTTGGGGGTCAGATCCGGTGGCCGCCGGTGCCGGGTCCAGATCACCGTCGCTCCGGCCGCGCAGAGCGCGGCCGCGGCCGCCACCGTCTGCCTGATGTCCTGCTCGCTGATGTTCCCGAAGATGCCGCACAGCATGAGCACGTCGGCGGGCAGGGCACCGGCCAGGCTGGCCGGCTGGCTCGCGTCGGCAACCCGCACCTCGACCTGCCGCAGCGCCGCCTCGGCGGCCTGCTGGCGGGCGACGCCGGCGATGCGCGGGTCGGATTCGACCAGGACGGCGGCGACATCGTCGCGGCGGGGGTGCGCGGGCAGCACGCCGAGGACATCCCGGCCCTGCCCGGCGCACAGGCTGAGCAGCCGGATCCGGCCCGGTGGCGCCTGCCCGATCGCCTCGGACAGGCGCAGTTGGACCTGCCGCAGCCGGGCGCTCAGCGAGGACGACGGGTCGTCGTAGGACTCATGCCAGGCCCCCCAGTCCTTCACGATGTCATCCTGCCCCCGTGGGCCTGCGGTACGCGGCCCGCGGCAGGCACGGGGCCGTGGCCCAGGCGGTGGCTAGACCATGAGCAGGAGCATGTAGCCCATGGTGATGCCCATCGCGATCTTGCCGCAGGCGGCCAGGCCGGGCGCCAGCGGCGGCCGCAGGTCACGGCTCCGGGCCGGATCGGCCGGGCCGCGCCCGGCCCGCACCAGCGACGTGAGCCGGTCGGTGGTCCACACGATGTAACCGATCATGAAGAGTGCGAGAACCACCGCGACGACTGGCAGCCGGCCCGCCAGCCCCGCTGGTGCGGCCATGCCCGCCATGGTCGTGCCGGCCGCTCCGGCCGGCCGGTTGGCCCCCATGGGCAGCAGCATGACCAGCATGGCGGCGCATTCGATCAGGTGCGGCACCGGGAAGCGGCAGCGTGAGCCGCCGGCGGCCCGCAGCCCGGGGGGAAGGAGGGCACGCCATCCGAACCACACCGCCCAGGCCCCGAACACGGCCGTCCACACCCCGGTGGGCAGCACGTTCAGCCGCGGCACCAGCATCCCGGCCATCGCCACGCCCATGACCGCGTGCACGCCGTCGACATCGGACTCGGTGACCCGCCCCCGCAGCCGGGAAACCGCCAGGCGGCTCGCCGAATAGGCGGCGACCACGATCATGACTGCCGCGAACGTACCCGCCAGCCAGGACGGCCCGGCCATGTCAGTGCCCTCCCCGCAGCCCCGGTGAATTGTGGCGCATGACGGCACGAGGGTAATTGGTCCGCGCCAGCCCGCGCAACCAGCAAAAGCATCCCGGAAACCCCACCACGGTATTCGGTAAACCCCTCCCAGGTATTGCGGAAACCCCTGGCCGGTATGCGATGAACTCGGGCTCGGTATTGGCACCAGAATAACGCTGGACTGAGGGGCTGCTTTGTGTTGCAGATCGCTTCTGGTGATGTGTAGATTTCCCGTGCTGGCTGGTCGGCTTGGCAGGAAGGCAGGCGTCAGGTGTCATCGGCGGCAGTCACCGATCCGGCGTCGAGGGAGGTTGACCTCTCCATCCGGGGGATGACGTGCGCGGCGTGTGCGGCCCGGGTGGAGAAGAAGCTGAACGCGATTGACAACGTTTCTGCGACCGTGAATTTCGCGACCGAACGGGCGTCTGTCACCGCGCCCGCGTCGGTTTCTGCCCAGCGTCTTGTTGAGGCGGTCGAGGAGGCAGGGTACGGCGCCGAGGTGCTCACGCATGGCCCGGGCGGGGCGGCCCGGGATGGGGACGCGCAAGCCGCCCGCGGCGGGCCGGATGCGGACCGCGTCGCGTACCTGAAGAAAAGGCTGATCGTGGCGCTGGTGTTTTTCGTCCCGCTCACCGACCTGTCGGTCCTGCTGTCGCTCTTCCCGTCGTACCGGTTCCCGGGCTGGCAATGGGTGCTGGTCGTGCTGGCCGCGCCGGTGGTGATCTGGGCGGCCTGGCCGTTCCACCAGGCCACCCTCAAGAACCTCAGGCACGGCGCGGTGTCGATGGACACGCTGGTGTCGCTGGGCATCGCGGCAGCCTGCGGCTGGTCGCTGTACGCCATGTTCGTGCTGGACCGCGGCCAGGCGGGCATGAGCGCCTGGCATCTGCTCCTGCACGCCTCCGGCGGCGGCATCTACCTGGAGGTCGCCGCGTCGGTGACGACGTTCCTGCTGGCGGGCCGGCTGTACGAGGCCAGGGCCCGGCGGGACGCCGGGAACGCGATGCGGGAACTGGCCGCGGCCGGCGCGCGGGACGCCTGCCTGCTGGCGGACGACGGGACCGAGCACCGGGTCCCGGTGGCGGACCTCGCGGTGGGCCAGCGGTTCGTGGTGCGCCCGGGGGAGCGGATCGCCGCCGACGGGCAGGTGGAGTTCGGCCAGTCGGCGGTGGACCGCAGCATGATGACCGGGGAGTCGGTGCCCGCCGAGGTGGCCGAGGGTGACCCGGTCACCGCGGGCACGGTGGTGGTGACCGGGCGGCTGGTCGTGCGCGCGGCCAGGGTGGGCGACGACACCCAGCTCGCGCACCTGGTCGCGCTGGTGGAGCAGGCGCAGTCGCAGAAGGCGGCCATCCAGCGGCTCGCCGACCGCATCTGTGGATTCTTCGTGCCCACGGTGCTGGTGGCCTCCGCCCTGACGCTGACCGGCTGGCTGGCCGCGGGCTACCCGGCGGAGCCGGCGTTCAGCGCCGCCCTGGCGGTCCTGATCATCGCGTGCCCGTGCGCGCTGGGGCTGGCCACCCCGGCGGCGCTGATGGTGGCCTGCGGGCGGGGCGCGCAACTGGGGATCTTCATCAAGCGGTACCAGGCGCTGGAGTCCTCCCGTGAGGTCGACACGGTGGTGCTGGACAAGACCGGGACGGTCACCACCGGCACGATGGCGGTGACCGGCGTCCTGCCAGCGGGGGACATCAGCCGGGAGGTTCTGCTCCGGCACGTCGGTGCGGTGGAGCAGGCGTCGGAGCATCCGGTCGCCGCGGCCATCAGCGAGGCGGCGCGGGCGGAACTAGGCGCGCTGCCGCAGGCGGCCAGCTTCGTGGCCATGCCCGGGCTGGGGGCACGCGGGAATGTCGGTGGCCATGAGGTGATCGTCGGCCGCGCGGGCCTGTTCAGCCATCTCGGGATGACACCCCCATCGGCGGTGGCCGATCAGTGCCGCCGCTGGGAGCAGGCGGGCTGCACGGCGATCCTGGCCGGGTGGGACGGCCAGGTGCAGGGGGCGGTCGCGGTAGCCGACACGGTCAAGCCGTCCGCCGCCGCGGCCGTCGCCGAACTGCGGCGGCTCCACCTCCGCACGGTGCTGCTGACCGGGGACAGCGACGCCACGGCCCGGGCGGTGGCAGCAGCGGCCGGCACGGACGAGGTGATCGCGGAGGCACTGCCCGACCACAAGGTCGCCGTGATCAGAGCCCTGCAGGCGCAGGGCC
>DATDGI010000359.1:0-11480 GCA_036522155.1 Streptosporangiaceae bacterium
ACCGGGGGTGCGGCGGGAAACGAGCGCGCGGCCGGGACCGGGGGTGCGGCCGCGAACGAGCGTGCGGCCGGGGCCCCGGGCTCACTCGCTCCGGGAGAGCTATGGGCAGGCCGGGCCGGGGTGTTCGTGGGTACCGCCACCCAGCCGGTCGAGCTGGGGGATGTGCAGCCGCCGGGCAAGCGGCCGATGGCCGCGGCGGCCTGGGCGCGCGGGCTGCACCTGGACCCGGCCGGCGCCGGCCAAACCTCGCTGGTCCTCGGCTGACATGGCGCCACGCCCACGGGCCAGGCCCGGCCGATCGTCCCCCGCCAGCAAGCCTGCGCCCGGCCAGCCCGCGCCCAACAGGAGCCATCCCCGGCGGCCGCGCACCGATCCCGCCCGGCGGGTGGCCCTGGATGTGCTGCGCGCCACCCGGGAGCGCGACGCGTACGCGAACCTGCTGCTGCCCGCGCTGCTGCGCGAGCGCGGCCTGACCGGGCGGGACGCCGCGCTGGCTACCGAGCTGTGCTACGGCACCCTGCGCGGGCTGGGCACCTACGACGCGGTGATCGCAGCCTGCAGCGCCCGCGCGCTCGACCGGATCGACCCGCCCGTCCTGGACGTGCTCCGGCTGGGAACACACCAGCTGCTGGCGACCCGGATCGGCGCGCACGCCGCCGTCGCCACCTCGGTCGACCTGGCCAGGGAAGCCGCCGGGCCGGGCGCGGCCGGCTTCGTCAACGCGGTCCTGCGCCGGGTGGCCAGCCGGGATCTGGCGGCCTGGATCGACGCCATCGCGCCCGCCCGCGCCACTGACCCGCTGGGTCACCTGGCCGTCCGCTACAGCCACCCGCGCTGGATCGTCGCCGCCTTCAGCGAATCGCTGGGGGAGGACACCGGGACCGGGTTCGCGGAGACCGAGGCGGTGCTGGCTGCGTCGGCCGAGCGCCCCCGGGTGACCCTGTGCGCCGTGCCCGGGCTGGCCAGCCAGGCAGAACTCGCGGCCGGGGGAGCGGTGAGCGCCCGGTGGTCACCGTTGGGCGGATATCTGGATGGTGGTGACCCAGCCGCGGTCACCGCCGTGCGGCAGGGGCGGGCCGCCGTGCAGGATGAGGCCAGCCAGCTGGCCGCGCTCGCGCTGGCCCGGGTGGATGTGGGCGCTCCCGACCAGCGCTGGCTCGACCTGTGCGCCGGGCCGGGCGGCAAGGCGCGGCTGCTGGCCGGGCTCGCGGCCGCCCATGATGCCCGGCTGGCGGCCGCCGACGCCCGCCCGCACCGGGCCTTGCTGGTGCGCGCCGCCACCGCCGCCAGCGGGACGGCCGCCGTGATCGTGGCCGACAGCACGGTCCCCGCGTGGCGGCCGGGCTCGTTCGACCGGGTGATCGCCGACGTGCCGTGCTCGGGTCTGGGCGCCCTGCGCCGGCGGCCGGAGGCCCGCTGGCGCAAAACCGCGGCGGATGTGGCCGGGCTCGGCCGCCTGCAGCGGGACCTGCTGGCCAGCGCGATAGCCGCGGCCCGTCCCGGCGGCGCGGTGGCCTACATCACCTGTTCCCCGCACGTCGGCGAGACCCGTGCGGTCATGGCCGACGTCCTGCGCGGCCGCACCGATGTCACCGTGCTGGACGCACCCGCCGTGCTCGCGGAGGTGCCGGATCTGCGCTGCCCGGCACCGGACGGCAGGTACGCGCAGTTCTGGCCACACCGGCACGGCACCGACGCCATCTTCCTCGCCCTGCTCCGGCGCGGGCCGGGCTAGCTGGCCGGCGGCGCTGGCCGGCCGGGGGAACTCATCCGGTGAGGGCGTGGGTGCCGCCGCGGCGCAGGCGGGTGGTGCCGATGTCGGCCCGCTGGCCCTGGCTGTAGCCAGCGCCGTAGCCGCTGCCGGAGTAGGTGACGCGCGACTTGCGGGTGACCGGGTAGGCCTGCTCGACGTTGCGCCGGATGACCTGGCTGCGGTCGGCCAGCACCAGCGCGGTCCGGGTGCCGAAACCAGCGGTCGTGGCGGTCGCCCGGGTCGCCGCCTCGTGCTCGGCCGCACGGACCCGGGACACCACGGCGGCCGCGAACCCCAGCAGCCAGCTGCGGCGCCAGGCCCGCGGGTTCCGGCTCCAGGCGGGTACCTGGGCGGCGGCCAGGCCCTGCCACATCTGCACCAGCAGTGACGTGTACAGGACATCGGTGCGCTCGATGTCGGAGGCGAAGCCGAACACGTGGATCCGGGAACCAGGGCCGGTGCGGGACAAGATGATGCACTGGCAGCGCAGCGCCGAGGCCAGGCCGCACAGCAGGTGCGCCTGGATCCGGGCCCAGGGATTGTCCACCTCGATGACCCGGTCGGCGGGCCGGTCGGTCTCCGGCCGTTCGGCCGCGAGCAGGGCGCGGTCGATGCCGTACTTCGCCATCAGCTCGGCCGCCTTGCCGGTGAGGGCCTGCGCCTCGGCCGGGGTGACCCCCGGGTCCTCGGCCTTGGCCAGCAGCTTGCGCACGCGGGCGAGCAGCGGGTCCGCTACGTCGGTGTTCACGCACTGACCTCCTTCTCGGAAGCTAACGATTCGAACATATGATCGAACATTAGCGGGAGGTGGTGACATTCTCGCCGCGCGCGGCGCCACGGCCGCACCCTACCGGCCCGTGGTCCCGGCCTGAGGCAGGCGCAGCCGTGTCCCGCCCGGCGGCCTGGGGGGAGCCGTGGTTCCCCCACGGCGTCACCCCCGCGGGCACCGGGCGGCCGTTTACACTCGCCGGTATGGCCGTCCAGCTGGCGCCGAGCATCCTGTCCGCCGATTTCGCCCGGCTCGCCGACGAGGCCGGCGCGGTCGCGAGCGAGGCCGACTGGCTGCACATCGACGTCATGGACAACCACTTCGTGCCGAACCTGACCATCGGCCTGCCCGTCGTGGAGTCGCTGCTCAAGCACACCAGCCTGCCGCTGGACTGCCACCTGATGATCGAGGATCCGGATCGCTGGGCCCCCGCGTACGCCGAGGCCGGGGCAGGCAACGTCACCGTGCATGTGGAAGCCGCGCAGGCGCCCGTCCGGCTGCTCCGGGCGATCCGGTCGGCCGGTGCCCGCGCCGGGCTCGGCATCAACCCCACCACGCCGGTCGAGCCCTATGCCGACCTGCTGCCCGAGATCGACATGCTGCTGCTCATGACGGTCGAGCCCGGTTTCGGCGGCCAGCATTTCCTTGACCTGGTGCTGCCCAAGCTGAGCCGGGCGCGGGAGCTGGTGGCCAGGCTCGGGGGCGCGGTCTGGCTGCAGGTGGACGGCGGGGTGAGCGCGGCGACGATCGAGCGGTGCGCGGAGGCGGGCGCGGACGTGTTCGTGGCGGGCTCGGCGGTCTATGACGCGGGTGACCCGGCGGCGGCACTGCGGGCGCTGCGCGCCCAGGCCGAGCGGGCGACGGTCAGCGCGGCCTGGGCCCGCTGACCCGGCCGGCGCCGGTGCCGCGTAGTGTGCGGACCGAGTGCCCGGGACGCTCCCAGCGGCCCAGGGAAGTTTCGCGCCGGGATGTCGATCCCGGGTGGTCCCAATCGTCGGGGTAGTGACAAGTTCCCACTGCAAGACCGGAAGGACATTCGTCATGGCCGAGTACTTGATCTTGATATATGAGGACGAGAACGGCTACGCCACCGCCACTCCCGATGTCTTCCAGGAGGTCATGGAGGCGCACAACCGCTTCGCGCAGCAGGTCGGGGAGAAGGGCGGCAAGATGGTCGCTGGCAACGCGCTCCAGCCGACCAGCACCGCCACCACCATCCGCGCGGATGTGGTGACGGACGGCCCGTTCGCCGAGACCAAGGAGGCGCTGGGCGGCTACTACCTGATCGAGGCGCGTGATCTTGACCACGCGCTCGACATCGCCAAGCTCTGCCCGGCCCGCTTCGGCGGCGTCGAGGTCCGGCCGATCATGGTTTTTTCCTGACCGTGACCGCCGAACCGGACCAGGCCAGCGGCGCCGGGAACCCCGGCGCCGCTGGTGACGGCCGGTTCCGGGGCGGGCGTGCCGCGCGCCGGGCGCGCGCGGGGAAGGACACCGCCGCCGCCATCGCCGATGCGCACCGCCGCGAGTGGGCCTTCGTCCTCGCCGCGACGGCGCGCGTCGCCGGCGACATCGACCTCGCCGAGGAGTGCGTCCAGGACGCCTACGTGGCCGCGCTGGACGCCTGGTCCCGGCAGGGAGTGCCGGACAACCCCGGCGCCTGGCTGACCACCACCGCCCGCCGCCGGGCCATCGACGTGCTGCGCCGCAGTGCCACCCTGCGCGGGAAGCTGCCACTGCTGATCGAGCCCGAGCCGCCGGTACCTGGATCGGCCCCGCCCGGGCCTGCCCCCGCCGAAGGCGACGATGTGATCCCCGACGACCGGCTGCGGCTGGTCTTCACCTGCTGCCACCCGGCCCTGGCCCGGGAGGCGCAGGTGGCGCTCACGCTGCGGCTGGTATGCGGGCTGACCACGACCGAGATCGCGCAAGCCTTCCTGGTGCCAGAAGCCACCATGGCCGCCCGGGTGACCCGGGCCAAGAAGAAGATCTCCGCGGCCCGGATCGCCTACCGGGTCCCCGGCCCGGCCGAGCTCCCCGACCGCCTCGACGCGGTGCTGACCGTGGTGCACCTGCTCTACACGACCGGGCATACCGCGCCCGGCGGGGAGAACGTCGTCCGTGACGATCTGGTCGAGCGCGCCATGGATCTGGCGCGGATGCTGCATTCGCTGATGCCCGACGAGCGCGAGGTGCGCGGGCTGCTGGCGCTGCTGCTGCTCACCGACGCCCGCCGGGGCACCCGGGCCGATCCCGGTGGCCGCCTGCTGCTGCTGGCCGACCAGGACCGGAGCCGCTGGGACCGGGCCATGATCGCCGAAGGGGTGGCGCTCGTGCCGGGCGCCATCCGGGGCGGGCCCCCCGGCCGGTTCGCGGTGCAGGCCGCGATCGCCGCCCTGCATGCGGAGGCGCCGAGCTACGGCCAGACCGACTGGCGGCAGATCGTCCAGCTCTACGGCGTGCTGCTCAGCGTCTGGAACTCCCCGGTGGTGGCCCTGAACCGGGCGGTCGCCGTGGCCATGGCCGACGGGCCGGAGGCCGGCCTGGCCGAGATCGAGGAACTGGAACAGGACGGTCGGCTGGCGGACTACCGGTACCTGCCGGCCGCCAAGGCGGACCTGCTGCGCCGCCTCGGGCGGCAGGCCGAGGCGGTCCGGGCCTACCGGTCCGCCCTGGACCTCACCATGAACGCCGCCGAGCGGGACTTCCTGGCCGGCCGGATCGCCGAGGCCAGCGGCGGCTGACCGCCCCGCGACCGGCCCCGCGGCACCGTCCTGGCCTGGTACGACGGGGTCCTGACCGGGTCCGTGGGGCGCGGCCCGGCACTACCGCGATGCCCCAGCCCGCCCGGAATACCACCCGTGGCACACTGGTTACCAAAGCCAAGAGCGTGCTCCGGGGTCGGTGAAACTCCGAGCCGGCGGTGACAGTCCGCGACCCGGCCAAGGCGCCCAGCGCCAGCGGCCGGCTGACCCGGTGGAATCCCGGGACCGACGGTTAAAGTCCGGATGGGAGGCAGCACGCGCGCGGCCAGGGCCGGCTTGGGCCGGCGGCAGGCCGTGCCCGCGCTTCCGCGCGTCCCCGGAGCCCGCCGGGCCCGGAGGAGAGGAAGCGCGGATGTTCACCGGAATCGTGGAGGAGCGCGGCGAGGTCGTCGCGCTGGACAGGCAGGGCGGTGCGGCCACGCTGACGGTCGCCGGGCCCCTGGTCACCGCGGACGCCAGTCACGGTGAGTCCATCGCGGTCAGCGGGGTCTGCCTCACGGTCACCGCCATCGGGGGGGCCGCTTTCACCGCCGACGTCATGCCCGAGACCCTGGCGCGGACCACGCTCGGCGGGCTCGTCCCCGGCTCCCCGGTCAACCTGGAACGGCCACTGAGCCTGGGCGGCCGCCTCGGCGGGCACCTGGTCCAGGGTCACGTGGACGCGGTGGGCACCATCGTTTCGCGCCGCCCGGGCCAGAACACCGACGTGGTGCGGATCACCCTTCCCCAGGGCCTGGCCCGCTACGTCGTGGCCAAGGGATCGATCGCCGTTGACGGGGTCAGCCTGACCGTCTCGGCGGTCGGCGGCGGCCTGGCCGGCGGCCCGGGCGCGGAGCCGCCCTGGTTCGAGGTGAGCCTCATCCCCGCCACCCTGGCGCTCACCACCCTGGGTGCCGCCCAGCCGGGCAGCGGCGTCAACCTGGAGGCCGACGTGATCGGGAAATACGTGGAGCGGCTGCTGGGCGGGGTCGCGGCCAGCGGGGAACCGGCGGTGCGGCCATGACGCCCGCGGCCCCGGCGGGGCCGGGCGCGGGGCCGGGCGGACGGCCGGCTGCCGGGCAGGGAGCCGGGCTGACCCGGCTGGACGACGTGGAGCGCGCCATCGCCGACATCGCGGCGGGCCGGCCGGTGGTGGTCGTCGACGACGCCAACCGGGAGAACGAGGGCGACGTCATCATCGCCGCGGGCAAGATGACACCCGAGCTGATGGCGTTCATGATCAGGCACACCAGCGGCGTGATCTGCGTGTCGATGCCCGGCGCGGACCTGGACCGGCTCCAGCTGCCGCTGATGACCGCGCAGAACAACGAGCGGATGCGCACCGCGTTCACCGTCAGCGTGGACGCCCGGGACGGGATCACCACCGGGATATCGGCCGCCGACCGGGCCCGGACCGTCCGGGTGCTGGTGGACTCCGCCACCGAGCCGTACGAGCTGGGCCGGCCCGGCCACATCTTCCCGCTGCGGTACACCGAGGGCGGGGTGCTGCGGCGGCCCGGCCACACCGAGGCGGCGGTGGATCTCGCCCGGCTGGCCGGGCTGAGCCCGGCGGGCGCGCTGGCGGAAGTCGTCAACGACGACGGGACGATGGCGCGGCTGCCCCAGTTGCGGGAGTTCGCGGACGAGCATGGCCTGGTGCTGATTTCGATCGCGCAGCTCATCGAGTTCCGGAGGCACTCGGAGCGGATGGTCCGCCGGGTGGTGGAGACCCGGCTGCCGAACGCCCATGGTGACTGGCGGGCGCTGGGATACCAGAACTCCCTGGACGGGACCGAGCATGTGGCGCTGGTGTACGGCGACCTCGGCGACGGTGAGCGGGTGCTGGTCCGGGTCCACTCCGAATGCCTGACCGGGGACGTGCTCGGCTCGCTGCGCTGCGACTGCGGCGCGCAGCTGGACGCGGCCATGGCCGCGGTCGCCGCCGAGGGCCGGGGGATCGTCTTGTACCTGCGCGGTCATGAGGGCCGCGGGATCGGGCTGCTCAGCAAGCTGCGCGCATATCACCTGCAGGACAGCGGGGCCGACACGGTGGACGCCAACCTGGAACTCGGGCTGCCCGCCGATGCCCGCGAGTACTCAACCGGCGCGCAGATCCTCGCCGATCTCGGCGTCCATTCCGTCCGCCTGCTCACCAACAACCCGGCCAAGGTGCGGGGCCTGTCGGGGTTTGGCGTGGAGGTGGCCGGCCGGGTGCCGCTGCCGGTCACGCCCACCCGGGAGAACCTGCGCTACCTGATGGCCAAGCGGGACCGGCTGGGCCACGAGATCGACGGCCTGCCCGCCGGCCACGGCGTGACCGCGGCGAACGGCGCGCCCGCCCCGGATGGCACGGTCACCAAGCTGGGCACCGGCGACGGCATCGTGGAGGCGGGATGAGCGGCGCGGGGCGGCCGTCGGCTGACCCGGTGGACGCGGCCGGGCTGACCCTGGCCATCGCCGCCTCCCGCTGGCACGCCGAGATCACCGACAGCCTGGTGGAGCGCGCCCTCGCGGCGGCCAAGGCGTCCGGGGTCGAGGACCCGCCGGTGATCTGGGTGCCCGGGGCGGTCGAGCTGCCGGTGGTCGCGGCCGAGCTCGCGGCTCACCATGACGCGGTGGTGTGCCTGGGCGCGGTGATCCGCGGCGGCACGCCGCATTTCGAGTATGTCTGCCAGGCGGTCACGTACGGGCTGGCCCGGGTTGCCCTCGACGCGGGCCGGCCGGTTGGCAACGGCGTGCTGACCTGTGACACGCTGGAGCAGGCCCGGGCCCGCTGCGGCCGGGCGGACAGCATCGAGGACAAGGGCTGGGAGGCGGTGGTGGCCGCACTGAGCACCGCGGCCGTGCTCCGCTCGCTGCGCCGGCATAGCTGACCCGGCCCCCTGCCCGCTCGCTGAAAGGCTGCCCGCCGTGCTGTCCCTGGTCCTGCCCAAAGGCTCGCTGGAACGGGCCACCCTGGAGCTGTTCGACGCGGCCGATCTGACCGTCCGCCGGTCGTCCGACCGCGATTATCACGCGTCCATCGATGACCCGCGGATCGACCGCGTGCGGTTCCTGCGGCCGCAGGAGATCCCGTCCTACCTGGAACGCGGGCTGTTCGACCTCGGTATCACCGGCCGCGACTGGATCACCGAGACCGGTGCCGAGGTCGCATCGCTCGGTGAGCTCAAGTACTCCAAGGTCACCGACGACCCGGTACGGGTCGTGCTAGCGGTGCCGGAGAACGCCCCCTGGCGGTCGGTCGCCGACCTGCCCGAGGGGGTGCGCATCTCGACCGAGCTGCCCGCCACCACCGCCCGCTACCTGGAGGCGAACGGGATCAAGGCGGTCGTGATCCCTTCCCACGGCGCGACCGAGGCCAAGGTGCCCGACATCGTGGACGCGATCGTGGACCTGACCGAGACCGGCTCCTCGCTCCGGCGCAACGGCCTGCGCATCCTGGACACGCTGCTCACCAGCTACACCGAGCTCGTGGCCAACACCGACGCCTATGCGGACGAGGCGAAGCGGGCCGCCATGGAGGACATCGCGCTGCTGCTGCAGGGTGCCATCCGTGCCCGCGGCAACGTGCTGCTCAAGCTGAACGTCGCCGCCGACTGCCTGCGGGCGGTGACCGAGATGCTGCCGGCCATGTCCTCGCCGACCATCACCGCCCTGGCCCGGGGGGGCATGAGCGCGGTGGAAACCGTGGTGCCCAAACGCGGGGTCAACACTCTCATCCCGGCCCTGAAGGCGGCCGGCGCCAGGGACATCCTGGAACTTCCCATCACCAAGATCGTCGAATGAGGGCCGCCCGGCCGCGCGGGTGGCCTGCCCGGAACGGCCGGCTGGCCAGGCTGCCGGGCAGATATTCGCCGGACGTACTGTTGTAACGGTGCTGGGATCACGCCAGCACGGCCAGCCGCCCGCCGGTGGCAGGCCGGCGACCGTGAGGTGAGGCGGCTTTGCGCGACATCCTGGACCAGGTCACCAAGTGGTGGGACGCCGGGGAGACGTTCGGGCTGGCCACTGTGGTCAGCACGTTCCGCAGTGCGCCCAGGGACCCGGGTGCGGCGCTGGCGGTCTCGGTCGGCGGCGAGGTCGTCGGCAGCGTGTCCGGCGGGTGCGTGGAAGGTGCCGTCTACGAGCTCGCCCAGGAGGTGCGCCAGACCGGGCAGCCGGTGATGCAGACCTACGGCATCAGTGATGACACCGCCTTCGAGGTCGGTCTTACCTGCGGCGGGATCATCAACCTGTTCGTGGAGCCGGTCAGCAAGGAGCATTTCCCCGAGCTGGCCGCGATAGCGGCCGCCATCCGGGCCGGCGACCCGGTCGCGGTGGTCACCGTGATCTCCGGGCCCGGGGCGGTCGGGGCCCGGCGGATCGTCGGCCCGCTCGGTGCGGGGACCGGCACGCTCGGCGCGGGAGACCGGCTCGACCAGGCGGTCGATGACGACGCGCGCGGGATGCTCGCCCAGGGCCTGACCGGGGTCCGGCACTACGGTGAGCACGGCGAGCGCCGCCTGGACGATCTCTCGGTCTTCGTCCAGTCGTTCGCGCCGCCGCCGCGGATGCTGGTCTTCGGCGCGATCGACTTCGCCGCCGCTGTGGCCCGGGCCGGCAAGTTCCTCGGTTACCGGGTGACGGTGTGCGACGCCCGCCCCATCTTCGCCACTCACGCCCGCTTTCCCGACGCCGACGAGGTCGTCGTGGACTGGCCGCACAGGTATCTGGCCAGCACCGAGGTGGACCAGCGGACGGTGATCTGCGTGCTGACCCACGACCCCAAGTTCGATGTGCCGGTGCTGGAGGTGGCACTGCGCAGGCCAGCCGCCTACATCGGGGCGATGGGCAGCCGCCGGACCCACGACGACCGGCTGGAGCGGCTGCGCGAGGCCGGCCTGACCGAGGACGAGATCGCCCGGCTCCGGTCCCCGATCGGCCTGGACCTGGGTGCCCGCACCCCCGAGGAGACCGCGGTCTCGGTGGCGGCCGAACTGATCCAGCTCCGGTGGGGCGGGTCCGGCCAGCCCCTCACCCAGACCACGGGACGCATTCACCACAACTGACCCATCGTCACCAGGTCGCGCCGGTCACGGGGCCGGACATAACGTGGGGGCTCGTGATGGTCCAGATCGGCGGGGTGCTGCTCGCCGCCGGGGAGGGGAGCCGGCTGGGCGGGCCCAAGGCCCTGCTCGAACTGGCCGGCACCAGGCTGGTCGAGCGGGGCGTGGCCCTGCTGCGGGCGGGCGGGACCGAGCCGCTGGTGGTGGTGACCGGCGCGGTGGACCTGGCGCTGCCCGGCGTGACCACGGTGCACAACCCGGACTGGCGGTCCGGCATGGGCTCATCCCTGGCCGCCGGGCTGGCGGCGCTTCCGGCCAGCTGCGAGGCGGCCGTGGTCGCCCTGGTGGACCAGCCGCTCGTCACCCCCGCGGTCGTGCAGCGGCTGGTCGATGCGTACCTGGCGGGCGCTGGCCTGGCCGTGGCCAGCTACGGCGGGCGGCCGCGCAACCCCGTCCTCCTCGGCCGTGACCACTGGCCCGGCGTGCTGTCCCTGGCCACCGGGGACGTCGGCGCGCGGCCCTACCTGCGCGCCCACCCGGATCTGGTGACCGCCGTGGAGTGCGGCGACATCGGCCGTCCCGACGACATCGACACACCGGCGGATCTGGCCCGGGTCAGCGAGGTGCTGGCCGCCGCCCACGGTCAGGGGCACGCCCGCTAGAGCGCCGGTCAGGGACCCGTCGTCAGGGGCGCCGTCGGCGATCAGGCGGGCCGCCGCCCCGGCGCAGCAGGGTGAGCCGGGACTCCGCAAGCCGCAACGCGATGTCTCAGCTGGCCGCGAGCTTCTGGATCGCGGGAGCGTAGCCGGTGAGGTCGCCGAACCGGGCGATCCCCGCCGCTTCCTCAGCCGTCATGGGGCCCGTGGCGACCTTCGTCACGCTGACCACGACCGCGCCCGCCTCCTCGCACAGCCGGTAATCGGTATCGAGGATCGTCCCCGGCATGACCCGCCCGCGGGTGGCCCAGCGCAGCGGCGGATCGTAGACCGTGACCTCCCCGTACAGGTGACCGCGGCCGTCCCCCCAGTCCTCGTAGTGCTGGCCGCCGACCCGCGGCTCCAGGACCACGCGGCGGACCCGGTCCTCGCCGTAGGTAACCGGGAGCCAGTCCAGCGACTGCTGGGTCATCACCTCGAACGTCCGCTGGGCGCTGGCCTCGATGCGGAGCT
>DATDGI010000360.1:0-3418 GCA_036522155.1 Streptosporangiaceae bacterium
CGGGGCCCGCGCGCCGAAGTCACGATTGACCAGGTCCGGGATCGGCCCGGCCGCGCCCTGCTGGGTGGTGGGCGGCCGCCACGGCCGCGGCTGGCAGGCCACCAGGCCCAGCGCCCGCATCAGCCTGCGGACCAGCCCGGCTCCCGCGACGACGCCCTGACGGGCCAGCTGCCCGGCGATACGCCGGTACCCGTACGTCGAGTCCGAATCGTCGAATATCTTCTTGATGATAAGCCCGAGCTTCTTCCGCCTTTCCGTCGTAGCGCTGTCCGGCCGGGATCGCCACTCATAGAATCCTGATTTCGATACTCCCAGCCACCTGCACATGCACGTGACCGTGGGAGCATTCCCGCCCGGCGGGCGGGAATTGCCGACGTACTCGGCGTCGATGAACTCGGACTTCTCGCTCACCGATGCTCCCTTGCAAAGTACGCCAGGATATGCAGGTGATCCCAGGCCGGTTCCGGGAGGCTGTGGAACCACAGACGCCGGCCGGGGAACGGGGGGATCTGCATGTCGGATTGGGTGCCGTGCCTGGAGCGCCGGCCTCTCGGGGAAACAGGTGTTGAGGTCCGGCTCGGGAATGATCTTCTGGATGATTACCTGCGGTTTGTCGCAGCCCGCTGCCGGCCCAATACGGTGCTGGCAGCCGGATTCGACCTGAAGGTCTTCTTCGCTTTCGCGGGGAAAGAGCCGGCCGAGGTGAGCACGGCCGATGTGCTGGAATTCATCACCGAGCAGCGCGCCCCTCGGCGGGGCAACGTGGTCCGGATCGATGACGGAGAGGCCGGGCTGTCGGCCCGGACGATCGCACGGCGGCTGTCGACCCTGTCCGGGCTGTTCGGCTACCTGACCGCCAGAGGCGTGGTGACCGCCAGCCCGGTCCCTTCGGGGCCGGTCACCCGGCGCCCGGCCGCCCGGGGCGAGCGGCGCGGCAGGGTCCCGCTGATCCGCACGCCGCGGACGCTGCCCAAAGTGCTGGCCCCGTCACAGGCCACCGCGCTGCTGTTAGCGCTGCGCACCGCGCGGGACCAGGCGATGGTGCAGGCCATGCTGCTCGGGGGGCTTCGCCGCTGCGAGGTCCTCGGCCTGCGGCTGCGCGATATCCAGCTCGCTGACAGGCGCCTGTTCATCGCTGAGGGCAAGGGCGGTCACGAGCGGGTCGTCCCGGTCGCCAGCCGGTTCTTCACCACGCTGGCCGCCTACCTGGAACGCGAGCGGCCTGCCGCGACGGCCACCGAGACAGCGTTCGTCGTCCTGAAGGGCCCGAACCGGGGACGCCCGCTGACCGCGGCCGGGGTGGATGAGATCCTGCGCGGCGCCCGGCATCGCGCCGGGCTCCAGCACGCGACCTGCCACATGCTGCGGCACACCTGCCTGACCCGGCTGCGGGAAGCGGGGATGGCGCTGGAGGCGGTGCAGGCCCAGGCTGGGCACCGCTCGATCGAGTCGACCCGCATCTACCTGCACCTGGCCGACCGCTGGCTGGCCGGGGAGTATCACCGGGCCATCGACGTTCTCGAGGACGAGCTCACCGCCGGCAACCCGGGAGGCAGCCGGTGACCGCGGCATCCGGGGCCCGGCAGGCCGGGGCCCTGTTCAGCTCCGCCGGTCCGGCCGCGGCAGCGTTCATCAGCGACGGCGCCACCAGGCCGGCCCGCAGCGCCCGGGCCTGGTCGGTGCAGCGGCTCGAGGACACGTTCGGCGGCCTGGCCGGGTGGCTGGCAGCACCGCTGGCCCGCCGCCTGGACGCGCCGGTGGACGTCCGCGGCGCGGCGGTGTGGCTGGCGCTCGCCACCGCGGCACCCATCGATGCCGCCTACGTCGCCCGGTGCCACGCCGGATGGGGATACCGGCTCGCCGACCTGGAGCCGCGCCTGGCCGCCCGGTTCACCACGACCGCCGCCCGGCTGGGATACAACGGCAAGCAGGCCGACCTGCAGTGGGCCGCGCTGGCTAAGCTCGCCGCTGTCGCCGGCCTTCCGGCCGGGCAGCTGGACCGGCCCCGTTTCGACGCGGCCCGTGACGCCCTGGCCGCTGCGGTCCTGAACTGGCGGGGGCGCCTGCCGAACTCGCTGACCACTCCGCTGCACGGGCTGCAGGCCACCCTCGCCGCCATGGGCATCCTGGATGAGCCGCAAGGCAGGCGCGTCACCGGCCGCGGAATCCCCGCTCGCTGGGACCACCTGGAGAGCCTCGCCCCGGAGCTGGCCGGCACGATGCGCCGCTACCTGGCCCAGCTGGCGATCAGCATGCGGCCCGGCAGCGTCGCCCTCGCCGACACCACCCTGCGTCACTTCGCGGTCTACCTGACCGCCCATCACCGTGACATCACCGCAGCCGCGCAGATCCGCCGCACCCACATCGAGGGCTTCAAAGCCTGGCTGGACGCACGGCCCGGTTACCGGGGCCGCCGCAGCCCGGCCGCGACCACCATCGGGATGAGGCTCGGTCACCTGCGCTGCTTCTTCGACCGGATCATCGAATGGGGTTACCACGACGCGCCCGCGCGCAACCCCGTCTTCTCCGGCGACAACCCGATCCGCGACCGGCCGCTGCCCCGGTTCCTCGACGACGCCGACGCCACCGCCCTGCTCGCCGCCGGCCGCCAGCTGCCGTCCCTGTTCGACCGGGTAGCTGTCGAGGTCCTGGCCCGCACCGGGCTGCGCAAGGGCGAGTTCCTGCGCCTGGCCACCGACGCGGTCGTGCGGATCGGCGACGGCGAATGGCTCCACGTCCCCGTCGGCAAGCTGCACACCGACCGCTACATCCCGCTGCACCCGAGGGTGAAGACCCTGCTCGCCCAGTGGCACGCCCAGCGAGACGGCCAGCCCGGAAAGCTCATGTTCACCGACCACGGCAGGCCCATCCCGCAGACCCGCGTCGACGCAGCCGTCCGCCGGGCCGCGACCGTCGCCGGCATCGGCCACGTCACGCCTCACCAGCTCAGACATACTCTGGCAACTCAGGCGATCAACCGGGGCATGAGCCTCGAGGCGATAGCCGCCCTTCTCGGCCACAGGTCAATGTCGATGACCCTGACCTACGCCCGGATCGCCGACCGGACCGTCGCCGAAGAATACTTCGCCGTCAGCCAGCAAGTCGAAGCCCTCTACGACGCTGAGCCCGTGCTACCCGCCGCCGCCGAAGGACCCAACATGCGGCGCCTGCACACCGAGACCACGCGCCGCCTGCTCGGCAACGGCTACTGCACCCGCCCGGCCGAACTCGGCTGCCGCTACGAGACGATCTGCGAAACCTGCAGCTTCTTCACCACCACCATCGAATTCCGCGACCAGCTCCAAGCCCAGCAAACCGACGCGGAACGCCACGGCGACACCAGCCGCCAGACGGCCTACCTGAAAATCCTCGACACCCTGGACACCACAGGTACTTGACACCGATCACCCGCATAAGC
>DATDGI010000361.1:0-12548 GCA_036522155.1 Streptosporangiaceae bacterium
GGGCTCTCCGGCACGCCGAGCGCGGTGGCGACCGCCTGCGGCACGATCTCCGGGCTGTCGATCGGGGCGAGCTCCACCCAGCACACGCCGTCAGGGAAGCGGCCGCGGGCCGCGTCGGCGGCGGCCAGCGCGAGCCGGGTCTTCCCGGTGCCACCCGGCCCGGTCAGGCTGATCAGCCGGCTGCTGGCCAGCGCGGCCACCACTTCGGCCAGTTCCCGCTGGCGGCCTACCAGCGGGACCAGCCGGGCCGGGAGCCGGCCGGTGTTCAGCGCTGCCACGCGCCCGCCCTGGTTACTGCACCGGTGTCACCTTGGCGCCCGGCGGCAGCTGGAACAGCGACGCGGACGGCGAGGTGGAATATGACCTGATCTCGAAACTGGTCGGGCTGGAGGCGACCCGGACATAACCGAGAATCCCCTGTGAGGTCGTGCAGATCGTGCTCGTCCCCTTCACGCCGGCCGCGTTGAAGTCCACACACTGCATGCTGAACCCGTTCACGGTCATTGTCGACGTGTGGACCTTGTCACCGGCAAATCCGGCCGCGAGCGAAAAGTAGCGCAGGAATACCTCCCAATGCGCCGGCGTGTAGAGGCTGAAGATGTCGTTCTGCGTCGCGGAGCTGGCTTTCCCCAGCTTCTGGCAGGCCCAGCCCGGGCCCGTGGACGGCCGGGTGCAGGAGTATTCGCCGGTGGAATTGGCGACCAGTTCGGTGGCGATGCCATTGCTTCCCGTGGCGAGCTGCCGGAACAGCAGGCCTTTCGGTGCCTGCACGGCATAGAGGACCGTGGATGGCGAGCTGCCGGTGGTCACGTAGGTGGCCTCGAACGATGCCGGGGCTGACTTCAATTTGCCGGTGAACGTGTCGATGAGGCTCTTGTTGCCCTCGACCGTGTTCTTGACCTTGTTGAACGCGGACACGGCCCCGCAGCCGGCCAGGCCGAGCCCGGCCAGGGCCAGGGCAGCGGCGGCAGCACAGGCGGCCCGCCGCCCGGGCCCAAAGGCGGCACTCCGGCCGCTACTGGGTTTCATGACAGGCATTACATCATCAGCCGCGCGGTGCCCGCGCGCTCCTGACGCCACCGTGGCGAGCGGCTAGAATCGGCACCCTGATCGGTATGGGCAACAATGCTGGCTTGCTTCCCGGGGCGCGAGGTCAGATGCAGCATCAGCGGCCAGCCGTCCACCGGACCATACTCGTCGTGGACGTGGAGGGCTTCGGGGACAAGCGGCGCACCAACCAGGACCGGCTCGCGGTGCGCGACGGCATGTACCGGGCGGTCCAGCAGGCATTCGCCCAGGCCGACGTGAACTGGGCCGACTGCTACCACGAGAGCTGCGGGGACGGGGTCTTCGTGCTGATCCCCGCGGACGTGCCCAAGGGCCTGTTCGTGGAATCGATACCGCGCGAGCTGGCCGGGGCGCTGAGCGAGCACAACGCGGCCCACCGCCCGCCGGAGCAGATCCGGCTCCGGATGGCCCTGCACGCGGGCGAGGTCTATTACGACGAGCACGGGGTCACCGCCGAATCGATCAACCTGGCGTTCCGGATGCTGGACGCGCGCCCGCTGAAGGCGGCCCTGGCCGACTCGCCGGGGTCGCTGGCGATGATCGTCTCGCCGTGGTTCTTCGACGAAGTCGTCCGGCACAGCCCGGGCAGCGACGCGGCCACCTACCGGCCGGTCCAGGTGGCGGTGAAGGAGACGTCCTCGATCGGCTGGATCGCCCGCCCGGACCATCCGTACCCGCCGGACGCGCAGAAACTGGACCGGGCCGCGGCCGGCCCGCCCGCGACGGCGGCCGCCCAGGTGCCACAGCAGCTGCCCGCCCACCCCCCGCATTTCGTCGGCCGCGATGGCGAGCTGGCCCAGCTCACCCAGCTGCTCGACGACGCCGGTGACGGCGATGAGGGCCCGCTGATACTCGCCATCGACGGCACCGCCGGCGTGGGCAAGACCTCGCTCGCGCTGCGCTGGGCCAACCAGGTGGCGGACCGGTTCGCCGACGGCCAGCTGTACGTCAACCTGCGGGGGCACGACCCGTCGGGCGCCCCGGTGACCGCGGCCGAGGCGGTCCGCGGGTTCCTCGACACCCTGGGAGCGCCGGCCGACCGCATCCCGGTCGGCGCGGAAGCCCAGGCGCGGCTGTTCCGCAGCATGCTGGCGGGCAAGCGGATGCTGGTGATGCTGGACAACGCGCGGGACGCTGGCCAGGTCCGCCCGGTGCTGCCCGGGCCGGGTGGCTGCCTGGTGCTGATCACCAGCCGGCGCCGGCTGGCCGACCTGGACGAAGCGGTGCCGCTGACGCTGGCGACGCTGCCGCCGGATCAGGCCGGGCAGCTGTTCACCCGGCTGGCCCCGGCCGCGGCGGCCGAGCCGGACGCGGTCGCCGACCTCATGCGGCGGTGCGGCTGCCTGCCGCTGGCCATCCGGCTGCTGGCCGGACGGCTGCGCCACCACCCCTCGTGGACGGTCGCCGACCTGGTTGCGGCGGTGGCGGAATCCGGCGACGAACTGGCCGAGATCCAGGCCGGCAGTGTGTCAGCGGCGGCCGCCTTCGACCTGTCGTACCGGGATCTGCAGGAGGACGAGCAGCGGCTGTTCCGCAGCCTTGGGCTGCACCCCGGCCCGGACATCGACACCCGGGCCGCCGCGGCCATGGACGGCACACCGCTGGCCCAGGCCCGGCGCCTGCTCGACGGCCTGTATGACAACCACCTGATCGAGGAGACGGCGCGCGGCCGGTACGGGATGCACGACCTGCTCCGGGCCTACGCCCGGGCGCTGGCCAGCGGTGACGAGGCCGCCGATACCGAGGCCCGCACGGGCCGGCTGCTCGGGTACTACCTGCGGGCGGCGCAGGCGGCCGACCGCCACCTGTCCCCCGCGGCGGGCGGGGCGGCCCAGGGTGCCAATGCCGCCCCGCCGGACGCCGCGCTGCGCGGCGTCCTCCCGGCGCTGGCCACCCGCGACCAGGCGCTGACCTGGATGCGGGCGGAACGCGCGAACCTGCAGGCGTGCGTGGAGTACGCGACCGCCACCGGCCGCTACTCCGAGGCGGTCGGCATCGCCGCCGCCATGAGCACCTTCCTCTACGACGAGGGGTACTGGGACCAGGCCAGGAGCATCTACCAGACCGCGGCCGCGGCCGGGACCGCCGCCGGTGACGAGCCCGGCCTGGCTGCGGCGCTGGCCGAGCTCGGGGCCGGCCAGGCCCGGGCGCTGAACTACCGGGGGTCGGTCCAGTACGTGATCGGCGACTACCGGGCCGCGGCCGAAACCCTGAGCCAGGCCCGGATGCTGTTCCGCGGCCTGGATGACCCGGCCGGCCAGGCCGAGGTGCTGCTCCGGCTGGCCGCGGTGCAGCTGGAGACCGGGGACTACCCGGCCGCCGCGGACGCGCTCGGCGAGGCGCTCCCCATCTGCCGTGACCTCGGCGACCAGGCCGGGCAGGCCGCCGCGCTGGCCTACACCGGCACCGTGAAGTTCGAGACCGGCGATTACCCGGCCGCGGCCGGGGCCCTGGCCGGGGCGCTCGCCGCCTACCAGGACCTGGGCGACCAGGCCGGGCAGGTCACCGCGCTCAGCGACCTGAGCGCGGTACAGGTGACCACCGGGGAGTACGACGCCGCCGCGGCCAGCCTCAGCCAGGCGCCCATCCTGTCCGGCGGCGCCGGGCACCGGCTCGCCGAGGCCAGCGCCCTGAGCCGGCTGGGCGAGCTGCGGCTGGCGACCGGTGACCTGCCCGCGGCGGCCGAGGCGCTGTCGGCGTCGCTGGACCGCTACGGCGAGCTGGCCGAGGCCCGCGGCCAGGCCAGGGTGCTGAAGGATCTGGGCGCCGTGCAGCGCGCCACCGGCGATTACCCGGCGGCGGACAGCAGCCTGACCCAGGCGCTCGGGCTGTTCCGTGAGGCCGGTGACCGGGCCGGCCAGGCCGACACGCTCAACCAGCTCGGCCTGCTGCGGCAGGCCACCGGCCAGGAGCAGGAGGCGCTGGCCTCCTTCCGTGACGCGCTGGCGCGCGCCCGCGAGCTGCACACGCCGCTGCACGAGGCCCGGGCACTGGCCGGCATCGGGCGCGGACTGGCCAGCACCGGCGACAGCGACGGCGCCGCCCGCCATCTCAGCCAGGCGCTCGCCATCTACCAGCGGCTCGGCGTCCCGGAGGCGGCCGGGGCGGAAGTGGATCTCAGCGGCCTCAGCCCGGGCCGCGCCGGCTGACCCGGCCCAGCCACCCGGCCACCGCTGTCAGGCCCGCCGGCCCGGGCCCTGCCGTACCAGCCGCCACCAGGCGAGCACAGCGAAGGCCATGCCGAGCAGGATCAGCGCGGCCATGTCCACCAGCCAGGCGTGGGCGGTATGCGCCCACAGCGGGTCGGTCGGGCTGCCCGGCGCCGGGGGCATGATCACGTTGAGGTTGGACGTGGATGCCGTCAGCGCGTACCCCCACCGGGACGGGGACAGCCACGAGATCTGGTTCAGGCCGGCCTTCCCGGCGATCGCGAACACGCCACCGGTCAGGATGACCTCGACCACGACCACGACCATCAGGATCGGCATCGTCTTCTCAGAGGTGTTGACCGACGCCGATATCAGCAGCCCCAGCGCCATGGACACCACCGCGAGCACGGCCAGCGCGATGATCAGTTCCGCCAGCGGGAACCCGTGCAGGAACGATCCGCTGGGCGGCAGTTTCCTGGTAGCCAGGCCGATCAGCACCATGATCGCGGCCTGGATGCCGCTGATCATCCCGAGCACGGCCAGCTTGGACGCCAGGTAGGAGGCGGTGGACAGGCCCGCCGCCCGCTCCCGGCCGTAGATGGAGCGCTCCTTCACCAGTTCCCTGACCGCGTTGAACGCCCCGGCGAAGCAGGCGCAGATGACCAGGATGAGCAGCAGCGACGAGGCCGAGTTGTTGACGCCGACCACCGCGCTGTGCGCGAGGTGCCCGACCGTGGCGTGCGCCGAGGCATGCGCCGAGGCGTGCGCGGTCGGGTGCGCATGGGCCGCCGGGTGCAGCGCCTGGGCACCGGTGTGGTGGTGCTTGGCCGCCTGTTTACCGTGGTGCTTGGGCACCGCGGGCACTGGCCCGGGGGCCAGCCCGTCGGCGGCCGGGATGGCCAGGATGACGCCGCCGAGCACGACCGGCGCACCGGCCAGCAGCCCCAGGTAGACCCGGTCCGACCCGATCACCGCCAGGTAGCGCCGGCACAGCGTGCTGAACTGGGCGAACCGGTTCTTCGTCGGCGGCGGTGGCGGCGCCTGCCGCTGCCCGCCCACCGCGGCCCGCCCGTCGGTGGCGGCCATCACGTATTGCGCGTACCACGTTGACCGCCGGTACTCTCCGGCCCAGTCGCGGTTCGGCTCGGCGTCGAACGACTGGAACACCTCGGCCCAGCCCGGCTTGGCGAAGTGCTTCAGGCCGTCCTGCGGCGGGCCGAAGTAGGCCACCTTGCCCCCGGGCACCAGCACCAGCAGCCGGTCGCAGATGTCCAGGTTGGCCACGCTGTGGGTGACCACGATGACCGTCCGGCCATCCCCGGCCAGCCCCCTCATCATCTCCATGACCGATTTGTCCAGGCCGGGGTCCAGGCCGGACGTCGGCTCGTCCAGGAACAGCAGCGACGGCTTGGTCATCAGCTCCAGCGCGACGTTGACCCGCTTCTGCTGCCCGCCCGACAGCCGGTCGGTCCGGGTCTCGGCGTGGTTGGACAGGGACAGCTCCGCCAGCACCTCGTCCACCCGGTGGTTCCGCTCGGCCTTGCTCGTGTCACGGGGGAAACGCAATTCAGCGGCATAACGGAGGGCCCGGCGTGCCGTCAGCTGGGTGTGCAGGATGTTTTCCTGCGGGACAAGACCGATGCGGTGCCGCAGCTCGGCGTAGTGGGTGTACAGGTCACGGTCGTCGTACAGCACCCGGCCACCGTTGGCCGGCCGCATCCCGGTGAGGGCCCCGAGCAGCGTGGACTTGCCGGCCCCGCTCGGGCCGATGATGCCGAGCAGGCACCGCTCGCCGAGCGGGAAGCTGACGTGGTCGAGCAGGACCTTGCCGCTGGGCAGGGTGACGGTCAGATCCTGGGCGACCAGCGAGATGTCGCCGGTGTCGACGAACTCGAGCAGCTCGTTCCCGGACAGGCGGAACATGGACGGCCCGATGCCGACGATGTCCCCGTCGGTCAGCGGCGCGGTGGTGATCCGCTGGCCGTTCACGAACGTCCCGTTGTGGCTGTTCAGGTCCACGATCTGGTACCGGTCGCCGACCTTGCGCAGCTCGGCGTGGTGCCGGGACACCCCCAGGTCGGCGATCACGATGTCGTTGTCCTGGGCCCGGCCGATGCGCAGCACCTTGGTCGGCAGCTGGCGGATGACGCTGGGCGAGCGGTGGGACGACGTCAGGCCGGGCAGGCTGGGACCGTGCTCGGGGATGGGCATGGCGACGGCGGTGGGCGGGCGCGGCGGCGGGCCGGCCGTGCAGGTGATGACCGGGCCGTTCGCCGGGTGGCCGAGCCGGATGGTCCGCTCGCCGGTCAGGCCGATCCGGCTGACCCGCTCCTGCCCCAGATAGGTGCCGTTGGTGCTGCCCGCATCGGTGAAGACCCAGGCCCCGTCTTCCACCGCGATCTTGGCGTGCTGCCAGGACACCCGATCGTCGCCAAGGACGATGTCGGACTGGGGATCCCGGCCGATGGTGTAGGACCTGCCCGGCTGCAGGGTACGGTCAGCGCCTTCGCACCTAACCGCGAGCGGCAGGGTAGTTGAAGACACTGGTTGCTCGGTCGCCATTTGCCAACTCTAGAGCGATTTGGGGTGGAGAAGTATCTACTGGGCCACCACTGGCAGTTCTTTTCACGCGGCCCCCCGCGACCGTATGAGCGGACGTAACGAAATCGTCTCTCTCGGTTGACAGCTAAGCGGACGAAGCTCACATACTGGGGAGGTTCCCGCTTAGCCAGGTACCCAATCTCTTGTGCCGCGCACTGGCCTACGCTTCGGTGAGGATCTTGTGGTGGCTGACGCGCCAGGTCCGGTGACAGCATCGAGCACCTGGAGCGCTGAGCGGGAGGCACGGTGAGTGAGCAGTCCGCCGCTGGGCCTGGCGGCCTCGGCCCCGGTTCCTATATCGCCGGCTACCGGCTTGACGAGCAGATCGGCCGGGGCGGCATGGCCGTGGTGTTCCGGGCCTGGGATTCACGCCTGGAGCGCCGGGTCGCGCTGAAGATCCTGGCTCCCGAACTGGCCAGGGACGACGAGTTCCGGCAGCGCTTCATCCGGGAGTCGCGGGCCGCGGCGGCGGTGGACCACCACAACATCATCCCGATCTACGAGGCCGGCGAGGCGGCCGGGGTGCTGTTCATCGCCATGCGGTTCGTGGACGGCCGGGATGTGCAGACCATCATCAACCAGCAGGGGGCGCTGCCCCCGGCCCGGGTCTGTGACATCGTCGGGCAGGTGGCGGGGGCGCTGGATGCCGCGCACGCCTACGGCCTGGTGCACCGTGACGTGAAACCGGCCAACATGCTCCGCGATCCCAGCGCCGGCAGCGACCGCAGCGACCACGTCTACCTGTCCGATTTCGGGCTCAGCAAGCTCTCGGTCTCCCAGAGCAGCCCCAGCCTCACCTCACAGGGCCAGTTCCTGGGCACGCTGAACTACGTCGCGCCCGAGCAGATCGAGGGCCGGCCGGTGGACGGCCGCACCGATGAGTACGCGCTGGCGTGCTCGACGTTCGAGATGCTCACCGGGGCACCGCCGTTCCGCCGGGACGAGACCCTGGCCATCATGTACGCGCAGCTGTCCAGCCAGCCGCCGGCCGTGACCAGCAGCCGGCCGGATCTGCCCGTGGCCGTCGACCAGGTGATAGCGCGGGCGCTGGCCAAGAACGCCAGCGACCGGTACACGACCTGCCTGGAGTTCGCCGCGGCCCTGCGCCGTGCCTGTGGCTCGGGGCCGGGCAGCACCGATCCGGGGATGCACAGGCCCGGGCCAGGCGGGACCCGGGCGGTCCGGGCCGCCGATCTGGCGCCCGCCGCGGGGGCCGCGGCGGCCGGGGCAGCGGCCAGCGGGCCGCCCGGCGCCGGCCCGGTCAGCGGTGGGGCGCTGGCTGGGGCCGAGCCCCCCACCAGCGGCCTGGGACAGGCTCCGGCGGCCGGGGACGAACCCCCCACCAGCGGCCTGGGTCAGGGCGCGGCCGGGGCCGGCTGGGGAGCCCGGGCCGCTGGCAGCCCGCCGGCCGGGGTGATGCCGGGCGGGACCAAGCCGGGGCTGACCGATCCGCTGGGCCCCGGCGGGCGGCCCCTCTACCGGCCGGGCCCGGCCGGGCCCGGCTACCAGCCGGGCGGCTATGACCCTGGCTACCCGCCGGGCGCTTACCCGCCAGGGACCTACCCGGGAACGGGCTACCCGCCGGGCGGCGAACGGCCCCGGCGGCGGTCGCGGATGCCGCTGGTGGCCATCCTGGCCGCGGTCATCCTCATCGCCGGCGGCGTCACCGGCTACCTGCTGCTCCACAAGCCAGCCAGCAGCACCAGGGGCCACGGGCACACCCCGGCCACCACTGCTCCCCCGCTGGCGCTGCCTCCCTGCACCACCCAGACGGCCCGGACCGGCGGACTGACCCACGTGCGCACCAGCCTGGTCACGGTGGGCGGGCACCCGTTCGACACGGTGGCCGCGCCCGGCGGGTTCGCCTTCGTGTCGCTGGGCAGCACCGGGCTGGCGGTCATGAAGGCCGGGGGCTTCACGCCCAGGCTGCTGCAGACGGTCCCGGTGAACAACGGCCAGGGCATGGCCCTCACCCACGACCAGAAGTACCTCCTCGTCACCAGTGCCGATGGGCTGACGGTGTTCCGCGTCAGCGACCTCGAACAGGGACTGACCACCCCGCTGGGGACGCTGAGCAGCCCCGGGGCCAACCACCCGGTGGAGGTGGCGGTCTCTCCCGACGACAAGTTCGCCTTCGTCAGCATCCAGAGCAGCGACCAGGTCGCGGTCTTCAACCTCGCCAGCGCTCTCGCCACCGGCTTCAGCTCATCGGGCCTGGTGGGCGACATCGCCCTGAGCAAGGACCCGGTGGGCATCGCCGCGTCCCCCGATGGCAAGTACGTGTACGTGGCCAGCGGCCTGGTCAACCCGGCCTCGAACTCGGCCGGCGGCACCCTGACCGTGCTGAACATGCACAAGGCCGAGGTCCATCCCAGTTCATCGGTGCTGAAGGTGGTGCCGGCCGGCTGCGGCCCGGCCCGGGTGATCACCTCCGCCAACGGCAGCGACGTCTGGGTGACCGCGGGCGGCGGGAACGCGCTGGAAGGATTCTCGGCCGCCAAGCTGGTCAGCGATCCGGCCCACGCCCTGATCGCCACCGTCGCCGTCGGCCAGATCCCGCTCGGCCTGGTCATGGTGGACAACGGCAGCCGCATCGTGGTCGCCAACTCCAACCGCGACAAGCTCGGCGGTTCGCTGCCCAGCCTGGCCGTGATCGACGTGGCCAAGGCCCTGGCCCGCAAGCCTGCCCTGCTGGGCGTGATCTCGGTTGGGCAGACCCCCCGGCAGTTCAGTCTGGAGCCGAACGGCAAGACGCTGCTGGTCACGAACACCAACTCCGGTCAGGTGGAGGCGGTCGATGTCGGCCATCTCCCCTGACCCGCCGTGCCGGCTGGGGAACCGGCGGGTAATGCCATAACATCGGCCCATCGCGGCGGACCCGATCGCGGACGGCGGTGCCATGAGTAACGATCCAACCGTTAGCCTGCCCAGCCCGGGAGTTCCCCAGGGCATCCCGCCGGCACGTCCCCGGCGCCGCCGGGGTTTGTGGATCACCCTGGGCAGCGTGATCACGCTGCTGGTGCTGCTGGTCGTGCTCGACCGGGTCGCGGTGGCGTACGCCGAAAACCAGGCCGCGCAGCAGATCCAGAGCCAGGGCTTCCCGGTCAAGCCGAGCGTGAGCATCGAGGGATTCCCGTTCCTCACCCAGGTGCTGGCCAGGAACCTGAAGGACGTCCACATCACCGCGAGCAACGTGAAGGAAGGCCCGGTGACGCTGAGCCTGGTGGCGGACGCGACCGGCGTCAAGCTCAACTCCGGCTTCCAGAGCGGCACCATCACCCGCATCACCGGCACCGGCCTGATTGGTTTCTCCAGCCTGGCCTCCGCGGCCGGTGTTTCCGGCGGGTCCGGCCTGAGCTTCCAGGCGGCCGGGCCCAACCAGGTGAAAATCACCATCAACCTGGACATCATCACGGCCACGGCGCTGGCGACGATCAAGCAAACCGGGCCGCATAACTTCAATGTCCACATCAGTTCAGGGGGCGGGATACCGACCTCGGTCCTGCCCACGACCAACTTCAACATCTCGGTGCCGAAGCTGCCGTATGGCATCAGCATCCAGAGCGTGAAGGTGACCAACCAGGGCGTGCTCATCAACGTCACCGGCAGCGACATCAAGTTCACCCAGAACGGCGCCGCCTGACGCCTGCCGGGCAGGGCCGCGCCCGGGCGTCACTTGGCCGGCATCGCGATCCAGGTGATCGTGACTGACCAGGTGGTCGACGGGTTCTTCTGCCAGTACGGGCCGATGATGTTGAAGCCCTCCTGCTGGGACTGGGTCCGGTGGGCATGGCAGCGCCCGTCCACGTCGAAATTGACGTCGCAGGTCGGCCAGGGCCGCAGCGAGGTGGGCCCCAGGCCCACGATGTTGAAGTTCTTCACGCTGAACTGGTAGGGCCCCGGTTTCCCCTGCGGGCCATGGCAGACACTTTCGGGGCCGATGTTCGGCCCGCAGAGGTGCCACTGGGTGCCGTTATCCTTGGGGACCGCGTTCCCGCTCTGGATGAACACCGACCCGGACAGGCCACTGTAGGTGATCTTGATGGGGGCGACCACCACGTGCGGGGGCACATCCCGCCCGACCGAGCACATGCCGTTGGGCTGGCCGAGTGTGTTCGTGGACGCGTTGGGGAACTTCCCGCCGTGATAGTGGCCGCACTGGACATCACTCGGGGAAATGGTGACCGTGTTGTAGGTGTTAATGGCGTTGAAATGGATCGTCAGCGTGGGATCGTGACCAGCACCCGCTGGCTGCCCGCCACTCCCACCCCCCAGCTTCACGACCGCGAAGACCGCCAGGATGGCGATGGCAAACCAGGTCAGGCTACGCATGACGGCTCCAGCGGGGATCGGTGGCGCGGCGGTCCGGGGTGTCGTGTGTCACCCGGAGCCGGAGGCCGGACTTCCAGGCGACGGTGACCGCCGCGGCCAGCAGGGCGAGCAGGAACAGCCACAGCGCGGCCCAGCTGACCCAGCCCGGGATGAACCAGAACAGCCCACCGGGATCGGCGACGACCCTGAATTCCAGCTTGGTCGCGGCCGCGGCCCCCAGGCTCGCTCCCCCGGCCTGCACCGAGGCGGAACCGTACGCGACAAGCTCGGTAACGTAGCCGCCCGGCTTCGCGCCGCCGGGCACGGACAGGCTGAGCGGGATGCTGGCCTCGGCGTGCGGCGCCAGCCGCACACCCTGACCCGGGATCTGGACCCAGGCGGGCGGGACCGCCCGGCCTGGCCCGGTCAGGATCCGCTGCACCCGCACCGTGATCGACTCAGGCTGGCTGCCGGTATTGATCACGGAAACGGCCGGGAGCTGATAACTCTGCCCCGCATGCGCCACGCCGGCCAGCCGGACCGGCGCGGCCTGAATCCCGACCCCGACGCTGGCCTGCGCCGCCGGTGCGGCCAGCCAGACCCCGGCCAGGGCGAGCAGCACCGCCGACGGTACCTGCCACCGCCGCTGAGGCATGGCCCACCCCGCGTCCCCTCCGGGGTATCACCCGGAAGCGGTCTCGAGTAAGTCAGGCGGAACACCCTGGCACCGGAAGACAACCCTTCTATAACGGATTCTCAGCCGGCCCTCAGGAACGGTCAAGCCCACCAATTCCGCCCCCTTCCGCATGGGCGGGCTGCTCAGCGCAGGCCGGCCAGGGCCGCGCGGAGCCTGCGGAGATCACGCAGCCGGGCCTCGTAGGTGGCCCCGAGAATGATCAGCACCAGGCCAGCCAGCGCGATCGGCACCCACCGGGGGGCCATTCTGGCCAGCTCGGTGAGGGCAGGCGCAAGCTCATGCACGGCGTCGAGCAGCGTCACCGCCGCGCCGAGCAGCAGCGGCGCCGCCAGCCTGGCCCTCGCCCCGGCCACCATCACCGTGGCCGCGGTGACGCCCAGGGCCAGCGGCCGGACCCAGCCCTCCTGCGGCCAGGCAGCGGCCAGCGTGGGCAGCAGCAGGGCCACGAGGCCGGGGCCGTAGGTGAGCCACGACACCACCGCCGGAGCGCGGCGTGACCACTGCCACCCGGCCGCCAGCAGGATCGCGGCGACGGGCACGGTGTACGGCTCGGGCGCGAGCACGCCGTGGGCGGCCAGCCCCGCCGACCAGGCGGCGGCCGCCAGCGCCAGGCCCGGCCACAGCAGGAACCGGCGGCCCGGGCGCAGCGCGGCACCGAGGCAGAGGACAGCCGACCCGGCCAGGACCGTGACGGCCGGACCGGGACCGGTGAGCCCGGCGGC
>DATDGI010000362.1:0-3718 GCA_036522155.1 Streptosporangiaceae bacterium
CGCTGGCCGAGGTCAAGCGCGTCCGGCTTGCCGGCAATTCGCCGGAACCATGAACTTAGCTGTCCCGTCCAAGCTGGCAAGAACTGACCAGGAGAACGCCATGAAGCGAGCACAGGCCCTGCTCTGCCTGATGGCCGCGCTGCTGCCCGCCGCATGCTCGGCGGCCCAGGCCAGCAGCCCGTCTCTGGGGACCGTCACCGGCCGGATCGTGCTCGAAGGCGGGCCGCTGGGCCCGGGGGGCCAGCAGCCGGGCACCCGCCCGATCCCGGGAACGGTGAAATTCACTGGCGGCCACCAAGGGCCGGTGACGGTCCGCACCAGCAGGGCAGGCGTGTTCTCCGTCCGGCTGCCAGTGGGCCGGTACCAGGTCTCAGACCGCTCGCCGCGCCTGCTCCAGGTGAGCGCCAATGGCACCAGCAGTCAGACCTGGTCCCGTCCGGTGACGGTGACCGTCACCGCGCACCACACCACCATCCTCACCCTCACCAGCATCGTCCCCTGACCCTGAGTGGCTATTGCCTTCACCCGGGGCGGGCGGCGATGACCAGCACGTCCTGGCTCAGCTCGCTGGGGTCAATGCTCAGGCCTGCCCATAGTGCCATCGCCGCGAGCAGATTGAACGGCGCGTGTGGTGAGCAGCCGATGCTGGAGGCCAGGGGCGCACCGGTGCCCAGGATGTCAACCAGGGCGAGCCCGGCCGCCTCCGCGTCAGCGGTGTCCCGACCGGCTGACCGGGGCGAAGGCTTGCCTGAGGCCGGGACGAACGCCTCGGCCAGCAGCAGCGGCGCAGCTCTGGCTTGCCACAGGTCAGGCTGCGTCGTCGCGGAGAGGCCGGGCACAGCGGCAGCCAGCTGGCGCAGCATCCATGCACCCTGGGCCAGATCCGCGGCCAGGACGCCGGCGCCGGCGCCGGCCGGCCAGGCGCGGTTGCCCTCACCGGCACGGGCCCTGCCGGGCAGCCGCCAGCGATCGGCCTGGCCGGGAGGGACCGGAACGGACTGCGGCGACTCCAGCAGCAGAGCCGCCTGACCGTCCCATGCCAGGCCGGCAGCCACCGCGGACACCGCCGATTGCGGATCGTTCCCGGACATGAGGGCTTCGCGGGCAGGCGGCTCGAACGCCGCCCAGGCGAACTTCGACGGCGGGCCCACCGATCCGACATCCACGGCGACCACGCGTATCCCCATGGCCTGCATCAAACTCCCCGGTTCTCGCGCCCGCAACGCGGTAGCGACCTGGCTGGACGAGCCCGCGCGCCGGCCCGCACCATGTTGACGTGGCAGCACGTATCACCGGGCTGATCGAGAGGTTTTACGGCGAACTGTGGAACCGGTGGAACGATGCCGCGGTCGAGGCCACGCTCAGCCCCACGTTCACCTTCCGCGGGTCGCTCGGGCAGGAGACCTCCGGACGGCAGGGATGGCGGCACTACCGCGACATGGTGCGCCATGGCTCCGCCGACTTCCACAACGAGATAGTCGACCTGGTCTGTGAGAGCGACCGGGCGGCCGTGCGGCTGCGTTACACCGGTACCCATACCGGGATGCTGCTAGGGCTGCCCGCCACGCAGCGGCACTTTGAGTATGCGGGCGCAGCCTTCTTCACCGCCGATCATCGGTGGCTTACCAGCGCCTGGGTCCTCGGCGATCTTGACGGGCTCCGCCGCCAGCGCAGCTGACGACCCGCAGGCGGGCAGGCCATCCGGGTGTCGGGCAGGAGGAGGAGCCGGGCCGCGGGCGTTTCGCTGCGCGGCCCGCTGGCGAGTATCAGCTTGCTGGCATTCGGCTGCCCGGCCGGTCCCGTAAGCCGGATGAGGCAACCTCCGGAAGGAGGACGGTGATGGCACGTGCGGTGTGGAACGGCGTGGTGCTGGCCGAGACCAGCCGGCCAGTGCTGCTGGAAGGCAACGTGTATTTCCCACCCGGAGATGTGCGGGGCGAGTACCTGGCCAGGACGCGGGCGTGGTCGATCTGCCCGTGGAAGGGCGTGGCCCGGTACTACACGGTGGAGGCGGCCGGGCAGGTGAACAAGAACGCGGCCTGGTACTACCCGCATCCCAGCCCGCTCGCCCACGAGATCAAGAATCATGTGGCGTTCTGGCACGGGGTTGAGGTGGAGGCCGGGGCATCCTGATGACGGCCCGCGATCAGGCGTTGGGGTCCGGGCCCGGATCGCCGCCCTGGATGCGGACGCAGAGGCGGTCGAGGTAGAACTCCCACCCGCCGCGGTGGTGATCGCGTTGCCCGTCATCGGGCAGGCCGTAGTGGCGCAGTACCACGCGGGTCCCGCCGCGTTCGGCCCGCAGGGTGATGACGACGCGGGTGGCGCCGGGAGGGACGGCCCGGTCGTTAGTCCAGCCCCAGGTGAACACCAGGCGGTGCGGTGGGTCGATCTCGACGAACTCGCCGGCCGCTTCCACTCCGCCCCGCATCAAGATGCGGTAGCAGCCACCTGCCACCGGCTCCAGGGTGGCCCCGGCACCCATCCACTGCACATAGCGGCCGGGGTCGGTGAAGTACCCGAACACCGTCTCGGGCGGGGCGGCGATGTGCACGCTCACCTCGACCACCTCGTCATCGCTCACGACCGGTCCCTTTCGCGCTGCTCGGCCTCGGCCAGATCCTTGACCCGGCCCAGGCCGCGCCGCCAGTGATCTTCGACGACGGCGCGGAGGGATCCCAGGGCGGCCTTGTCGGCGCGGTAGATGCGGCTGGTGCCCTGCCGGCGCTCGACCACGAAGCCGGCCTCCTTGAGCACCCGCAGGTGCTGGCTGACCGCGGGCCACGACACGTCGAACTGGGCTGCGATCTCTCCCGCGGACAGCTCCTGGTCCCACACCAATCCGAGGATGCGCAGCCGGCGGGGTGCGGCGATCACCTGCAGCGGCTCCACTGCTGCCTCGCTCCCGTCCATCCGGGCAGCGCTGGCGCTCCCCCGCCGTCCGGCTTGACGCCCGGAATCTATTTAAGATAGATCTAAAATAACAAGCCAGGGGGACCTGAGCAAACCGGAGGACGTCATGGAGCGAGCCATCATCTTGGCCGCCGATGTCGAGGCGGACCCCGCCCGCGTGTTCGAGGTCCTGTCGACCACCCGGGGCCAGCAGGCCTTCTGGACCGCCGACTGTGAGGTGGCGGGCGGCCGCGCGCGGTTCGGCTTCCCGCAGGCCCCCGTAGATCTGCTGGCCGATGTGGCCACCGAGCCGGGCAAGCTCGTCCGCATGCGCGTCACCTCGGGCTTCCCGTTCTGGGAGGGCTCGACCTGGGAGTGGGAGCTGGGTGAGCCCGCGCGCGCCGAGACCGGAACCGGCGTCCTGTTCCGGCATTACGGCTTTGGCGAGGGGTACGCGGAGATCGACTTCGCTCACACCGCCCAGACCTGGGCGCTCATCCTGGCCCGGCTGGCCAGTTACGTCACCAGCGGCGTCCCGCAGCCGTTCTTCCCCGCGGCCGCATGATGGTGGCCCCCACTCTGGCCCGCCCCGCGCCCGGAGGCCGCCATGGCCGTTGACGTGCGGCCGGCCGTGCTCGTCCGCCGGCCGCGGGCCGAGGTCGCGACGTTCATGTTCGATCCAGCCAACGACCTGCGCTGGACCGGCGGCATCACCTCGAGCCGGCCGGCCCAGCCGGGCCCGCTCGTGGCAGGCGCGAAGGTCGAGCGCACGGCCAGTTTCCTCGGACGGACCTTCGACTACGGCTACGTGGTAACCCAGAGCCAG
>DATDGI010000363.1:0-53378 GCA_036522155.1 Streptosporangiaceae bacterium
CCGGTACCGACGGGCCGATCCGCAGCGTCTCGTACAGGAAGCCGCACAAGATGATGCCGAGCAGTGCGGTGATCGCCAGCTCGAACCGGCGGAACCCGCGGGTCTGCAGTTCCAGGATCGCGATCGCGATCACGCCGGTGATCAGGCCGGCCACCAGCAGCGGGACACCGAACAGCAGATTCAGGCCGAGCGCGGCGCCGAGGAACTCGGCGATGTCGGTGGCGGCGGCCATGACCTCCGCCTGCACCCACATGCCCCAGGTGACCGGCCGCGGGAACCGGTCGCGGACCAGTTCGGGCAGATTCCGGTCGGTGACGATGCCGAGCTTGGCGGACAGGTACTGGATCAGCATGGCCATCAGGTTGGCGGCCAGCACCACCCACATCAGCAGGTAGCCGTACCGCGCGCCGGCCTGCAGGTTGGTGGCGAAGTTGCCGGGGTCGACGTAGGCCACCGAGGCCACGAAGGCCGGGCCGAGCATGGCCAGCGTGGCCCGCAGCCGCCCCTTGGCCAGCAGCTGGTCCAGGGCGCTCGGGATACTGGCGCCGGGCGCGGGCATCGCGACCGAGGCGGCCGAGGCACCCTCGATCACGCCCGGATGCGCCGGCCGCCGCCGCAGCATCATCGGGCTGCCCTGCCCGCCGGCCGCGGTGGCGCGGGATCTGCGGCCGGCGGGGTCAAGGTCAGCCCACCGACGGGCCGAGCCCCAGCGACTGCGGGGTGCTGGCGTCCGGCGACGGCTGGTGCAGGCCTTCGTCCAGCGAGCCGAACTCGGTCATCAGCGCGGGGCTGCCGCCCCACGGGGTCTGCTCCTCGGCCACCAGGGTGTTCGTGGTCAGCAGCAGGCCAGCCACCGAGGCGCCGTTCTGCAGCGCCGACCGGGCGACCCGCAGCGGGTCGATGATGCCCATCTTGACCATGTCGCCGTAGCGGCCTTCCAGCGCGTCGAACCCGTCGTCCTGGCCCATCTCGGCGATCCGGGCGATGACCTCCTGGCCGGAGTAGCCGGCGTTTGTCGCGATCAGCCAGGCCGGCTCGGGCAGCACGCTGCGGACGATCTGCACCCCGGCCGCGTAGTCGCCGGACACGTCCATCCCGTCCAGCGCCCGCCCGGCGTGCAGCAGCGCCGCGCCGCCACCGGCCACGATGCCCTCGGCCATGGCGGCCCGGGTGGCCGACAGGGCGTCCTCGACCCGGTGCCGCAGTTCCTTCAGCTCGGCGCTGGTCGGCGCGCCGACGCTGATCAGGGCGACCTTGCCGGACAGCGACCCGATCCGTTCGGTGAGCACGTCCTCGTCCGCGCCGAAGGTGGCCCGTCCCAGTTCGGCGCGGAGCTGCCCGAGCCGGAACTCCACCGCGTCGGCGGACCCGGCGCCACCGATGATCGCGGTCCGGTCGGCGGTCACCCGCACCTGCCCGGCCCGGCCGAGCTGTTCCAGGGTCATCGTCTCCAGCGTGAACCCGGCGTGCTTGCTGCACACCGCGCCGCCGGTGAGGGTGGCGATGTCCTCCAGCTTGTGCAGCCGCCGGTCGCCGAAGCCGGGTGCCCGCACCGCCACGCACTGGAAGAGCCTGTTGACGTGGTTGTGCACCAGCATGCTCAGCGCGGTGCCCTCGACATTCTCGGCGATGATCACCAGCGGGCGGGGCGCCCGCATGATCTTGTCGAGCAGCGGCATCAGCTGCTGCACCTTAGTGATCTTCTCGGTGCACAGCACGATGTAGGGGTCGTGCACGACCGCCTCCAGGCTGGCCGGGTCGGTCACCAGGTACGGCGAGAGGTACCCGTTGTCGAACTCGAAGCCCTCGACGAACTCCACCGTCATCCCCGGCACGGGCGCGTCCTCGACGGTGACGATGCCGGACTCCCCCACCGTGTGCAGCGCCTTGGCGATCACCGCGCCGACCGCGTCGTCGTCGTTGGCGGAGATCGCCGCCACCCGGCGGTAGTCCTCCTCGGTGGCGACCGGGTGGGCGACCCCGGCCAGGTGCTCGACCAGCCGCCCTACGGCCAGGTCGATGCCGCGCTTGACCAGCACCGGGTTGGCCCCGTCGCCGATCGCCGTCATGCCCTGGCGGACGATCGCCTGGGCGATCACCGTGGCGGTGGTGGTGCCGTCGCCGACGATGTCGTTGGTCTTGATCGCCGCTTCCTTGACGAGCTGGGCGCCCATGTTCTCGAACTGGTTCTTCAGGTGGATCTCCCGGGCGATGGTCACCCCGTCGTTGGTGACGACCGGCGACCCGGTGATCTTCTCCAGGATCACGTTGCGGCCTTTCGGCCCGAGCGTCGACTTCACCGCCTCGGCGAGCTGGTCGACTCCGGCCAGCAGCAGGCTGCGGGCTTCCGCCCCGAAACGCAGTTCCTTGGCCATGGATCCTCCCGGCTATGTCAGACCGGCTGGGCTAGGGGACGAGGATGGCGCGGCCGCGCACCCGGCCCGCGTCGAGGTCGGCGATGGCCTCGGGGGCCGCGTCCAGCGGGTAGACCCTGGTGTGCAGGGTGACCTTGCCCCCCTGCGCCAGTACCATCAGCTCGGCCAGCTCGTTGTAGGTGCCGACGATGTTGCCGATGATGTTCCGCTCGGTGGAGATGATGTCGAGGGTGGGCACGGTCAGCGTGCCGCCGTAGCCGATGACGAAGTACGAGCCGGCCCGGCCGGTCATCGCCCAGCCGTCGTTCTCGGCGCCCTGCTCGGCGACGAAGTCGAGCACCACCTCGGCGCCGCGGCCGCCGGTCAGCCCCCTGACCGCGTCCACGTGCCCGCCGTCGGCCACCACCGTGTGGTGAGCGCCGAGCTGCTCGGCGAGTTTGAGCGCGTCCGGGTTGCGGTCGACCACGATGATGGTGGTCGCGGTCAGCGCGGCCAGGCACTGGATGCCGATGTGGCCGAGGCCGCCCGCCCCGATCAGCACGCAGGTGGTGCCCGGGTACAGCAGCGGGATCGCCTTGCGGACGGCGTGATAGGCGGTGATCCCGGCGTCGGCGAGGGCGGCCACGTCCTGCGGCCGGGTCTGCGGGTCGAGCTTGACGCAGGCCCGGGCGGAGGTGAGCAGGTACTCGGCCATCCCGCCGTCCCGGGACAGGCCGGGGAACTCGCTGGCGATGCAGTGCATGTCGTCGCCGGCCCGGCAGGCCCGGCACAGCCCGCAGGTCGGGGTCGGGTGCAGGATCACCGTGTCCCCGACGGCCACGTTGGTGACGGCGGAGCCGATGGCGTGCACCCAGCCCGCGTTCTCGTGGCCGAGGATGTAGGGCAGCGGGGTGTGCATCGCGGCGTCCCACTGGCCCTCGATGATGTGCAGGTCGGTCCGGCAGACACCGGCACCGCCGATCTTCACGATGACGTCCAGCGGGCCGCTGATGACCGGCTCGGGCACGTCGTCGATCACCGGCTGCTGATGGAACGCATGCAAACGGACTGCCTTCACTGCTCCTCCTCGCCCTGCCCTGGTGAGTCGTACCGGTGCCGCAGCATGCCGCGGCAGATGCTGCCGTTCGCCTCGATGCTGACGCGGGTGATGCGGGCCCGGCTCAGGTGCAGCGGCACGCCGTCGGCCGGGACCGGCTGCCCGGTTCCCGGCTCGATCAGCAGCGGCGCGTCGTCCCCGGCGGGCAGCCCCAGCTCCGCCCGCCGCTGCCGTAGCCGCCGCAGCGGCGGCGACGGCGGCAGCTCGCCCAGCGTCAGCGTCCGCAGCCGGGCCGGGTCGGTGCCGGCCGCCAGCAAAGGCCGGCATACCTGGTCGGTGCCGGCCATCACCGCCTTGCGCAGGAAGTCGGCCCGCAGCCCGGCCAGCTCGCCGACCGCCTCGCCATCGAAGGTGGCGGCGAAGCCGGCCTGGGCGGCCACGCCGCCGTTGATCGCGTCCGCCGCGAAATGGTCTTCCAGCATCACCTCGGTCGTGCGCACGCCGGGCAGCGCCGACACCGCGTCATAGGCGTCGGCCACCATCAGGAAGGCGAAGTTCGGCGCGCAGAAATAGGTGGGCAGCCGGAGCCGGACCCGGGCGTTCCCGTCAGCGGACAGGCTGTACGCGGCCACGAAGCCGAGCGAGGTGATGGGCTCGTCCAGCTCCGGGTCGCGCACCGTCTCCAGCGCGGCGAGAACGCCCGCGTCAGCAACCCGTGACCGCGGTGTCACGGCTATGGTCATGCCGCCGAGCTGGCTGGCTCGAGCCGGTACTCGGCCGGGACGTCGATGCCGTAGAGCCTGGCCGCGTTGAGGCCGAGGATCTTCTTCTTGCCCGCCACGCCCAGCCGCGGGTAGTCGGAGAACTCCTCGGCGTCTGGCATCTCCCAGTCCACGAAGCCCTCGACCTGCCACTTCGGTTCCCAGATGGCGTAGTCGCTGCCGAAGAGCATCTTGTCCTCGCCGACCCAGAACAGCAGTTCGCCCATCACCTTGGCGAAGAACCTGGGCCGCGCGTGCATCAGCCCGCCGATGACCACGGCCAGGCCCGCGTAGACATTGGGCTCCTGCGTGGCCATGAAGCAGAAGTCCTCGATCCGGGGCAGGCCCACGTGCTCGACGATGAAGTTCAGGCCGGGGAAGTCGGTCGCCGCGTGGTCCACGTCGGCCACGTCGAACGCATCCTTGTCCAGCGGCCAGATCGTCGGGCCCTTGTGCACGTGGATGTTCTTGACCCCAAGTTCCTGGCAGGCCTCCAGGTAGCGGTACGCCGCCAGGTCGGTCAGCTTCCAGCCCCGTGAGCCCGCGTTCCACTCGGCGCTGTAGAGCTTGCAGCCCTTGGAGCCGAACCGCTCCACGTTGCGCCGGAGCACCTCGAGCCCTTCGTCGCCGTCCCGCGGGTCCCAGCGGGTGTTGTAGACGAACTTGCCGGGATGCTTCTCGCCCATGAGCGCGTTGCGCTCGGTGGTGTTGAAGCCCTCCTTGTACCACTCCTTCAGGTAGGTCGGCTGGAACACGGCCACGTCCACGTGCCCGTCCTCGAAGACGTCCTTCATCAGGTCCTCTTCGGAATACTTCTCGAAGTGCTCCAGCGTCCAGTGCGTCTCCGCCGGGCCGAGTCCCTGGTACGCGTGGAAGCACTTGATCCAGCCCTCCGCGTACTGCTCGGCGCCCGGCACCCAGTTGTCCGGGGCCGCGTTCCAGTAGTGCATGTGGCCATCGACCACGTAGTACCTATCGCCGTTCTTCTCGTACACCGTGCCTCCTTGCGGGCTGAATCGGGTGCTTCGCCGCCGCCGGCTAGGCCGTGATCGGTGTCAGGTCAAAGCCGAGGTGCTCCGCGGCGTCCTCGGGATTGGCGAACATGATCGTCCGGTCGTCGGTGTGGATCATCCGGCCGTAGTGGGTGGACATGTCCTCCTCGAACTCGGCTTGGTCGAAGGAGCCGGGCTCCTCGCCCAGTGCCTCGGCGACCTCGTCGTAGACGACCTCCATCCGGCCGACCGCGTCGACCCGGATCATCGACGGCAGGTGCATCACGCGCACGTTCGGCTTCGTGCTCATGACCATGGCGATCACCGCCCCGACCTGGTTGTTCATCAGGGTGAAGCCGCACATGTTGGATGGGGTGCTGTCGGCCTTGAACGGGCTCTCGGCAGTGTGGAAGGTGGTCACTGTGCCAGCTCCTTCGGTACTTCCAGGTTAAGCGCGGACACGATTCCGGTGAAGCGGTTCTTGGCCGCGTCGAGGCCGTCCTCGAAGCGCGGCGGCTTGGCGTCGGGCTGCGACCACAGCGGCTGCAGCGTGCGGGCCGCGGAGATGGCCCGCGGCACCCAGTTGGCCAGCCACTGCTGCATGATCGCCTTGTTGTGGCTGGCGAACTCGCGGTCGTCGGTGAGCAGGTCGAACATGACGGTGGTGTAGCGCAGGTCGCGCTCGGCGAAGTCGTACTCGGCCGCGCCGACGATGGTGGGCGTGACGAAGTCGCCGTTGCGCGGGGCGGCGTGCTGCACCAGATGGCTCCGGAACAGCTCACCCACCAGCGGCTCGAAGACCACGTTGGCGGCGAAGATGGCCTCGCACCAGTCGTCGATGCCGGTGAGCTGCTCGGCGGTCTCCCGCACGCCCTGCCAGGCCGGGTCCGTGTTCCAGGTCTCGATGTGCGCGGCGCCGTTGAAGCCTTCGACCTCCTCGCTGAGCGTCAGGTTGTACAGCGCGAGGTCCTGTGCCGCCCGGATCCGGTGCATGCTGTTCACCGAGATCGCGTTGTTGTGCATGTTGGTCGGCGCGCGGCGGTTGGCGTTGGCGTACAGGTACAGCCCGAGCCCGTGGTCCACGTGCATCCACGCACCGAGGTTGCGCTCGACGAAGCGGACCCAGTTGCGGTTCCACAGCTCGAACGCCTTCGCCTGGCGCGCGTTGTCGACGTTCTGGTTGAGCTGGCGCACGACGTTGGCGTTGTAGCGGTAAAGGGTCAGCTCCCACTCTTCGTTCGGGTCGCGGAACTCGTGCCAGCCGAGTGCGGGCCAGTCGTAGCCCTTGCCGCCGGAACCGGGGTAGCGCTCCGGCTCGGGCCGGTCCGAGCCCCACGCCTTCAGCACGGTCCAGTCCAGCGGGTAGCCGCCGCGGCCGTCCGAGAAACCGTACAGCCAGCCCTGGCTGAGGTAGTGCCGCGGGTCCGGCTGGACCTCGACGGTCACGTCCTCGTAGTGCGTCTGCTTGCGCTTGGCCGGGGTGTAGTAGTTGAACGTGCGGGCGTTGGAGTCGGGGAACTCCTTGGCGCCGGCCTCGGCGTCGGTGAAGTGCACCACCGGAACGCTGCGCTCATGCCCTTGCGTGGTACTCATATCACTCCTCGTCCGGGTCACCCGTGAAGGTGAACTTGTCGTAATAGATCCGCTTCTCGGGCACCCCGAGCCTGGCGAGCAGCGGCAGGGCTGCTTCCACCATCGGCGGCGGCCCGCAGACGTACGCGTGTGCCTTGCCGAGGTCGCCCTCGTGCCGCTGCACCACGTCGGTGATCAGGCCCACCTCGCCGTCCCAGTCCTCGGCCGGGTCCGGCTCGGAGAGCGCGGGCACATACCGGAAGCGGGCCAGCGCCTGTTCCAGCGCGTGCAGTTCGTCCTCGAAACACAGGTCGCGGCGGCGCCGCGCGCCGTAGTAGTAGGTAGCCCGGCGGCCGATGCCGCGCTCGGCCATCGAGCGCAGCAGCGACAGGATGGGCGCCATGCCCGCCCCGCCGCCGACGAAGACCAGGTCCGCGTCGTCGCCCTCGCGCAGCGTGAACATCCCGTACGGTCCGGCCAGGCTGAGCTGGTCGCCCACCGCCAGCTGAGTGTCCAGGAAGTGCGAGAACAGGCCGTCCGGATAGATCTTGATGACGAATTCGAGCTGGCCGCTTTCCCGGCTGGAGGTGTTCGCCATCGAGAACGACCGGGTGGCGGTGGTGCCCGGGATCGCGATGTCCACGTACTGGCCGGGGAAGAACTTGACCTCGGCCGGCTCGATCAGCCGCAGCACCAGGTGCCGCATGTCGTGGGTGACCGGGATGTTGGCTGCCACCTCGGCCACCGCCTGCTGGATGGGAAGCCCCGACCGGATCATGTCCTCGTCGTAGTTGAGCAGCTCGATCGTGACGTCCTCGTAGGCGTGCGCCCGGCAGAGCAGGGTGTAACCCTCCTCCCGCTCGAAGTCGGGCAGCGCGAACGTGGAGTACCGGTCGAGCTCGATGTCATCGCCGTCCAGCACGAACGACTTGCAGGAGGAGCACTGACCCTCCTTGCAGCCGTGCATGAGCATGACGCCCTGGTCGAACGCGGCCCGCAGGATCGTCTGGTCCTCGTCGACCTCGATCTCGATACCGACCGGCTCGAATCGCACGACATGCTTGTCGGGCATGGTTTCCCTCGGGGACGGGCTAGCTGGGGGCCTGGGCACGCCAGCCCGGGGAGGGGGCGCAGCTGCGGCCCCCTCCCGGGCTGGCTCCGGTTATGCGTCGACGGGGAACCGCCCGCCGGGGCCACCACGGATGTACTTCGCGTGGAAGGCGGCCCGCTCCTCCGGTGTCATCTCGTTGAACAGGACATTCGGGCTCTGCAGCGGCGGGCACCGGCGCAGGTGGTCCAGCGTCCACATCTTCTTCTGGTCACCCAGCTGCAGGTGCGGCTGCGCGACCATGGTCTTGCCGTCGTCGCGCACGTAACCCATGTCCGTCACCACGTCGGCCCAGTTCCAGCCGTGGTACAGGGTCTCCCACTCACGGTGCCCGATGAGCTGGCCCATGTTCGGGGTCTCCCGGCCCATGTAGGTCGGCCGGAACGCGGTGACGTCGGTCCACTTGCATTCCTCGTGGCAGTAGGTGCGCACCACGCCGTCGACCTCGGCGTACACCATGTCCTCGCGGACCAGGCAGGGCACCATGCAGGTCCAGCAGCGCTGCGGGTACCAGTAGTCAACGTCCTCGAACACGATCGGGTTGTGCCCGTTCGGGACCGACAGCCGGTTGTAGTTCTCCCACCACTTGCCGTACTTGTTGTACCAGCCCGGGTACTTGTACTCGAACCACTCGAAGTCCTCGTCCGTCATCGGGTCGATCCGCCAGTAGTTGGCGAGCCAGCCGGTGGCGAAGAACTGCGCGACTTCGTGCACGTAGCCCTTGTTCCAGATCTGGTTCCACGCCTCCTCGATGAGGTCGTGCGGGATGACCAGGCCGTACTTCTCCAGCGGCACGAGGTAGCTGCGGTAGTAGTCGTCGTAGATCCAGCGCCGCCACATCTCGGCGTAGGACTCCCGCGACTTGCGGCGGTCCTTGGTGCCGTACTCGATGAACGTGCCGATCGCCGCGTCCACCACCCGGTGGTTGTTCCACCACGCGTACCGCAGGTCGCGCTGGAGGAGCTGGTGGTTGCTCTCGTCGGCGAGCGCCATCAGCAGGGTGGCGTAGCCGTTGCTGATGTGCCGGGATTCATCCGACTGCACCGAGTGGAACACCGTCGGCAGCAGGTAGTCGCCATTCGCCGCGGCCTCGGCCGGCATGGCCACGAACAGCGTGTTGGTGAACGCCGTCTCGGCCACGATCGTCAGGTAGATGCTCGCCGCGGTGATCGCGTCACCGGTGATAAACCCCTCGGCGAACTGCCGGCCGATCGTCCCGCAGTAGTCGTTCTGGAAGTTGCGCAGGCTGGAGTTGAAGCCGGCCGGGTCGATGTAGTTGTTCATGTACAGGCGCTTCAGGTTCTGCTGGATCGTCGAGTGGCGTACCTCGTCGATCATCTGGATCGCCTGGCCGTTGTGCAGCTCGGGGTTGGGAACCGTGCGGAACAGCAGCGGCATCGCCCGGGCGGCGGAGATCTCCGGCAGCGGGATGATGGACAGGAACAGCTTCTGCCATTCCAGCCACCGCTCCTGCACCTGGCGGAACATATTGCCGCGGATGGCGCCGTCCTGGGCGCCGTAGACCCGGTGGTCCTTCTCTTCCTGCATCGGGAAGTACGAGCGAAGGACCTGCTTGAGCGGATCCTTCTTCTGCGCCTTCTGGAACGTGTAGTCGGTCCCGTACTGGGATACCGGCTCGTGATACATGGGCTCCCAGGCCAGTTCCTGGATCTTCTGGTGCGCCCTTGCCACACTCTGGCGACTCATCGTCACCCCTTTCCGTCGGGTCTCCCACCGGCGGCGGCGGCGGGCCACCGGCCCGGCCCGCCGTACCGGTGCGGGCGCCCCGCCGCGCTGGCGGACGCGCGCGCGCCTCTCCCGGCGCAAGTCCTTATGTGCTGCATCACATCCCGATAACGGCCCGGCGGGGCTCTCAACATGAGACACATCTGTCCGGCGTCACCGCAGGCAGGCCGCGGTGAGGCCGGTTTTCACCGGCAGCCGGCGACAGGAGTGGGCCGGGCTCAGGGAGCCGGCCGGGGCGTGCGGCCGGGGTCAGCCGTCGCCGAACACGGCCTCGCGGATCTCGGCGAGGTGGTCCTGGATGCGCTGCGACTCCTTGCGGTCCCCCTCGGCCGCGGGCTCGATGCCCAGCGCCCGCAGCAGGTCCGCCGCTGGGCGGCCAGGGTCCCCGGTCTCGCCCAGCACCGGGTGCAGGCCCTGCGCGGCCAGGTGCTCGAATACCAGGTTGACCACGCTCCAGGGGTTGAAGGTCTCTTGCTCCTGCGGTCCGGGCCGGTCCACCGGTTACCACCTCCCGGGAAACGCCCGCTGATTGAGCGGGCGTGAGGCAGGAAAAGCCCATCGGATGGTCTTGACGGTCTCAACATGAGACACATGGCGGTAACGGCCCGTTTATGGTGGGGATACATACGTCGCGACCCGGTTAGCCCGACCCCCCAGCGGGCTCTGCCGCATTTGTCCCGCCAGGCAACCGGGAGGCACGGAGGCGCAATGGTGCCGTCACCAGCACCCTCGCCGCCCGCGGCCGACAGCCCTGGAGTGGCCAAGGCCCGGGAGCGGTTCCTGACGAGCGAGCCCGTTGTCTCCGGCGCCGTGCGCGAGCCCATCCTGGCGTCCTGGTGGCGGTCCCGGGACTGGCGGGTCGCCGCCGACCGGGTCGAGCTGTCCTACATCCGGGATCCGAACCTGGACACGCCGCTCACCCGCAATGCCCTGCCGGTGCTGCGTAACCTGCACCAGCATCTTGACGGCCAGCCGATCAGCGTGATCCTCACCGACGCCGCGGGCGTGGTGCTGAGCCGGCTGACCGCGGACCATGATCTCGAACGCCACCTCGACGGGGTCCAGCTCGCCGTGGGATTCAGCTATGCCGAGGATCTCGTCGGCACGAACGGGATCGGGACCGCGCTGGAAGGTGGGCAGCCCGCGCACGTGTTCGGCCACGAGCACTACGCGGAGGACCTGGAGAATCTCGCCTGCGCCGGGGTGCCCCTGCACGACCCGCTGACCGGCAAGACGATCGGGGCGGTGGACCTGACGTGCTGGCGCAAGGACGCCGACGCGCTGCTCGTCGCGCTGGCCAAGACCGCCGCCGACCAGATCACCAATGCCCTGCTCGACGACAGCAGCGCCCATGAAGCGCGGCTGCTGCGCGAATACCTGCGGGCCTGCCGGCACAGCAACGGGATCGTGCTCGCGCTCAGCAGCGGGGTGGTGATGATGAACGGTCCCGCCCGGCAGGTGCTCGACCCGCTGGACCAGGCGGCGGTGCTCGGCCAGGCCGCCGACATGCTCGGCACCGGGCGGGGAGGGACCGTGACCATCACCCTGCCGACCGGCGCCCGGGCCCGGGTGAGCTGCCGGCCGATCTCGCCGGACGGGCCGGGAACCGACGGGGTCGTGCACGTGAAGCTGATCGAGCAGACCGCCCGGCCCGTCGCCGAGACCGCCCCGATGAAGCCGATGTTCCTGCCCGGCCTGGTCGGCTCGGCCCCGCTCTGGCTGCGCGGGTGCAGCCAGGTGGAGGCGGTCTACCACGGCCGCGAGTGGCTGGCGCTGGAGGGCGAACCGGGGGTCGGGAAACTGGCCGTGGTCCGGGCCGTGCACCAGCGCCGGAACCCGGCCGGCCGGTTCGGCGTGCTGGACGCCGCCGACGCCACCGGGGACTGGCTGGTCCGGGTGCGCAGGGAACTGCTCGACAGCCACGGCACACTGGTCCTGCGGCACGTCGACCAGCTGGGCGCCCGGCAGCTGAACGCGCTGTCCAGTGCGCTCCAGGAGGCCCGCGCGGCGGACCGGCAGCGGCTGCTGCGGGTGGTGGTGACGCTGACCCGCAAGCGCACCAACCAGGACCTGGCCAAGGTGCTGTGCCACTTCCCGAGCAGCGTGGAACTGCCCCCGCTCCGCCACCACGTCGAGGACCTGCACGAGCTGGTGCCCTTCTTCCTGGCCAGGCTCAGCCAGCATGCCCGGCTAACCTGCTCGCCGGAGGCGATGAAGCTGCTGCTGCGGTCCCGCTGGCCGGGCAACACCGAGCAGCTGTGGGACGTGCTGCGGCGGGTCGCCCGGCACCGCCGCAGCGGCACCATCCACCCGGTCGATCTGCCGCCGGAGTGCTGGACCGTCAGCCGCCGCCTGCTGAGCCCGCTGGAGTCGATGGAGCGGGATGCCATCGTCCAGGGCCTGCTGGCCTATCAGGGCAACAAGGTCAAGACGGCCGAGTCGCTGGGGATGTCACGGGCGACGATCTACCGCAAGATCCACGAGTACGGCATCGTCATCCCGGCCGGCTGAGCGGCCGCCCGCGTCAGCGCCGCCTGGCGCTCAGGACGCTGGCTGGATCCTGGCCGCCGCCCGGGCCTGCTGGTAGGCGCGGATCCGCACCCGGGTGGCCTGGACCACCGGCGGGGCCGACAGCGGCCACGGCATCCGGTCCGTCCCCTCCCGCAGCGCCCGCAGGCTGGCCGTGACGGCCAGGTCGGTCAGCGGGGTGCCGGGCAGCCCGTACATCCGGCGCGCCCAGCGGGGCAGGCTGGCGAAGCCGAGCGTGGTGAGCCCGGGCACCAGCAGTTTCACCGGCCGGTACGGCCGCGGGATGGGGGTGTTGAGCGAGCGCAGCAGGGCCCGGCGTGCCTCGCCGGTGATCCGCAGCTCGGGCCGGATCTCCGCGAAATAGGCGTCCAGGCCGGCCTGGCTGGCGGGCACGGCCGCCGGGTCGAGCCCGACCACGGCCGCGGAGCGGCGCTGCTCGTCGACGAAGGTGTCCAGGTCCGCCGGGGAGAGCCGGACCGCGGCCCGGCGCGCCACGTCGACGTAGGACGACACCTCGGCGCAGTGGACCCACAGCAGCAGCCGCGGCTCGTCCAGGCGGAACACGGTGCCGTCCTCGTCCGTCCCGTGCAGCGAGGCGTGCAGCTTGCGCACCCGGCGGCCGAGCCGTTCCACCTCGGCCCGGCTGCCGTAGGTGCGGATCTGGATGTACTGGGTGGTGCGGACGAACCGGCCCCAGGCCTGCCTGCGGTCGGTGAGCACGGTGTTCTGCCAGGTTCCCCGCATCACCTGCGGGTGCAGCGCCTGGAGGTAGAGGGCACGCAGCCCGGCGATCCACATGACCGGCTCCGCCATCACCTGCCAGGTGACCGAGGCCGGCCCGAACAGGCCCTCGTCCCCGCTGGTGCTGGCGGCCACGGCGAGCCTCCTCCCTGGCCCGCCGGCGGGTCACCGCTGGCGGGTCTCCTCCGTTATCCAGCTTAGGTAGGAATCGGAGCCGGCCACGATCGGCGTCGCCACGATCTCCGGCTCGTCGTAGCTGTGCCGCTGGGCCAGGAAGTCGGCCAGCGCCTGGTAGCCGCTGGCTGGCAGCTTGAGCAGCAGCAGCCATTCCTCGGCCCGCTCGACGTCGTCCTCCCACCAGTACGTGCTCGCGATCGGCCCGGCCACCTGAGCACATGCGGCCAGACGCGCCTCAACGGCGGCGCGGGCGAGCTCCATCGCCTCGGCCCGCGAGTCCGTTGTTGTCTGCACCTGGAGATACTGGGAACTGCCCGGCTGTGCCTCGCCCGCGGCTGCCTCGCCTGCGGCTGCCCCGCCCTGACCCGACATGGCACCCGATCGTACGCCTGGCCTGGCGCGATGACAGGTGGCACGGGATGATCGTTGAGCAGGCGGGGCCGCTGCCTGTGCTGCGGAGGCGGGCCATGGGCAATTCGTTCTGTCTGGTCGTCAATCCGGCCGCGGCCCGCGGCCGGAGCAGGCGGCACCTGCCGGTGATCCTGGGGGCGCTGGCACCGGCCGGGGCCAGCATCCGGGTCAGTGAGACCACCAGCCTCGGCCACGCCACCGAACTGGCGGCCGAGGCGGCCGGGCGCGGGGAGACGGTGGTGGCGGTCGGCGGGGACGGGCTGGTCGGCACCCTGGCCGCGGCGGTGTCCGGGGCGGGCGGCCTGCTGGGGATCATCCCGGCGGGCCGGGGCAACGATTTCGCGCACATGCTGGGCATCCCGGCCCGGCCGCGGGACGCGGCTGGTGCCCTGCTCACCGGCGAGCAGCGGGCGGTCGACCTGATCGGGGTGCGGGCCGGCGACGGCCCGGAACAGGTGGTGGCGGGCAGCGTCTATCTCGGGGTGCCGTCGGAGGGCGGGGAGCTCGCGAACCGGAGCCGGTGGGCCGCCGGGCCGGTCGGCTACCAGGTGGCCGGGGTGCGTGCGCTGCTGGCCTGGCAGCCGGCCACGTTCACGGTGGATCCGGGGCCGGGCGGCGGCCCGCACAGCGGCCCGGGTTTCGCCGTGGTCATCGCCAACTGCGGTTACCTGGCCGCGGGCCGGAAGGCCGCGCCCGGCGCCGACCTGTCCGATGGGCTGCTCGACGTGCTCATCGTCGGGCACGGCCGGAAGCTGTCGTTCGTGCGGGTGATGCTGCGGGCCGGCCCGGGTACCCACGTGGAGCTGGCGCAGGTGAGCGTGTTCCAGGCGGCCACGGTGACGGTTACGGCCGACCGGGCGATGCCGGCCGCCGCCGACGGCGAGACGCTGGCGTGTGCGGCACCGCTCAGCGCCGGCCAGCCGCTGCACGTCCGGGTCCTGCCCGGCGCCCTGCGGGTGATCGCGCCCGCCCAGCCGGACGGGGCCGCCCGGAGCGGTCAGTCGGCGGAACGGACCTGGTGGCCGTGGCGGCCGCCGCCGAGGAAGGATTCCACGAAGGCGGGGCTGGCCGACAGCTCGGCCGGGGTGCCCACCATCCGGACTTCGCCGCCACCGAGCACATAGGTCCGGTCCGAGATGGCCAGCACGGCGCGGGCCCGCTGCTCCACGATCAGGACCGACGCGCCGCTCGTGGCCAGGCCGCGCACATGCTCCTCCAGCAGCGAGGTGGCGATCATGGGTGCCAGGTTGGCGGTGGGCTCGTCCAGCAGGAAGACCCCCGGGTCGAGCATGAGCACCCGGCCCATGGCCAGCATCTTCCGCTCGCCGCCGCTCAGCTTGCCGGCCGGGCGGGCGAGCATGCCGGACAGCCGGGGGAAGACGGCGAGCACGCGCTCGATGTGCCCGGCCAGTTCCTTGCGCGAGAGCAGGTAGCCGCCCATCTCCAGGTTCTCCCGGACGGTGAGCGGCCCGAACACATCCTCCACCTGCGGCACATAGCCGACCCCGGCCCGGGCGACCTCCTCCGGGGCCAGGTTGGTGACCTCCCGGTCGCCCACGTGGACCCGGCCGGAGGAGATCCGCACCACCCCGACCATGCCCTTGAGCAGGGTGCTCTTGCCGGAGCCGTTCGGCCCGACCAGGGAGATCACCTCGCCCGGGTCGACGCTGACGGTGATGCCGCGGATGATCGGGTCGCCGCCGTACCCGGCGGTCACCCCCTCGGCGCGCAGCGGGACGCCGGGCAGCTTGACCTCAGCCGACAAGGTAGGCCTCCACGACCTCGGTCCGGGCCCGCAACTGGGTCATGGTCCCTTCGGCCAGGATCGAGCCCTCCGCCATCACCACCACCGGGTCGCAGAACTCGTCCATGATGGCCAGTTCGTGCTCGACCATCAGGATCGTCATTCCCTCTTCGCACAGGGTGGTCAGCCGCTCGCCGATCCGCCGGGCCAGGTCCGGGTGCACGCCCGCCATCGGCTCGTCGAGCAGCAGCATGCCCGGATCGGTCATCAGCGCACGCATGATCTCGACCAGCCTCCGCTGACCTCCGGACAGGTCGCCGGCGTACTCGTTGGCGAACTTCTCCAGCCCGAACCGCTCCAGGATCTGCTCGGCCCGCGCGATCGCCGCGGACTCATCGGAGCGCCAGTACCGCCGCCCGAGCACCGCCCCGCGGAGCGAATCCCCGCGGTTCGACGGCACCGCCGACAGCAGGTTCTCCATCACCGTGAGCCGCTTGAACTCGCTGGCCAGCTGGAACGTCCGGACCAGCCCCATCCGCGCCCGGCGGAAGGCCGGCAGCGAGGTCACGTCCTGCCCCAGATAGCTGACCGTCCCGGCACTGACCGGCAAGGTCCCCGCCAGCATGGCCAGCAGCGTCGACTTCCCCGCTCCATTAGGCCCAATCAGCCCGGTAAGAGTCCCCTTCCGGACCTCAAACGACACGTCATGAACCGCCTTGACCCCGCCATAGTCCCGGCTGACCCCGCGCGCGGCCAGTACCACGTCGCCCACCCCGTCCGGGCTCCTGACGTGATCGGCACTGACCGCCGAAACCGCAGCCGTAACCGCGGGCGATCCGGCACCGTCCCCGTCCGCCGCACCAGGTGGCGCGGAGACCCCAGCTGGCGCGGGAACCCCCACGGGCGCGGGGACCCCGGCCGGCGCGGGAACCTTGATCACCCGCTTCCGCTCCGGCAGGACCCCCTGCGGCCTGAACCAGAGGAAGATCACGATCAGCAGCCCGATCGCCACCCACTCCAGCGACGGGATCAGGTTCGGCGGCAGGTTGTTGGAGGACGGTATGTACCGCGTGACCTCCTCGAAGCCGACCGGGACCAGCAGGGCACCGAGGATCGCGCCCCAGTGGTTGCCCGCCCCGCCGATGATCACAGCCGCGAACAGCACCACGGTCTCGGCGTAGCCCCAGGCCGCCGGGGACCAGGTGGTGATGTAGCTGACCAGGATGCCACCGGACAGCCCGGCGATCGCGCCGCCGGTCACCAGCATCGCGGTCCGCATCGACAGCAGGTTCTTGCCGAGGGAGTCGGCGACCGCGTCGTTGTCGCGCATGGCCCGCAGCGAACGCCCGTAGGGCGATTCGGTGATCCGCCGGACGAACAGGAAGACCAGCGCGCACAAGACGATGGCGCCGATCGTGAAGACCCATTCGTAGCTGAGCGGCTGGATGCTGAACATGCCATTGCGCAGCGGCGTCGGGATCAGTGATAGCCCGGCATCGCCGTTGAGAAGCGGCCGGTAGTTCGTGGCCAGCAGGTTGAGCAGCACCGCGGTCACCAGCAGGCCGATCGCGGCGAAGTCGCCGCGCAGCCGGCGGCCGAACAGGAACGCGAACGGCAGGGCCACGACCCCGCCCGCGACGGCGGCGCCGATCCAGGGCAGCGGGAAGGGGAGGTTCCACCCGCCGATATAGGACTGGAACCCGCCGTTGGCGGTGGCGGCCGGAAGCGCGAGGATCGCCGCCGCGTATCCCCCGGCCGCCTGGAAGATGATGAAGCCGAAATTGGTGACGCCCGATATCCCGAACTGCTGGTTCAGGCCGAGGCAGGCCATCGCGTCGACAGCGCCGTAGATCAGGATGTTGATCACGTAGAACGCGTTCACGCGCCGCCTCGCTCCCCTGTCATGCCCGCTCTCCGAGCAGTCCGGTCGGGCGCACGCCCAGCATGACCAGCAGCGCCACGAACGCGACCACGTACTTGTAGTCGGCGGGAATGAAGACCGCGCTGATCTCGGTGGCCAGGCCGATCACCACCGCTCCGATCATCGCGCCGTAGGCCTGGCCCGGCCCGCCGAGGAAGACCGCGGCCAGGATGAGGACCAGGAATATGTCGGTGCTGGTCGAGTCGAAACTGCCCGCGTCCATCGCGAACACCACGCCCGCCAGGCCGCACAATGCGCCGGTGAGCGCCCAGGTAAAGTTGATGACCCGGCTGGTCCGGATGCCGCAGTTGCGGGCGAGCGTGCGGTTGGCGGCGGTGGCCCGCATGGCCTTGCCCAGCTTGGTGTAGCGCAGCACGACGTGCACCCCGGCCATCACGGCCACCGCCATGGCCATGATGACCAGCTGCACCGTGGTCAGGTTGAGCCCGCCGGCCTGGAACGACGGCCCGTTCCCCATGGTGTAGGACACGGGGATGCCGCCGGCCAGCGCCTCCACCCCGAACTCGATGATCAAGGTCATGCCGAGGGAGACGATCACCATCGTGATGGGTGACGCCCCGCGCCGCTGGAACGGCGCGTAGATCCCGGCATTCAGCGCCACCGACGCGACCGCGCACGCGGGTATCGCTACCAGCAGGCCGATCCAGACGGATATGTGGTTCTCGTTCACCAGGTAGGCCACGAACGCGCCCAGGATCATCACTCCGCCGTAGGCCAGGTTGAGCACGTTGGTGACGCCGAACTGGAGGGTGAACCCGACCGATGCGATCGCCAGCACCGCCGCGGTCACCAGGCCGAAGCCGATGGAGGCGATGAACAGGCTCACCGGGCGGCCGCTCCCGGATGGGCGGGGTGTCCCCACCCGCCCGGGCGCTGATGAAGCACCCGGGCGGGCGGGAGACGGTGGGCCGATCCGGTCATCCGGTCAGGGCCCTGAGCTGGGCGGCGCTGATGTTGCCTATGACGTTCACCGTGCCGTTCGCACTGTAGGTGTCGATCTGGAAGATACCCGTCGAGTCGTGGTAACTGTCGAAGTTAGTCGGACCGCCAGGGCCTTCGTAACGGATCGACTTACCGGACTTGAGCGCGGACGAGCACTGGACGAACGAGTAGCACACCGTCGCGCCGGGCACGCCATTACCGATCTTGATAATGTCCGGCCCGTACACGCTGGGGGTGGTGCTCTTCGACATGATCATGGCCAGTGCGGCCAGGTTGATGCCGTCGTACAGGTGGACACCGCCGGGCGCGCTCAGGTAGGTGGTGAAGTTGCCGGAAGTGCCCGGGACCTTGCCCTGCTGCGAGAGCAGCGCGGCCTTGAACGGGCCGTAGGCGGGCCCGGCGGTCTCGGTCACCAGGTTGTCGGCGTGGAAGGTGGACGCGAACGTGCTCGCGCCCACGGCCGCCGCCGCCGCCTTGAAGAACGGTGGCGAGATCGCCGCCGAGGTGGCCAGGATCGGGATGGTCTTGCCGTGGTTGAGCTGCTTGATCTCACTGAACAGGGTGGGGTCAGCCGTGCCCAGCGCCTCGGTCATGATGGCCTGCGGGTGCGACTGGATGATCGCCGCTGCCTCGGTGCGGAACGTGGTCGCCTTTAGGTCCAGCGTCTGGTTGGTGGTGACGGTGATGCCCGCCTTCTTCAGCCCGGCGATGGCCGGCTGCACGAAGGTCTGCGACCCGATGTCGTTGCCGAACGCGAGTGCGACCCGCTTGTACCCGAGGTTCTGGGCTATCACCACCATCGCGTAGGCCTCTTCGAGGTCAGGCGGGACCAGCCGGTAGAAGTACGGGAAGTGGACATGGTCGAACTCGGACTGCCCGGTCATGCAGAACATCGCCATCTTGCGCGCGTTGATGATCGGGACCACGGAGGCTGCCTCGTCCGAGGTGCAGCCGATCACCAGCGCCAGGTTCGGCGTGCTGGCGAACAGCTGGTTGACCGCGGGCACGGCGTCGGCGGGCTCGCCACGGGTGTCCACGCTCTTGCAGGACAGCTTGTGGCCGAGCACGCCGCCAGCGGCGTTGATGGCAGTGGTCGCGCCATAACAGGTGGCCAGGTATGTCGGGCCGAGCGCGGCGTCGACACCGCTGAATGGGGCGACGTCGGCGACGGTCAGGGTGGAGCCCGAGGCCGGGGCCGAGGAGCTGGATGGCGCGCCGGAGCTGCTACTGCTACTGCAGGCGGCGAGGACGAGCGCGAGGGCGGCCACAGCGGCCACTGCCGCCAGCCGCACCGGGCGGAGCGTCGTGGACTTCATAAGTCCCTCCGAATTCCGGTTGAGTGAATTGGTATGACCAGTGGCGGGAGGCCAGGCCGGGCGGCGGGTCAGAATCCGCTGACCGGCTTATCTACGGGCTGCCACCGCCAGTCGGCGGGGGCGCCCTTCTCGGCGACAATGCGATTGCGGATGGTGCCAACCTTCTCGACGGTGATCTCGATGACGTCACCGGGCTCCATCCACACCGGTGGCGTCCGGGCGAAGCCGACGCCGCCCGGGGTGCCGGTGGCGATGACGTCTCCTGGGGCCAGGTGCGTGAACGAGGAGAAGAACTCGACGGCAGCCGGGACGCTGACCAGCATCTGGGAGGTGCGGGCCGACTGCATCACGGTGCCGTTGAGGGTGGAACTGATGGCGAGGTCGCTGACGTCCACCTCATCGGTGGTTACCACCTCGGGGCCGATCGGCATGGTGCCGACGAAGTTCTTGCCCGCCGTCCACTGGGTGCCGGCCCGCTGCCAGTCGCGGCAGGACGCGTCGTTCAGCACGACAAAGCCGGCGATGGCGGCGAGCGCGTCCTCCGCCGGGATGTACCGCCCGCCGGCGCCGATCACGATGCCAAGCTCGGCCTCGTAGTCGAACCGGCTGGTCAGGGCGGGCTTCACCAGGTCAGCGTAGGGGCCGAGGACGCTGTCGGCCCCGCGAACGAACGCGTCCGGCCAGGTCGGCACGGCCCGGCCGCCCTCCAGCGCGTGCTCGCTGTAGTTGAGGCCGAGGCACAGGATGCGCGGCGGGGTGGGCACGGCGGGGGCGAAGTCGGCGGGCTCGACCTCGCGGCCGTCGGCGGCCTGCAGGCCGCGGATGGCGTCCATGGCCGGCTCCCCCGCTTCCAGCACGTGCTGGAGCGCTGACATCCGCGGGTCGCCGGTGGCCTCGGCGACGTCGACGTAGCCGGAGCGGCCCATGACGTGCAGGCGCGGTCCCTGGGGCGTGACGATCGTGGCAAGCCTCACGTGCCGGGTCTCCTTTGGTGCGGGCCGAGCGGCGGTCTCGGTAGGGGTGGCGGGGTGGTCACACCTGCCGCGCCCTGGTGATGCCCCGGCGGGCGCGGGCCCCGGCGCCGGGCCTGCTTGCCGCACCGGTCGCGGAACGGACGGCCAGCGCCGGTTCTGATTGGTTGACTTGTGCAGATTGGTTGAGCATAGGTCTGTATACAAACAGGGTCAAGAGTGTTAACTGGAAGAAAACACAGGTAGGAGGGTCACAGTATGGTCTCGATTGGTATGATTGGTTGCGTTGGGGACGTCCAGCTTGGGACCAGGGTGGAGCAGGATGGCGCGCACCAAGGGGGACATCCCGGCTATCCCGGCTGACCGGGTACGCCGGCTGGCCGAGATCATCCTCGCCGATTCCCGGCGGGACGGCCTGCGGCCCGGATCGCGGCTGCCCACCGAGCGGGAACTGGCGGCCAGCCTGGGCGCTCCCCGCACCTCGGTCCGGCGCGCGCTGGCCGTGCTGGAGGCCGAAGGCCACATCTCCCGAGAGGTGGGGCGCGGCACGTTCCTGCGTGACCCGCACTGGGCCCGGCCCGGGGCCGGCGGCACCGCTCCCGGTGACGGCGACGGCGACGGGACGGACTCGGACCCGGCCGGGATGGACTCGAGCCCGGGCGGGACAGACTCGGGCCCGGGCGGCACGGGATTCGCGCCGGCGGACGTGATGGCGATCAGGCGGATGCTCGAGCCGTCAGCGATGCGTCTGGTGGTGGCCTGGGCGACGGCCGCCGACTTCCAGGAGATGGACCGCTGCCTGGCCGGCGGGGAGCGGGCCGAGAGCTTCGACGAGTTTGAGTACTGGGACCTGGCCCTGCACCGCTGCATCCTGGCGGCCAGCCACAGCCCGCTGCTCGCGCGGCTGTATGCGGTCATCGACGCGGCCCGGCACGGCCGGTACTGGGGCGACCTCAAGCGGCGCAGCGCCTCCCGCGAGCGCCAGCGGATCTACCAGGGCGACCACCGCGAGCTGGTGGCCGCGCTGCGGGCCAGGGACCCCGACCGGGCGGTGGAAGCGATGCGCACCCACCTGGCCCGCGTCTCCAGCCATCTGTTCGACGAGACCAGCTGACAGGGGCCCACCGCGGAGAGGTGGTCGCTAGTGGCTGTCCTGGCGACCCAAATCGACCAAGTCGCCTCCAAGGGGAGCGTGGTTAGGGGGCTATGCGCTGGCAGAGCCAGGCCAGAGCGAGCGGGTAGCGGTAGTCGATCGCCATGTGGGTGGCGTCGAACAGCTCGAAGCGGATCACCTCGTCCGGTACCCCCGCCTCGCGCAGTGCGGCCCGGAACGCCTGCGCCCCGAGGTCGAGGAAGTATTCGTCCCTGGTGCCGGCGTCGATCCAGACCGCCCGCAGCGCCCGCAGCCCGGCGGCGTAGCGCGGCACCATCCGCACCGGGTCCCAGTCCAGCCACCGCTGCCAGATCTGGGGCCGGAGCACCCCGGTGTGCGGGTCGAACGGCAGCACGACGGTGCCGTCCTCCTCGGCCGAGAAGCAGGCCGACACCCCGAGCAGCATGAGCAGGTGCGGGTCCTCCTCCTTGGTGAACGCAGTGCGTGACCGGAAGTCCGCCCACCAGCGCCAGATGTCGCCGCCGTAGTCGCGCAGGTGACGCACGTCCTGGGCGAACTCGGGCAGGTAGGAGAACTCATACAGCGAGTCCCCGGCGTGGGTGGCCAGCGCGCCGAACAGGTCCGGGCGGAGCATCGGGGTGATCATGGCCCCGAACCCGCCGCTGGACTTGCCCATGATCGCCCGGTGGCCGGCGTCCGGCAGCGTCCGGTACCGGCCGTCCACCCACGGCACGACCTCGTCGCACAGGTAGGAGTGGTACCGGCCGGTGCCCGGTGAGTCGACGAACTGGCTGCCCCCGTAGCCGGTCCAGGCGTCCACGTAGACCACGATGGCCGGGGGCGCCTGGCCGCCCGCGAACACCGCGTCGGCGGTCTCGGGGAACGGCTGCCGGTACGGCGCCCGGTTGCCCCACATGGCCACGTGGCCGGTATAGCCCTGGATCACGTACACCACCGGGTAGGCCCGGGACGGCTCGTCGTCGTAGCCGGGCGGCAGGTAGACCCAGATGGGGCGCTGGTCCGGATCGCCCAGCGGGTTGCCCCGCAGCAACTCACTGGTGATCACCTGGTGGTCGATCCGGCCGGCCAGTTCCGCGGACCAGGGCAGCATGGAGGCCTCCTCGGGGACGGGCGCCCGGCGGCGCACGTCCCGATCCTCCCCCGCCGGGCCGGCTAACCCGCGCGCGGGGCGGGGTGCCACACCGGCTCAGCCGCGGGCCGGGTCGGCCACCCGGGCCAGCAGCAGCGGCTCGCCGGTCACGGTGTCCGCCACCAACAGCAGGTAGGGCCGGTTGAACACCACCTGCGAGCGGGGCGCGGGCGCCGCACCCGCGATGATCCCCACGGACGTGGCCGCGCTGGCCACCGTGCCCTTCTCCGCCACGGCCAGCGTGGCCGCGTGCTGGACCAGCCCGATGCAGCAGGCCTGCCGGGACAGCCCGGAGAAGTCGGCGGAAGAGGTGAACGCGATCCCCATCCCCAGCTGCTCGAGCACCGGATCCATGGACGTGCTGGCGGCCATGCTGACCTTGGGCAGCGAGACGGCGGTCAGCGGGGCGCCCGGGGCGGCCAGGGCGCGGCTGACCGCGGTCAGGGTGGCGGTCGCCAGCGCCGGGCAGCCAGGGCCGGCCGGGGGCAGCAGCGCCAGCATGGCCAGCCGGCCGCCCCGGTAGGGCAGCGCGACGGCCGTCCAGCCCTGGTCCCGGGCGGCGGCGAAGCCGCTGCCGTTGAGGTAGTGCGCGGTCACCGGCTGGCCCGCCGCGGTGGTGAAGCGGCCCGGCATGGTCTCCGCCGGGTCGAACGGGTTCCGCCAGGCGGCGTTCAGGTACAGCGCGTCGGTGAGCAGCCAGCCGGTGTGGTCAAGCGACCCGGGCGGCAGCAGCGCCGGGATGTGGCCACGGGTGTCGGCCGCCACCGCGGCGTTGATGGCCTGCCGGGCCTGCCCCGGCGCGGTCAGCAGCGGCAGGTGCGCCAGCCGGGCCTGGTAGCCCGCCCGCAGGGCGGCCAGGTAGGGAGGGTCGGTCACCAGTGACGGGTCGGCCCAGATCCGGTTGCTGATGCTGACGGTCACGCCGGGCCGGTCCAGCGAGCCCAGTAGCGCGGTCCGGGTCCGGAGCCTGGCCAGCAGCGCGGCCCGCCCGGCCGGCAGGCCGAGCACGCCGGACATGGCGGCCTGGGTCGTCCCGCGCGCTCCCAGGTAGGCCATGCCCAGCCCGGATGCCAGGCTGGCGGGCGAGAACGCCAGGTTGGCCCGGGGGTCCTGGCGGCACCGCGAGGTCAGCACGTTCAGGCCAAACGAGGCGTCCGCCTGGCCGGCCGCGCGCAGGGTGGCTAGCTGCGCCGCGGTGAGGGTGGCCGGCAGAGTGGGCAGGGCCGGCTGGGCGGGGCCTGGTGGCACGGATGCCGCCGTCCCGCAGCCGGTCGCGGAAGCGGCCAGGAACGCCCCCGCGGCGAGGGCGGCCAGCCGGGGCATGGGTCTCATGCTGCTTGGACGCCGCGGGTAGCCGGCTGGTTCCGGTCCGGCATCCATGCTGGAAATCCGGGTTTGCGGCTTTACCGTAGATATCGTGACCCTCCCGGGGATCAGCCGCGACGCGGTCGAGCAGAACTTCGCCGACTGCGTGCTCAAGCTGCGGGCCCCCACCACGGACGGCACGCTGGGCACCGCCGTGCCGGGCCCGGCCCGGTCCGGATCGATGCTGTCCGGGAGCCGGTGCCTGGATCTGTTCGACGCCCAGCTCGCCAGCCGCCACCTCGATCTGGCCGCCCGGTGGCTGCGGGAGCGCAACGCAGGCTTCTACACCATCGGCTCGTCCGGCCACGAGGGAAACGCGGGGGTCGCGGCCGCCCTGCGGCCCGACGACCCGGCCCTGCTGCACTACCGGTCCGGCGCGTTCTACCTGGCCCGGGCGGCCGCCGCCCGGCCGCCACGGGACGGCGCCAGGGACATCCTGCTCGGCCTGGTGGCCGCGGCCGCCGAGCCCATCGCCGGCGGCCGGCACAAGGTGATCGGCCACGCCGACCTGCACATCATCCCGCAGACCTCGACCATCGGCTCGCACCTGCCGCGGGCGGTCGGGCTGGCGTTCGCACTGGGCCGGGCGGCCCGGCTCGGCACCGCCACCCGCTGGCCGGCCGATGCCATCGTGGTGGCCAGCATGGGTGATGCGTCCCTGAACCACTCCACCGTGGCCGGGGCGCTGAACACGGCCAGCTACTGCACCTATCAGCGCCTGCACCTGCCCCTGCTGATCGTGTGCGAGGACAACGGGCTTGGCATCAGCGTCCGGACCCCGCCCGGCTGGGTGGCGGCGGCGGCGGGCGGGCGGCCCGGCATCACCTACTTCCACGCCGACGGGTCCGACCTGTCCGACGTGTACGACACCGCGCTGGCCGCCGCCGCCTGGGCCAGGTACCAGCGGTCCCCGGCGTTCCTGCACCTGTCTACCGTCCGGTTCGGCGGGCATGCGGGCTCGGACGCGGAGGCCGGCTACCGCACCGCCGCGGAGATCACCGCCGATCTCACCCGTGACCCGCTGGTCGGCACCGCCCGGCTGCTGGTCGAGGCCGGCCTGCTCACCCCGGCCGACGTGCTTGACCGGTACGAGCGCAGCCGGGCCCGGGTGCTGGAACTGGCGGCCGAGGTGGCCGGCGCGCCCCGGCTGGGATCGGCGGCCCAGGTGATGGCGCCGCTGGCGCCCCGCTGCCCGGACGCCGTGGCCACCGCCGCCGTGACCGCGACCAGCGAGGCGCGGCGGCTGCTGGCCTTTGGCGGGCGGCTGCCGGAGTCGGCCGGCCCGCTGACCCTGGCCCAGACGCTCAACGCCGCCCTCACCGACATGCTGGCCGCCCGGCCAGCGATGCTGCTATTCGGCGAGGACGTCGCCCGCAAGGGTGGCGTCTACGGGGTGACCCGGGGGCTCCTGGGCCGGTTCGGCGCCGGCCGGGTGTTCGACACCCTGCTGGATGAGCAGTCCATCCTGGGCCTGGCGCTCGGGGCCGGGCTGGCCGGGCTGCTGCCGGTCCCGGAAATCCAGTACCTGGCCTTCCTGCACAACGCCGCCGACCAGATCCGCGGCGAGGCCGCCACCCTGTCCTTCTTCTCCCAGGGGCAGTACCGCAACCCGCTGGTGGTGCGCATCGCCGGCTACGGCTACCAGGAGGGCTTCGGCGGGCACTTCCACAACGACAACTCGGTGGCCGCGCTGCGCGACATCCCCGGCCTGATCATCGCCTCGCCGGCCCGGCCCGAAGACGCGGCCGCCATGCTGCGCACCTGCCTGGCGGCCGCGGTCAGCGACGGCAGCGTGTGCGTGTTCCTGGAGCCGATCGCGCTGTATCACACCCGGGACCTGCACGCCGCCGGCGACGGCGGCTGGCGGGCTCCCTACGACCCGCCGCAGCAGTGGGCGGCCGGGCACGTGCCGGTGGGCCAGGCCCGCACCCACGGCCGGGGGGCCGACCTCACCATCGTGACGTTCGGCAACGGGCTGCGGCTGAGCCTGCGCGCCGCCGCCCGGCTGGCGGGCGACGGGATCGGCTGCCGGGTGCTGGACCTGCGCTGGCTGGCACCACTGCCGGACGCCGACATCCTGCGCGAGGCGGACGCGACGGGCCGGGTGCTGGTGGCCGACGAGACCCGCCGGACCGGCGGGATCTCTGAGGCCGTGCTCGCCCTCCTCACCGACGCCGGTTTCCGGGGCCGGGCCGCCCGGGTGACCAGCCAGGACAGCTTCGTGCCGCTGGGCGACGCGGCCAACGCGGTGCTGCTCTCCCAGCGGCAGATCGAGGCGGCGGCCAGGAAACTGGTGCGCTGAGCCCGCGCGCGCGGGCCTATCCTGCTGGCATGCGCGCCTACCCGCGGGCCAGCAGCACCAGCCATACCGTCGGCAGCTATGCCGCCATGTCCTCCGGTCCCTTCCCGCCCGAGGCCGAAGCCCGCCCGGAACTGGCCGACGTGGGCCGGCTGGCCAGGCGGATCGTACGGCAGGTGGTCACCACCGCGCGGGCGGAGGACACCTCGGTCCGGCGGCTGCTGGCCGACCACCTGGGGGGAAGCGCCGCCACCCTGCCGGTGGCCCGGGGGGCGTGGCCGCGCTATGACCACGTCAACGTGCAGGCCGGGCTGGACGCCTGGCTGGCCGAGCCGGGCATCGAGCACGAGGTCCGCGGGCTGACCGGATTCCACCACACGATGTTCGGCCTGGCCGACCTGGCCCAGCCGGGTGCCCGGCACTTCGCCATGGGCCTGGGCAGCGTCAGCACCGAGGCACTGCCGGCCGGGCCTGGCGGCGTCACCCGGGCCTGCGTGAGCTGCGCGCTCTACCTGGTGACCAGCCCTGAGGGCCCGCTGGTCCTGCTGGTCCGCGGCCCGGAGGAGCACGGCCCGTCCGAGGACGTCACGGTCGAGGTGGCCTGTGCCGACGCCGCCCGGGGCCAGTCGGTGGTGGCCGAGATACGGCGGCTGGCGGTCGCGCACAACGTGTTCCGCGGCCATGTCACCTCCTTCGATGACGAGGTGTTCCGTCATCACCGCGGCGGGCTGATGAGCTTCCTTGACCGCCCGCAGGTGAGCCGCGAGCAGGTGATACTCCCGGCCGAGGTGCTCGACGGCATCGAGCGCCAGGTGCTCGGGGTGGCCAGGCACGCTGGCCGGCTGCTGGCCAGCGGTCAGCACCTCAAGCGCGGGGTGCTGCTCTACGGGGCGCCGGGCACCGGCAAGACCCACACCATCCGCTACCTGCTGAGCGAACTGTCCGAGCTGACCGTGGTGGTGGTGTCCGGCCGGGCGCTCGGCATGATCGCCGAGGCCTGCTCGGTGGCCAGGACGCTGCAGCCGTCGATGGTGGTGGTCGAGGACGTCGACCTGATCGCCGAGGAGCGCGACTACGGCATGGGCCAGCATCCGCTGCTGTTCCAGCTCCTCAACGAGATGGACGGGCTGGCCGAGGATCTGGACGTGACCTTCCTGCTCACCACCAACCGCGCCGACCTGCTGGAGCCGGCCCTGGCCCAGCGCCCGGGCCGGGTGGACCACGCCAGCCTGCTGCCCATGCCCGATGCCGATGCCCGGCTCCGGCTGCTCCGGCTCTACCAGGGGAATCTGCTGCTGGACCTCGCCGACCCGGACGCGGTGATCAGCCGCACCGAGGGCGTGACCGCCTCGTTCATGAAGGAACTGCTGCGGCGGGCGGCGCTGCGGGCCGCCGACGAGACCAGCGACGAGACAGGTGACGAGACCAGCGACGGGACCGGTGACGGGACCAGCGGGCCGATCCGGGTGACGGACGCGCACCTGGCCGCCGCGCTGGATCAGCTGCTAGACGCCAATAACCAGCTCACCCGGGTGCTGCTCGGCGGCGGCGGGTCAGGGCCAGCCGTATCCCGCCGAGGCCAGATGCGCCAGCACCGCGGCGGTTACCTCGGCGGGCCGGCAGACGCTGGCGAAGTGGACGGCGCCGCGGACGATCCGCAGGCGTGAGCCGGCGATCCCGGCGGCGATCCTGGCGCCGTGCCAGGGCGGGGTCGCCGGGTGCCACCTTCCGCTAGCGCTGCCCGGCCAGCTGGGTCTCCAGCTCGCCCAGTACCCGGTAGCAGGGCAGGACACTGCGGATGCTGGCGTTCGGCTCACGGCCTTCGGCGATGGCCGCGACGAACTCCCGGTCCTGCAGCTCGATGCCGTTGGTGGAGACGTCCACCCCCGACACGTCAACGATCTCCTCGCGCCCGGTCACCAGGTCGTCGTACCGGGCGATGTAGGTGCCGTGGTCGCAGATGTAACGGAAGAACGTGCCCAGCGGTCCGTCGTTGTTGAAACTCAGCGAGAGCGTGCAGATCCGGCCGCTGGGCGTGGCCAGCTGGATGGACATGTCCATCGAGATGCCCAGCTCGGGATGGACCGGCCCCTGCACGGCATGGGCGATCGGGACATCCTCGCCGGTCTGGTACTGGAACAGGTCGACGGTGTGCGCCGCGTGGTGCCACAGCAGGTGATCGGTCCAGCTGCGCGGCTGGCCGAGCGCGTTCATGTTCGTCCGCCGGAAGAAGTAGGTCTGCACGTCCATCTGCTGGATGGACAGCTCCCCGGCGGCGATGCGGCGGTGGATCCACTGGTGTGAGGGGTTGAACCGGCGGGTGTGCCCGACCATGCCGGTCAGGCCGGTCTCGCGCTGCACCCGGTCGACCTCCTGCGCGTCCGCCCAGCTGTCGGCGAGCGGGATCTCGACCTGGACGTGCTTGCCCGCGCGCAGGGCCGCGATGGCCTGCGCGGCATGCAGCTGGGTCGGGGTGCACAAGATGACGGCGTCCACGTCGTCGCGGGCCAGGACCCCGGCCAGGTCGGTCCCGGCGTAACCGGCGCCATACTTCTGCGCGACCTCCTGCGCCTGCTCCAGCCTGCGGCTGACCACCGCGGTGGCGGTCACGCCGTCGATGGCGGTGAGCGCGTCCAGGTGCCTGATGCCGAAGGCGCCCGCCCCGGCGACCGCGATCCGCATGGGGCTAGCCCTCCCCGCCGGGCAGCCCGGCGGGCTGCAGCACCATGTGCCCGACCGCGGTGTTGGACCCGGGGACGTGGTAGAAGCGGTACAGCTCCTCCGCCTTCGGCCCCATCGCGCCCCGCATGATCAGCTGCATCACCAGCTCGATGCCTTCCGAGCCCGCTTCCCGCACGTATTCGATGTGGGGCAGCCGGGCCAGCCCTTCCGGGTCGGTGACCAGCCGGCTCATGAACGCGGCGTCGAACTTGGAGTTGATGAAGCCGGCCCGTGGCCCCTGCAGCTGGTGGCTCATGCCGCCGGTGCCCCAGACGTGGACGGTGAGGTCCTCGCCGAAGCTCTCCACCGCCCGCCGGATCGCCTGGCCCAGCATGAAGCAGCGGTGGCCGGTCGGCGGCGGGTACTGCACCACGTTCACGGCCAGCGGGATGACCCGCACCGGCCACTGCTCGGGCTGGCCGTAGACCAGCGACAGCGGCACGGTCAGGCCGTGGTCGACGTCGAGCTTGTACAGCAGGGTGAGGTCGAACTCGTCCAGGATGAGCGCCTGTGCCAGGTGGGCGGCCAGGTCAGGGTGGCCCTGGACGACCGGCACCGGGCGGGCGCCGTACCCCTCGTCGGCGGGCGGGAACTCATCGGCACAACCGAGCGCGAAGGTCGGGACCACCTCCGGGGTGAACGCGGAGGCGTGGTCGTTGTAGACCAGGATCACCACGTCGGGCACGTTCCCCGCGGCCCAGGCCTTCGTCCACTCGTACCCGGCGAACAGCGGCTGCCAGTACGGCTCCTGGGTCCGGCCGTGGTCGATGGCGGCGCCGATGGCCGGGATGTGGCTGGTGGTCAGTCCGGCCGTGATCCGGGCCATGTCAGGTACCGTCCTTCACCGAGCGCCAGCCCTCCGGCGAGCGCCCCCCGTCCAGCATCATCTGCTGGTAGTCCTCGATGTTCATGCCGGTCATCGTGCTCACCGCCTGCACGTAGCTGAGCCCGTCGGTGGCGAAGATCTTGGCCAGGAAGTAGATGTTGCCGCCCAGTTCGAGCATCGCGTTGTAGTCGCGGTCGAGCACGGCCTGCTTCTGCGCCTCGGTCATCGGCCACTCGTCCAGATAGGCCCGCTCGCCGGCCTTGAACCGCTCCCGGTTCTCCGCCTTCATCAGGCTCATGCAGAACTGGTTCAGGTGGTAGCCCTGCTTGGCGCGCTGGGCGGTGAACACCCGGGTGCCGGGGATGTCATCGAACTCTGAGGTGTACGCCGTCATCAGGCCTCCCAGTACAGCCGCATGGGGTTGTCGACCAGCAGCCTGCGCTGCAGGTCCTCGGTCGGGGCGATGCGCGGGATGACGTCGACCAGGTCGCCGTCATCGGGCATGTGGCTCTTCATGTTCGGGTGCGGCCAGTCGGTGCCCCAGATGACCCGGTCCGGGAACGCCTCGACGATGGTGCGGGCGAACGGGACCACGTCGGCGTACTCCGGCGGCCCGGAGATGGACAGCCGTTCCGCGCCGCTGACCTTGCTCCAGACGTTGCCGTGTTCGCGCATGAACCGGGTGAACTGCGCGAAGTCCGGCCCGTCCAGCGGCTGCGACACGTCCGGCCGACCCATGTGGTCGACCACCACCACCGTGGGCAGGCTGGTGAACAGCCCCCAGCGCTCGGCCAGGTCGGGGGCCTCGAAGTAGACCACGATGTGCCAGCCGAACTCGGCCACCGCCTCGGCCAGGCCGCGGTAGTAGCCGTCCGGCTTGGGGTCGGCCAGCCGCCGGACGAAGTTGAACCGGATGCCGCGGACCCCGGCCGCGTGCAGGCCGGCCAGCTCGGCCTGCGATATGCCGGGCCGGATGGTGGCCACCCCGCGGGCCCGGTCCCCGGCCGTCAGCAGCGCGTCCACCAGCGCCCGGTTGTCGGCGCCGTGGCAGGTCGCCTGGACGATGACGTTGCGGTCGAAGCCGAGGAAGTCGCGCAGCGCGAACAGCTGTTCCTTGCCCGCGTCCACCGGGGTGTACTTCCGCTCGCGCGCGTAGGGGAAGACGTCGCCGGGGCCGAACACGTGGCAGTGCGCGTCCACCGCGCCCGGCGGCGGGGCGAAGCGGGGCTTGCTCGGATTCGGGTGGAACGCGAGCCAGTCGGCGTCGGGTACGAAGGTGGCCGTCATTTACCGTCCTCGCGCACGCAGGGCGTGGTCGAGCCGCGGGTAGACCCGCCGGGCGTTGCCGGAATAGACCTGGTCGGCCCCGGCCCCGGGCAGACCGAGCTTGTCGACGTAGCGCTTGGTGTCGTCGAAGTAGTACCCGGTCTCCGGGTCGATGCCGCGGACCGCCCCCAGCATCTCAGACCCGAACAGGATGCTGCCGGTGCCGATGACCCCGAACAGCAGGTCGATGCCGGGCTGGTGGTAGACGCAGGTGTCGAAGAACACGTTCCGCATGACGTGCTCGGCCAGCGGCGGCTTGCCCAGCATGTCGGCCAGCCCGCGGTACCGGCCCCAGTGGTAGGGCACGGCACCGCCGCCGTGCGGGATCACCAGCCGCAGATCCGGGAAATCGGCGAACAGGTCGCCCTGGATGAGCTGCATGAACGCGGTGGTGTCGGCGTTGATGTAATACGCGCCGGTGGTGTGGAAGGCCGGGCTGGCGCTGGCCGAGACGTGCACCATCGCGGGCACGTCCAGTTCGGTCATCTTCTCGTAGATCGGGTACCAGTACCGGTTGGTCAGCGGCGGGGAGTCCCATGTCCCGCCGCTCGGGTCCGGGTTGAGGTTGCAGCCGACGAACCCCAGTTCGGTGACGCACCGCTCCAGCTCGGCGGCCGACGCGTCCAGACCGGCGCCGGGTGACTGCGGGAGCTGGCAGACGCCGGCGAAGCTGTCAGGGAACAGTTCGGCCACCCGCGCGATGAGGTTATTGCAGGCCCGGGCCCAGGCGATGCTCACCTGCAGGTCGCCCCGGTGGTGGGCCATGGCCGAGGCCCGGGGGGAGAAGATCGTCAGGTCGGCGCCACGCTCGCGGAGCAGCCGGAGCTGGTTCTGCTCGATCGACTCGCGGATCTCGTCGTCGGAGATGGCGGGGTAGGCCGGCGCCGGACGGCCCTCGGCAAAGGCCGCGAGCTGGCTCTGCCGCCAGTCGTTATGCGCCTTGGGGGCGGTTGTGTAATGCCCGTGACAGTCGATGATCACCGGCTGGCTCCCGGATCCCACACCGACGCCGGCACCAGTACCTCACCGCGCATGAGCAGCCGGGCGGTGCGCAGCAGGGCTGACCTCCTCACGCTGACCGCGCCGCCGGACACGTCCACCTCGATGGTGACCGTGAAGAATCCGGTCGGGTGCTCGACCTCGATCTCGGTAGCGCCCCCGGCCTGATCCCCGGTGGCCGCGATCTCGTGCGCCACCGACCCGGGCAGCACGCACGCGGTGGCTACCGACACCGCGCCCAGCACGCCGATCGCCTCGTGCACGCGGTGCGGGATGAACGTCCGGGTGGCGACCGCGCCGCCGTGCGCCGGCGGGGACAGCAGGCTCATCTTCGGCACGCTCGCGTGCGTCACGTCGCCCAGGTTCATCAGCGGCCCGGCCGCCAGCCGGATCGCCTCCACCCGCTTGGTCAGCTCGGCGTTGCCCTCCAGTTCGGCCGGTGACTCCTGCCCGGACAGGCCGAAGTCGGCGGCGGCCAGGCAGACCACCGGCATGCCGTTGTCGATGCACGTCACCCGGGTGCCTTCGATCACGTCGGTGACGTGGCCGGTGGGCAGCAGCGCACCGCACGAGGACCCGGCCACGTCGGCGAACTCGATCGGGATGGGGGCGTGGCTGCCGGGCACGCCGTCGATGCGGGCCGGCCCGTCATAACGGACGCGCCCGCCCGGGGTCTGCACCGCGGCGGTGGCCAGGGTCTGGGTGTTGCGCATCCAGATCCGGACCGGCGTCACCGGGCCGGCCGCGGGCACGAGCCCCTGCTCGATCGCGAACGGGCCGACGGCGGCCAGCATGTTGCCACAGTTCTGACTGTCGGAAACCTCGGCCCGGTCTGGCCAGATCTGGAGGAACAAGTACTCCACGTCGGCGTTGTCGCGGGGCGACAAACTCACCACGGCCACCTTCGAGGTGAGCGGATGGGCGCCGCCCATGCCGTCGATCTGCCGCGCATCCGGGGAGCCCATGGCCGCCAGCAGCACCGCGTCCCGGGTGGCGGTGTCGGCGGGCAGGTCACCGGCCAGGAACACCAGTCCCTTGGAGGTCCCGCCCCGCATGACCGCGCAGGGGATGGCGGTCTGGGTCACGGCGTGTCCTGGTAGTCGACGTACTCCAGCCGCCCGGCCAGCCGCTCGCGCATGCCGTACAGGTCGAGGCCGAGCTCGCCCGCGGCCAGCTGGGCGCGCCGGGCCGTTTCGCTGGCCTCCCGCTTCTGGGCCGCCGCCAGCACCGTCTCGGCCTGCTCGCGCCGGACCGCCACGACCCCGTCGTCGTCGGCGACGATCACATCACCGGGCCGGATGTACACGCCAGCGCAGACGATCGGGGTCTGCACGTTCCCGGGCGTCTCCTTCACCGTGCCCCGGGCCGAGATCGCCTTCGCCCAGACCGGAAAGCCGATCTCGGTCAGGATGGCCACGTCCCGCGTGCCGGTGTCGAGGACCGCCCCGCGGACACCGCGCGCCCGCAGGCTCTCGGCCAGCAGCTCGCCCAGGTACCCGTCGTCGCACGGGCTGGTGGGGGTGACCACCAGGATGTCGCCGGGCCGCGCCTGCTCGACCGCGATGTGGATCGACCAGTTGTCGCCCGGGGCGACCTCACAGGTCAGCGCGTTGCCGCCGATCCGCGCGGGCCGGAAGATCGGGCGGAGGTCGGCCCGGAGCAGCCCGGTGCGGCCCTGGGCCTCGTGGACCGTCGCCACCCCGGCCTGCGCCAGCGCGTCGGCGACCGCCAGGTCGGTCCGTGGCGTGTTCCGTACAACTAGCGGCACGTGACTGCTCCTCTCCGGCGCGGGTGCTCAGACATCGAAGAACAGCATTCCCTCAGGAACCGGGGGTCATCGCGTGCAGGGCGCGCAGCGCGGCCAGTTCGGCGGGAGCCGGGGCGGCCAGCACGGCCGGCTGGGCGGCCACGGCCAGCTCCCAGCCGGTCTGGGCCCGCACCTGGCCGATGGACACCCCCGGGTAGAGACCGGTCAGGGTCAGCTCGCAGGTGACCGGGTCGGGCTCGAGCACGCCCAGGTCGGTGATGACCTTCCGCGGCCCGGCGCCGGTCAGCCCGAGCCGCTCCCGGTCACCCGGGCCGCTTCCGTAGCCGACGGAGGTGACGAAATCGACCCGCTCGACGAACGAGCGCGGCGACTGCCGGACCACCACGATCACCTCCCGGCAGCACGCGGCGATCTCGGACGCGCCGCCCGCTCCTGGCAGCCGCACCTTCGGATCGGTGTACTGGGCCCCGATGACCGTGGTGTTGATGTTGGCGAACCGGTCGATCTGCCCGGCGCCCAGGAAGCCCGCGTCGATCCGGCCCGGCTGGAGCCAGTAGTTGAAGATCTCCGGCACGCTGATCACCGTGTCCGCGGTCTCGGCCAGCACACCGTCGCCGATGGACAGCGGGAGCCAGCCCGGCTTGGCCCCGATCGTGCCGGACTCGTAGATGAGCACCAGGCCGGGCGCGTGCGTCGCCCGGGCCAGGTTCGCGGCCTCGCTGGGCAGCCCGATGCCGACGAAGCAGGTCATGCCGTCGCGCAGGGCCCGGGCCGCGCAGGTTGTCATCATCTCGTCGGCGGTGTAGCCCGGCGTGCTCATGCGACCTCGCCTGCCCGGCGGCCGACCGGGCCGGCCTGGCCATCGGCCGCCAGCACATCGTCGGCCAGCCACCGCTGGAACCGGTCGCGGTCGCGGCTGATCGCGGTCCAGGCCACGTAGTAGTCGTTGTCCCGGCTGGAGTAGCCCAGCGCGTAGGAGGGGTGGGCACCGCCGGGCACCAGCGCCACGTAGCTGACCGTCCAGGACGGCAGCATGATCGAGCCGGGCTGGGGGGCCAGCTCGCGGACGATCTCCTCGACGGTGACCACCGAGCACCGCGCCGCCAGCACGGCCTCCTTCTGCACGCCGGTGATCCCCCACAGCTGGACGTTCCCGGCCCGGTCGGCGCGCTGCGCGTGGATGACCGTCACGTCGGGGCGCAGGGCCGCCACCGCGGCCAGGGACTCGCCGGTGAACGGGCACGTGACCCGCCGGACCGCGGGCTGGCCGTCGAGTCCCGGCAGCCCCTCCAGGCCGGTACCTGCGTAGCCGCGCAGGACGGCGAACGGGATGCCGGAGGCGCCCGCCACGTAGCGGTTCACCATGCCCGCGTGGCTGTGCTCCTCGGTCTCCAGCGGGTGGGGCCAGCCGTTCTCGATCGCGTCCCGGAACCGGTGCAGCGAGCCGGCGCCGGGGTTGCCTCCCCAGGAGAACACCAGCTTGCTGGCGCAGCCGGCGCCGATCATCTGGTCGTAGATCACATCCGGGGTCATCCGGATCAGCGTCAGGTCGTGACGCCCCTGCCGGATCACTTCATGGCCGGCCGCGAACGGGATGAGGTGCGTGAAACCCTCCATGGCCACCGCGTCGCCGTCGTGGATGGCCGCCGCCACGGCGTCGGCCAGTGGCACGATCTGCGCCATGCGCCTCCTGCCTTCTGCCCTGCCTCTAATGATCATGACTGTGCTGATTTGCTCGCAATCAGCACAGACGTGCGAGATACGGACACTGTATCGGGGCCGCGCCGGGGCGGGTAAGGGCGGTTCCCGGTCAGCCAGCCTCGGCCAGCACCCGCTGCGCGACCGCGAAGGCGCGGTTCACCGCGGGCACCCCCGCATACACGGCCACCTGGAGGAACAGCTCGGCGATCTGCTCCGGTGCCAGCCCGTTACGCAGCGCTCCCCGCAGGTGCAGGGCCAGTTCCTCCTCCTGCCGCAAGATGATCAGCGCGGTGAGGGTGATCATGCTCCGCTCGGCCCGGGCCAGGCCGGGCCGGGACCAGATCTCGCCCCAGGCGTAGCGGGTGATGAAGTCCTGGAAGTCGTGCGTGAACGGGGTCGTGCCGGCCACCGCCCGGTCCACGTGGGCGTCGCCCAGCACCTCCCGCCGTACCGCCATCCCCTGCCCGGCCCGCTGCGCGTCATCCACTGCCCTCTCCTTACGCCGTCTTCATGATCGTGATTGTCGCTGCGCCGGTGGCTCCCTGGGCCGCGGAGACCTAGGACGGCTGAACCGGCCGGGGCGCGGCCTGGCCGCTGCCCCTCGCCCGCACGGCCAGGCCCACCAGCATCCCGGCCACGAAGCCGAATACATGGGCCAGGTAGGCCACGCCACCGCCCGCCGCGCTGTGCCCGATCGCGTCCACCCACTGCAGCACGAACCACAGCCCGAGCACGATCCACGCGGGGATGGGGAGCGGGATGAACAGCAGGAACGGCACCAGGCTCCAGACCCGCGCCCGCGGGTAGAGCACGAGATAGGCGCCGAGTATCCCGGAAATGGCGCCCGACGCGCCGACCAGCGGATCGGCCGAGCCCGCGTTCATCGCGGCGAAACCGTACGCGGCCACGTACCCGCAGGCCAGGTAGAAGACCGGGTACCAGATCCGCCCGAAGCGGTCCTCGATGTTGTTCCCGAAGATCAGCAGGAACAGCATGTTGCCCAGCAGGTGCAGCCAGCCGGTGTGGACGAACATGGCGGTCAGCACCGACAGCCACGGGTTCTTGTGGTACGGCCGGCTGGCCAGCACGCAGGCCGGGCCGTGGGCGGTGCCGACCTCCTGGCCGGTGGGCACCGGGCGCAGCAGCTGGTGGCCGGTGATCATCTCGTGCGGGATCGCTCCCCAGTGGTCGTAGAACGCTTCCTGCTGGCAGAAAGCGGCGACGGCCGAGACGGTGTGCAGCGTGCCCGGGCTGAGCAGGAAGATGACCACGTTGAGCGCGATCAGGGCGTAGGTGACCCACGGGGTGCGGCGCAACGGGTTCAGGTCGTGGACCGGGATCACCATAGGGCAAGGGTGCCAGCCGGCCACGGCCGGAAGCCAGACCACGCCCGCCGTGCAACATCGCGCCGCGGCCGGGACTCTTATGTCATGTGATGGATGTGCCCGCCATTGCCCACCCGGCCGGAGGCACCGTGACCGCCACGGACCGCGCTGAGTTCGACGAGTTCATGGCGAGCCGCTGGCCGCAGCTGGTCCGGCTGGCCTTCGGCCTGACCGGGGACCGGTGGCTGGCCGAGGACCTCGCGCAGACCGCGCTGGCCAGTGCTTACGCGGCGTGGTGGCGGGTGCGCCGGGCCGACGACCCCGACGCCTACGTGCGCAAGATCCTGATCAACGCCAGCAGCCGGCGGTTCCGGCGGCACCGGGTGACCGAGCTGCCCCTGGAGCCGCCCGGGCCGCGGCACCCGGCGGAGGCGGCCCAGGTCATGGCCGATCCGGTCGCGGCCGACCCCGCCGCCGGCATCGGCGAGCGATCCGACCTGCTCGCCGCGCTGGCCGAACTGCCGCCCCGGCAGCGGGCTGCGATCGTGCTCCGGTACTGGGAAGACCTGACCGACTCACAGGCCGCGGCCATCCTCGGCTGCTCCCCGGCCACGGTGCGCAGCCAGGTGTCGCGGGCCCTGGCCAAGCTGCGCACCAGCGCGGTGCTGGCCGATCCGGGCCCCCGCCCGGGCGGGAAGGAAGGTGCCCGGTGAACCAGCTGGATCACGCCCTGCGGGAGCGGCTCCACCGCGAGCTCACCGCACTGCCGGTCCCCCCGCCGCCGCTGGCCGCGGTCCGTGCCCGCGGCCGGGCCACCCGGAACCGGCGGCGCGGCGTCACCGCCACCGGCCTGGCGCTGCTCGCCGGGCTCACGGGGGCGGTGGTGGCGCTGCCGTCGCTGCTGGCCGCCGGGCCGGCCACCGGCCCCCGGGTCACCATGAGCACGCCCGGCCCGTCCGCCCCGGGCGGCGTGTTCGCCTCCGGCACGGCCGCTGGCCGGCCCTGGCGACTGGCGCTGCGGAACATCGCCGGCCCGGGCGGGCGCTGCCTGCCCGCGGTGATGCTGAACGGCGGCCGCGGGGATCTGCTGTATCCCGGCCGGGGCGGTGCCGCCAGCCCCGGGTACCCGGCCTTCCTGACCATGCTGCCCGGAGGGCAGCGCATCGGGTACGGGTTCGTCCAGCTCCGGCCGGGTGCCAGCGGCGTGGTGGCCGCCCTGCGCGACGGCCGCCGGGTCACCGCCCGCCCGGTCACCGTCCCGCTGTGCGGGCGGCAGTACCTGATGGCCGGGTTCGTGTTCGCCGGCAGCACCGTCACCGGGGTCACCACCGTCTACCGCGATGGGCAGCGGGTGCTCTACCCGACCGGCTGGGTGCCCTTCCCCGACTCCTACAACTCCACCCCGCAGTCCTGGCCGTACGGTCTGTGGGAGAACGTCAGCCCGCCGATCGCTGGGGTGGACCTGAACCGACCGGTGGCGTGGGGTATCGCCGGGCAGGGCCGGGCCAGCGGGGTGGCCTGGCAGATCTCGGTCGAGCTGGGGGCGGGCACCGGCAACTGCGGCACCCGGGAAGTCCACGGGACGAACGGAGCGGTGTCCGGCCAGGCCGACTGCTGGGGCGGCGAGTGCTACCGCAGCGGCGTCGCCGTCCTGTCCGGCTGCCTGCCCATCACCGCGCCGCCGGCCACGGCCTCGCTGCTGACGGTGCCGGTGGTCGTCGTGACCAAGCCGCACTCCAGGCAGCCGGTCGTCTCGCCGCTGATGGCGCTCGCCGGCCAGGTCAACCCACGCGCCGGTTACCTGATCGCCCGGCTCAGTGATGGGTCGAGCCAGCGGATCGTGCCCGTCACCATCGCCGGGCGGCGGTACATCGCGTTGGCTGTGCCGCTGGCGCTCTCGGTGAAGAGCCTGTCGCTCTACACCGCAGCGGGAAACCGTTTCGCCGTCATTCCGTCCCCGGTCGGCAGCTGCGGGGTGATGGGCGATACCACTTGCGAGACATTCCGGAGCAGCATCACCGCCACGTTGTCGGCCTCCGCTCGCCCCTAGCCAGCACCGGGGGTCGGTGGCCTATCGTCGGCGTTATGACCACGTTCTCTGCACCGCGGGGCGGTCCCGGACTGCCCCAGCAGCGTCGCCTGGTGACCGAGATCCCAGGTCCTGCCTCCCGTCAGTTGCTGGCCCGGCGGGAGAGCGCCGTCGCCCGCGGCGTCAGCAACATGCTCCCCGTCTTCATCACCGCAGCCGGCGGCGGCGTGCTCGTCGACGCCGACGGCAACTCCCTCATCGACTTCGGCTCCGGCATCGCGGTGACCGGGGTCGGCAACGCCGCGCCCCGGGTGGCCGAACGGGTCCAGGCGCAGGTGGCCCAGTTCACCCACACCTGCTTCATGGTCGCCCCGTACGAGGGCTACGTCGAGGTGTGCGAGGCGCTGGCCCGGCACACCCCGGGGGACTACGAGAAGCGCTCGGCGCTGTTCAACTCGGGCGCGGAAGCGGTCGAGAACGCGGTGAAGATCGCCCGGCACGCGACCAGGCGGCAGGCCATCGTGGCCTTCGACCACGCCTATCATGGCCGCACCAACCTGACCATGGCGCTGACCGCCAAGAACATGCCCTACAAGGACAAGTTCGGGCCGTTCGCCGGGGAGATCTACCGGGTGCCGATGGCCTACCCGCTGCGCTGGCCGGGCGGCCCGGACCGGTGCGCCGCCGACGCGCTCGACGTCATCACCGGGCTCATCCACACCGCGGTGGGCGAGGACAACGTGGCCGCGGTGATCATCGAGCCGATCCAGGGCGAGGGCGGGTTCGTCGTCCCGCCGGACGGGTTCCTGCCCGGGCTGGCGGAGTTCTGCCGCGAGCACGGCATCCTGTTCATCGCCGACGAGATCCAGACCGGCTTCTGCCGTACCGGCGACTGGTTCGCCTGCGACCATGAGGGCGTCGTGCCCGACCTGGTCACCACGGCCAAGGGGATCGCCGGCGGGCTGCCGCTGGCCGCGGTCACCGGCCGGGCCGAGGTGATGGACTCGGTGCACGTGGGCGGCCTGGGCGGGACCTACGGCGGCAACCCGGTCGCCTGCGCCGCCGCGCTCGGCGCGATCGAGACGATGGAGGCCGAGAACCTGACCGCGCGGGCGCGCCGGATCGGCGAGATCATGCTGCCGCGGCTGCACAAGCTGGCCGAGGCCCACCCGGTGATCGCGGACGTGCGCGGCCGCGGGGCGATGACCGCCATCGAGCTCACCGAGCCGGGCAGCCTCAAGCCGGACCCGGCCAGCACGCAGCGGGTGGCCAAGGTCTGCCATGCGGCCGGGCTGGTGGTGCTCACCTGCGGGACGTTCGGCAACGTGCTGCGCTTCCTGCCGCCGCTGGTGATCGGCGAGGACCTGCTGGAAGAGGGCCTGTCGATCCTGGAGGATGCCTTCGCCGCGCTGTGACGCCGGTCACTGGCCGATGGAGATGTTCCCGGACTGGTCGGTCACCGTGATCACGTGCGGCGAGGTCGCGCTGCGCGGGACGTTGATGCTGGTCGCCCCGGAGGCGGTGATCGCACTGACCCGGTAGGTGGCGCTGCCCGGGGGCAGCACCAGCGCGATGTCCCCGGAGGCGTCGCTGATGCGGACCTGGTCCGGCACCACGGTGAAGGTCAGCGTGATGTCGCCGGACTGGTCGGTCACGGTGACATCCGGGCTGGCCACGCCGGTGCCGGTGACGTCGCCGGAGTCATCCATGGCCACCGTCCGGAGGCCGGACACCGAGGTCAGGCTGATGTCGCCGGAGTGGTCACTGAGGGTGGAACTGCCGGAGATAGCCGAGGCGGTGACGTTGCCCGAGGCGCTGCTCAGGGAGACTTGGCCGGACAGATCCCGGGCGGTCAGGTCACCGGATCCGACCGAGACCACCACGCCGCCCCCCGCGGGCACGGTCGCCGCCAGTCCGGTCGAGCACTCCCCCACCGGGAGCGAGCAGCCGGAGTGCACGGTGACCGACGACGGCCCGCGCTGCCAGGTGACGTCCGGCTTGACCAGCGAGTACCGGACCGTGCCGAGCAGCCGGATCCGGCCGGCCGGGCCGGGGCTGACGCTGATATCAGCCGCGCCCGCGGTCACGGTGGCGGCCTGGCCGTGGTGCACCGGCACGGTGAGGTTGACCCGGTAGCTGCCCACCCCGACCGCGGCGACCACGCTCAGCCCGGTCCAGCCGATGAGGGCGAGCGCCACCGGGACCCCGGTGATCAGCGCCACCCAGCGCCCGGGCGTCATCGGCAGCGGCCCGGTCATGACTCGCCCGTCCCCAGGTAGCGCAGCACGGCCAGGACCCGCCGGTGGTCCCGGTCGCCCGGGGCCAGGCCGAGCTTGCCGAAGATGCTGTTGATGTGCTTCTCGACCGCCCCGTCGCCGACCACGAGCGCGGCGGCGATGGCCGAGTTGGACCGGCCCTCGGCCATCAGGCCGAGCACGTCGAGTTCCCGTGGGGTGAGGCTGGCCAGCGGATGGCGGCTGCGGGCCAGCAGCTGCGCGACCACCTCCGGGTCCAGCGCGCTGCCGCCGGCCGCCACCCGCTCCAGCGCGTCCAGGAACTGGGCGAGGTCGGCGACCCGGTCCTTGAGCAGGTAGCCGACACCCTGCGGGCGGTCGGACAGCAGTTCGGTGGCGTACCGCTCCTCCACGTACTGAGACAGCACCAGCACTCCGATGCCGGGCCAGGAACTGCGCACCACCAGCGCGGCGCGCAGGCCCTCGTCACTGAACGTGGGCGGCATCCGGACATCGACCACCACCACGTCGGGCTGGTGCGCCGCCACCGCTCGCAGGAACTGTTCCGCCTCCGCCGCGGCCGCCACCACCTCATGGCCGGCCTCGGCCAGCAGCCGGGTCAGGCCCTCCCGCAGCAGCACGGAATCTTCCGCGATCACGACCCGCATGGCAGCGCCGCCTCGATTGATGTCGGGCCCCCGGCCGGACTGATCACCGACATCCGGCCGTCCACCCCGGCCACCCGGGCGGCCAGTCCGGACAGCCCCTGCCCGGCTGGATCGGCGCCGCCGGTCCCGTCGTCGGTGACCACCACCAGCAGCAGGTCAGCGGTCCGGCTCACGGACACCTCGGCGTGCGCCGCGTGCGCGTGCTTGGCGATGTTGGTCAGCGCCTCGGCCACCACGAAGTAGGCGATCGCCTCGATCGCCGCCGGTGGCCGCCTGGGCAGATCCACCCGGACGGTCACCGGTACCGGGCAGCGCGCCGCCAGCCCGGACAGCGCGGCGTCCAGGCCACGGTCGGACAGCACCGGCGGGTGCACCCCGCGGACCAGGTTCCGCAGCTCGGTGAGTGCCTCTTTGGCCTGCTCATGGGCCTGGCCGACGATCTCGGCCGCGGCATCGGGATCGCTGCCGAACTTGGCCCGGGCCCGGCCGAGTTCCATCGCCAGCGACACCAGCCGCTGCTGGGCGCCGTCGTGCAGATCCCGCTCGATCCGGCGCCGCTCGGTCTCGCCGGCGTCGACGACCTGCGCCCGGCTGGTCTCCAGTTGCCCGATCCGCGCGGTCAGATCCGCCCGGCGGCCCGGCCCGAGCAGCCAGGCGGCGATCGCCCCGTCCATCACCGCCAGCGCCTGGGTCACCCACGGCGCCGCCAGCAACAGCAGCAGCCCCAGCAGCACCGCGCCGGTGAGCGGGCCCGGGCCGCGCACCACCGCACCGCCCAGGGCCGGGCCGCCCGCGGGCAGCGACGTGGCGTACGCCGGGAGCACGATCAGCGCCAGGGCCGTGGCCCACACCACCAGCACCACGCACGCCTGCACGATGCTGAGCGGCATCCGGGCCAGGGCGTAACCGAACTGCCGCCAGGTCGGCCCGGCCCAGGTGATCCGCCAGAGCCGGCGCCAGCCGCTGACGTCCGTCGGCAGCGGCACCGGGGCGGGGATCTGCCTGCCCAGCAGCAGCGCGAACCGGGCCCGCTCGGCCCGGCCGAACTGCCCGCACAGCCACAGCGTGCCGCCGAGCACCAGGATCCCGCACAGGAACACCGGTATCAGCCCGACCCCGACCGCGGCGAACGTCACCACCAGGGAGAAGGCCAGGACGCCGAGGAACAGCCCGGTGATCAGGTGCACGACGGCCAGCCAGGTGGTGGCGGAGATGACCGGGCGCAGCGCCGCCGCGGCCACGCCGGGCCGGGTCACCCCCGGCCGGGTCCCACCTGCGGTCACGCGCATCTCCTTTGGCCAGCGGTCCCCGCCAGGCGTTATGCCAGCAAATGCCGTCGGCTGTTAGTGGTGCTGCCAGCACCTTAGGCGGCGGGCGGCGGAGCGCCCACCCGGCAGCCCTCCGGAACGTTCCGGGGGCTGTCCCCACCCCCGATTCGGCGGTCTGCCGGATGCCACCGGTGGTGCCGGGCGGGGGACGCTGGCCTCGCACTTATCCACGGCTACAACCGGAACGAGGTTCCCATGAAGCCCGCGCCTGAACTGACGCGCAACGCCCAAGCCCGCGCCGGCGGCGAACGGCGGCCGGTGGTCGAGCGGATCGCGGGCTGGAGCGCCCGGCACCGCCTGATCGCACTCGTCTCCTGGCTGCTGCTGGTCGCCGGGGCCGTGATGATCGGCAGCACGCTGGGGACGAAGAACCTGAACAGTTACGACCCCGGCCAGGCCGGCCGTGCCGAGCGGGTGCTGAGCCGCCCCGGGGTGATCCAGCCGGCCACCGAGAGCGTGCTCATCCAGGCCCGCTCCCCCGGCCGCACCGTCGCCAGCGGCCCGGAGCTGACCCAGGCGACTCGCCAGGTGGTCGCCGCGCTGCGGGCCGTGCCGCAGGCGGCCACTCACATCGTCTCGCCGCTGTCGGGCGGGGCCGCGGCCCACGGGCTGATCTCCGCCGACGGCCGGTCCGAGCTGGTCACCTTCAACGTGGCCGGAGACCCCAGCAACGCCGACCAGCTGGTCGGCCCGGCGCTGCGGGCCGTCGCCGCGGTCCAGGCGCGCCACCCGGACCTGCGGGTGGTGGAAGCCGGCCAGGCCAGCGTCGGCCGGGTCAGCAGCAACCTCTACGGCGCGAACTTCCGCCGCGCCGAGGTGACCTCGGTGCCGATCACGCTGGTCCTGCTGCTGATCGTGTTCGGCGCGCTGATCGCGGCCGGCATCCCGCTGCTGCTGGCCGGGACCGCGGTCGCCACCGCCATCTCGCTGCTGGCCATCCCCAGCCGGTGGCTGCCGGTCGGCGGCACCACCTCCGCGATCGTGCTGCTCATCGGGATGGCCGTCGGGGTCGACTACTCCCTGTTCTACCTGCGGCGGGAGCGGGAGGAACGGGCCCTGGGCCACGGCAAGCTGGCCGCGCTGCGGATCGCCGCGGCCACCTCCGGGCGGGCCATCGTGGTGTCCGGGCTGACCGTGATGATCTCGCTGGCCGGGCTGTTCCTGACCGGCATCGACATCTTCTCCGGGGTCGCGGTCGGCACCATCGCCGTGGTCGGGGTAGCGGTGCTCGGCTCGGTCACCGCGCTGCCCGCGCTGCTGTCCCTGCTGGGCAGCTGGGTGGACAGGACCAGGATCCCGTTCCTCGGCCGCCGCCGGGTGGCGGCGCACCGCTCCCGGATGTGGGAGTCACTGGTGCGCCGGGTGGTGGCCAGGCCCGTCATCTGGGGCGGTGCCGCGCTGATCGCGCTGCTGGCGCTGGCCGCGCCCGCGCTCGGCATGCGGCTGGCCGACCCGGGCCTGAACGACCTGCCCGCGAACCTGCCGGTGGTGCAGGCCCTGAGCGCCATCCAGCGGGCCTTCCCCGGTGGCCCGGCGCCGGCCGAGGTGGTCGTCACCGGGCAGGACCTGTCCGGTGGCGCGGTCGGTCACGCGGTCGCGGGCCTGGCCGCGCGGGCGACCGCGCACGGGCCCATCCGGCAGCCGGTCACCGCTGCCCTGCTCGACCACGGCCAGGTCATGGTGGTCTCGGTGCCGCTCGCGGGGACCGGCACCGACGGCACCTCCAACCAGGCCCTGGCCACGCTGCGTGACCAGGCCCTGCCGGCCACGCTGGGCCATGTCCACGGCATCAGCTACGCGGTGACCGGGCTGACCGCCGGCAACCACGATTTCACCACCCGGCTGGACAGCAGGCTGCCACTCGTCTTCGCGTTCGTCTTCGGGCTGGCGTTCCTGCTGCTCATGGTCACATTCCGGTCCGTGACGATCCCGCTGATGTCGATCGGGCTGAACCTGGTGTCGGTCGCCGCCGCCTACGGCCTGCTCACCCTGATCTTCCAGGACGGGCATCTGTCGGGGCTGCTGAACTTCAGCTCCTACGGCGCGATCGTCGAGTGGCTCCCGCTGTTCCTGTTCGTGTTCCTGTTCGGGCTGAGCATGGACTACCACGTGTTCATCATCAGCCGGATCCGCGAACTGCGGATGCGCGGGCACGCCACGCCGTCCGCGATCGTGCACGGGATCAGCGGCAGCGCGGGCGTGGTGACCAGCGCGGCGGCGATCATGGTCGCGGTGTTCTCGATCTTCGGCAGCCTGTCGCTGATCGAGTTCAAGATGTTCGGCGTGGCCATGGCCTCCGCGGTGCTGATCGACGCCACGGTGGTCCGCGGGGTGCTGATGCCCGCGGCGATGGCGCTGCTGGGTGAGCGCACCTGGTACCTGCCCCGCTGGCTGTCCTGGCTGCCCGGCCGCGGGGGGCCTGGCCCGGTGGCGGAGGCCCCGGTCCGGCCGGCCGTCCCGGCGGGCGCCTCGGCCCCGGTGGGCGCGGGGGCCATCTCGGCGGTCAGCGGCCACGGCTGAGGCCAGGGCCTGAGCAGGAGCGGGGCCCGGGTTCACCGCCCGGGCCCCGCTCCGCTTGCTTGTTTACTTGTTGACCGGGAAGCCCAGGTTGACCCCGCCGTGGCTGGGGTCGAGCCAGCGGGACGTGACCGCCTTGCCCCGGGTGTAGAAGTGGACCCCTTCGGTGCCGTAGACGTGGGAGTCGCCGAACAGCGACGACTTCCAGCCGCCGAACGAGTAGTAGGCCATCGGCACCGGGATCGGCACGTTCACCCCGACCATGCCCACCTCGACCTCGGACACGAACCGCCGGGCCGCGCCGCCGTCGTTGGTGAAGATGGCCACCCCGTTGCCGTACGGGTTCTCGCTGACCATCGCGAGCGCGTCGTCGTAACTGGCCGCCCGCACCACCGACAGCACCGGGCCGAAGATCTCATCCCGGTAGGCGCTCATCGCCGGGGTGACGTGGTCGAGCACGCTCGGCCCCAGCCAGAACCCGTCGCCGCCACCGCCGAGGACCGGGTGGCTGCGGCCGTCCACGGCCAGCACCGCCCCCTCGGCCACGCCCGCGTCCAGGTAGGACGCGACCCGGTCCCGGTGCGGGCGGGTGACCAGCGGGCCCATCTCAGCCCGCTCGTCGGTGCCCGGGCCGACCTGCAGCCTGGCCACCCGCTCACCGATCTTGGCGACCAGTTCGTCGCCGACCTGGCCCACCGCGACCAGCACCGACACCGCCATGCAGCGCTCGCCCGCGGAGCCGAACCCGGCCGAGACCGCGGCGTCGGCGGCTAGGTCCAGGTCGGCGTCGGGCAGCACGACCATGTGGTTCTTCGCCCCGCCCAGCGCTTGGATCCGCTTCCCGGCCGCGGTCCCGGTTTCGTATACGTAACGGGCGATCGGGGTCGATCCCACGAAGCTGGCCGCGTGTACGTCGGGGTGGGTCAGCAGCGCGTCGACCGCCTCCTTGCCGCCCTGCAGGACATTGAAGGCGCCGTCCGGCAGGCCGGCGTCGGCCAGCAGCTGGGCCATGAGCACCGACGCCGACGGGTCCTTCTCCGACGGCTTGAGCACGAACGTGTTGCCGCAGGCGATGGCGATCGGGAACATCCACATCGGGACCATGGCCGGGAAGTTGAACGGGGTGATGCCGGCCACCACGCCCAGCGGCTGCCGGATGGAGTAGGCGTCGACCCCGGTGGAGACGTTCTCCGAGTAGTCGCCCTTGAGCAGGTGGCCGAGCCCGCAGGCGAACTCGACCACCTCCAGGCCGCGGGCCACCTCGCCGGCCGCGTCCGACGCGACCTTGCCGTGCTCGGAGCTGACCAGCTCGGCCAGTTCACGCTGGTGGCCCGCGATCAGCTCGCGGAACGCGAACATGACCGTGGTCCGCTTCGCCAGCGAGGTGCCCCGCCAGCCGGGGAGTGCCTTGGCCGCCGCGGCGACCGCGTCACCGACGACGGCGCGGGAGGCGAAGTCGACGGTGCCGGTGACCTGGCCGGTGGCCGGGTCGTAGATGTCGCCGTGCCGGTCGGCGGCACCGGTCCACGGCCGGCCGCCGATCCAGTGCGTGCAGTGCTTCATTGCTTGGTTCTCCGCTCCCTCGGCGCGCCGCTCGCGTGCTTGCTCATCGCACTCATCGCGCCGCCTCCGCGTCCACGGCCCGCAGCGCATCGACCAGAAGGCCCAGGCCTTCCTTGGCGTCGGCCTCGGTCACGTTCATCGGCGGCGCCATCCGCAGCGCATGCCCGAACAGGCCGCCCTTGCCGATCAGCAGCCCGCGCTCCCTGGTTTCCTCCAGCACCCGGGTGGCCAGCGCCGGGCTGGGCTCGCCGGTCCGCGGGTCGACCAGGTCGACGGCGAACATCAGGCCCTTGCCGCGCACCTCGCCGACCGCCGCCAGCGGCGCGGTGGCCTCGGCCAGCCCGCCGATGATCATCGAGCCGAGGGTGGCCGCGTTGCGCTGCAGGTCGTGGTCAAGCACGTAGTCCAGGGCGGCATTGGCGGCGGTGGTGGACAGCGGGTTGCCGCCGAAGGTGGAGATGCCGCTGCCGGGCAGGCCGTCCATCAGGTCGCTGCGGGCGATGACGCCGCCGATCGCGAACCCGTTGCCGAGCCCCTTGGCGAACGTGATCATGTCAGGCCTGGCCCCGTGCGCCTCGAAGCCCCAGAAATGCTCACCGGTCCGGCCCCAGCCGGTCTGCACCTCATCGGAGATGTAGAGGATGCCGTGCTCGGCGAGCACCTGCTGGTAGGCGCCGAGCAGGCCGTCCGGCGGCATGGTGAAGCCGCCGACGCCCTGGACCGGCTCGGCGATCAGGCAGGCCACCTCCCGGGCCGCGGCCGCGGCGAGCAGGTGCCGCAGATCGGCGGTGCAGGCGTCGATGTACTCGGCGTCGGTTAGCCTCGCGAACGCGGGCAGCTGCCGGTCCGTGCCGTGCAGGTACTGCACGCTGAACGGCGCCAGCGGGGAGCTCTTCCAGGCCAGGTTGCCGGTGATGGCCACCGCGCCGAACGAGCGGCCGTGGTAGCTGTTGCGCATGGCCAGCACCTGGTTGGAATGCCGGGCCGCGGTGGCGAGCATCAGCGCGGTCTCGTTCGCCTCGGTGCCGGAGTTGGTGAAGAAGACCTTGGCCCGCTCGATGCCCGACAGCCGGGCCAGTTTCTCGGCCAGTTCCACCTGGCTGCGGATCAGGTAGAGGGTCGAGGTATGGACGACGCCGGTGGCTAGCTGGCGCTCGACAGCCGCGCGGATCTCGGGCAGGTCGTACCCGAGCATGTTGGTGAGGATGCCGCAGAAGAAGTCCAGGTAGGTCCGGCCCGCCGAGTCGGTGACCCGGCTGCCGCTGCCGCGGACCAGTTCCAGCGGCTCGGCGTAGTAGAGGCCTACCCAGTTGGGGAGTACGGCACGATGCCGGTCGAGAAGTGACATGACCCCAGTGTGCCCCCGCCCGCCCGGTCCGGGAGCGCCGGATCCCGGCTTGCCGCTGGCCTGCGGCCGGGCGGCGCTCCGCCAGACCGGCCAGGCGACGCTCCGCCGGACCGACCGGGCGACGCTCCGCCGGACCGGCGGGGGCGATTCGCTGGCCGTTCCTGAAATTTTGCCCGGATTGCCGGGGAAATGGGCAATTGACAGCCCGCACTAAGGTTGTAGGCAGACCCGAAAGAGACCGGGCAGGCCCTGGCCGTGGCCTGCGGCGCTGGCCGGTTGCACAGCAGGACACGAAAGGGCTGTTCGGTGACAGGCGAGCAGCGGGTCATCGTCGGCGTGACCGGATCGGTCGGCAACCTGCAGGCGCTGCGCCGCGCCACCGCGGAAGCACGGCTGCGGGACCGGGCGCTGGTGGCCGTGCACGCCTGGACCCCTCCCGGCGGCGACCTGGCCGAGCGCCGGTTCTCGGTGCCCGAGCTGCGCCAGGTGTGGCAGGACGCGGCGTGGCGCCGCGTGTGGGAAGCCTTCGACGCCGCGTCCGGCGGGGTGCCGTCCGATGCCCGGGTGGAAGTGCTGGTGACCCGCGGCGACCCGGGCCGGGTGCTGGTCAAGGTGGCGGACCGGGAGGACGACCTGCTGGTGATCGGGGCCGGCCGCCGGGGCGTGCTCGGGCGGCTGATCCCCCGCCGGGTGTGCCGGTACTGCGTCAGCCACGCGGACTGCCCCGTCCTGGTCGTCCCGCCCAGCAAGCTCGTGCAGGAGATGGAGCACCGCTGGCACGCCTGGCTGGTCCGGCGGCGGGCCTTGCTCCCGGGCCGGGATGAGCTGACCGGCCACCCCGGCTGAGCGCACCGCATCACGACTGCCGCAGCCAGGCCGTCAAATTGCAAGCGAATCCGTAGCAGATAGCATCGGTTACAACGAAATTAGTTGACACGCGCCCGAAGCATGACACGATTGCAGGCGAAGGAGGCGAGCGCATGGCTCACCCGCCTGGGACCGCCAGCATCCCCGACGGCGACAGCCCCGGCGCGGGCCGGCGGTACCGGGCCGTCCGCTCCCGGGGCAATGGCCCCATGCGCCAGGTGCTCGACGAAACGTCGAAGCGGATCGTCGAGCAGCTCCAGCACGACGGCCGGCGCTCCTACGCGGCGATCGGCAAGGCGGTCGGTCTCTCCGAGGCCGCGGTCCGGCAGCGGGTCCAGCGCCTTCTCGACAGCGGTGTCATGCAGATCGTCGCCGTCACCGACCCGATGACGCTCGGTTTCCACCGCCAGACCATGATCGGCATCAAGTGCGAGGGTGACCTGGAACGGGTCGCCGACCACTTGGCGTGCATGGACGAGATCGACTACGTGGTCATCACTTCGGGGTCGTTCGACCTGCTGGTGGAGGTCGTCTGCGAGGACGACGACCAGCTGCTGGAGATCCTCAGCCGGGTGCGGATGGCGCCCACCGTGACCAGTACCGAAACCTTCGTCTACCTGAAGCTGCGTAAGCAGACCTACAGCTGGGGGACCAGATGAATTCCGCGCAGGGCACGGGCGACCTCAACCCAGCCGCGCTGCAGGCCGCCGCCCAGCGTCACCTGTGGCTCCATTTCACCCGGATGTCGGCCTATGCGGACGGCGAAGTCCCGCTGATCGTCCGTGGCTCCGGGGAGTACGTGTTCGACGCCCACGGCAAGCGCTACCTGGACGGGCTCTCCGGGCTGTTCGTCACCCAGATCGGGCACGGCCGCACCGAGGTCGCCGAGGCGGGGGCACGGCAGGCCAGTGAGCTGGCCTACTTCCCGCTCTGGTCGTACGCGCACCCGCGGGCGATCGAGCTGGCCGAACGGCTGGCGACGCTCGCCCCGGGTGACCTGAACCGGGTGTTCTTCACCACCAGCGGGTCGGAGGCGGTCGAGTCCGCCTGGAAGCTGGCCAAGCAGTACTTCAAGACGATCGGCCAGCCCGGCCGGTACAAGGTGCTCAGCCGGGAGATCGCCTACCACGGCACCTCGATGGGCGCGCTGGCGATCACCGGGCTGCCCTCCATCAAGGAGCCGTTCGAGCCGCTGCCGGCCGGCGGGGTGCGGGTGCCCAACACCAACTTCTACCGCGCCCCCGATTTCGTGGCCGGTGACCTGGAGGCGTTCGGCCGCTGGGCGGCCGACGACATCGAGCGGGCGATCCTGCGGGAGGGGCCGGAGTCGGTGGCCGCGGTGTTCCTGGAGCCGGTGCAGAACTCGGGCGGGTGCTTCCCGCCGCCGCCCGGCTACTTCCCCCGGGTCCGAGAGATCTGCGACCGCTACGGGGTGCTGCTGGTCTCCGACGAGGTGATCTGCGCCTTCGGCCGGCTTGGCTATTACTTCGGGTCGCAGCGGTACGGCTACCTGCCCGACGTCATCACCTTCGCCAAGGGCGTGACCTCCGGGTACGCCCCGCTGGGCGGGATGCTGGTGCGCGACCCGGTGATGGAGCCGTTCGTCACCGGGACGGCGACGTTCCTGCACGGGATCACCTTCGCCGGCCATCCGGTGTCGGCCGCGGTGGCGCTGGCCAACCTTGAGGTGATGGACAAGGAGGACCTGCTCGGCAACGTCCGCGCCAACGAGGACGCGTTCCGGGCGACTCTGGAGAAGCTGAGCGACCTGCCGATCGTCGGTGACGTCCGCGGCGACGGGTACTTCTACGGGATCGAGCTGGTCAAGGACAAGGCCACCCGCGAGACCTTCACCGACGAGGAGTCCGAACGGCTGCTGCGCGGATTCCTGTCGCAGGCGCTGTTCGACGCCGGGCTGGTCTGCCGGGCCGACGACCGGGGCGACCCGGTGATCCAGCTCGCTCCCCCGCTGACCTGCACGCAGGAGCACTTCGACGAGATGGAGCAGATCCTGCGCACGGTGCTGAACCAGGCCTGGTCCCGCCTGTGACCTGACTTCGGCCACGATCTGGCCTTGATCATTTCTGCCGGTGGAGCTGAAGGCCGCCGAGGCGTTCGGTGTGCCCCGGCGGCCATGTGCCGGAAGATCCGCGAGTCCACGCATCGTCGCCCCGGCGGGCGTCTGACCAGGCTCATGCTTGGGCAGATGCGGAGCGGGCGATGGCGAGGTACCAGGAGCCACCCGCGAGATTCAGCGCCCCGATAACCAGGAAGAAGGCTGCCCATCCGTAGACGCCGTACGAGAGGCATATGACGGCGGCGGCGGCCCCGACACTGCCACCGGCAATACGCGGAACTCCAAAGAAGCGGAGGTGGCGGTACTCCCAGGGCGGGATCAGGCGGTGGATGCCGCGTCGCGGGGGAGTTAGCCACCACCCGCGCCGGCCTTTCCGAAGGTTGGCGTAGGGCGTGTAGTCGAATACCTTGGCTGCGTTCATCGGATGCCTCCTGTGAGATGTGGTGTCGGCTACCCGATCACCTATCAAAGTGATATCACATTGATAGGTGCCTTGTCAATGGCGGCAGTCCTGACGTGCCGAGGGGCATAGGGCGCCGGTGGGGTGACCTACCCGGCGGCGATGCGCTCGTCCTCGCGGATCATGTGCACGCACGCGCTGATGAGCGCCAGGTGCGAGAAGACCCAGGCCTGGTCCCGGCTGTAGCAGCCGGCCGCGGCCGCGTTACCGGCGCAGGGTGAAACGCTGCCGGGTGACGCCGGTCAGGGCGATCGCCAGGCCGAGCACCCCGACGTCCCGCAGGGTGAGGTCGGACAGCCCGCCGGTGAGGGTGAGCGAGATGACTATCTCCAGCAGCAGCACAGCGGCCAGCAGCGCAGCCGCGCGGGTGGCGATGCCCGCCGCGAGCGCTACTGCGAGCACCAGCAGCACCCAGCCGTGGACCAGCACCGCGGCGATGGCGAGCGACGAGGACGGGGAGACGGCCGGCACGTACCCGGTCCACAGCCCCGGACGGACGAGTTCGTGGTACCCGAACCAGGCGAGCACCAGGGCCAGCAAGATCCGCCCCGTGACCGGCGCCCAGTCACTGGCCAGCGCCGACGCGCGCGCCCAGCCAACCGCCCCAGCTGGCGCCGCGCCCACGGCGGGTGGGCGGCCGGCGGTGGTGGGTCGCGGCCTGGACGGACGGGGCTGGCTCATGGCAGCACCCGCTGGTGAGAGTTGGTGACCACCAGGCCGTCATCTCCCAGGTTGTAATCGGAGTTGCCGGAGTCGTCGCCAAGCGAGGCTTCCACCACATACACCCGTGCCCCGCCCGCGTACAGATGCGGCGGCACGGCAGGCTGGCCGATCACCCCCGCCGTGACCAGCAGCCCACGGCCATCCTTCCGGACAGTAATCTTGAGCCCGGTCATGGCCAGGCGGGCCGCCGGGGCGAGCGTCCCGGGCCAGATCTGGTACGCGATGCTGGCGTACGGTTCCGAGCTCAGCAGCGGGCCGGCCTGGCCGGTCCCCGCGGACGCCGCCGGGCTCGCGGTCGCGGCGGAACTGGCCGCTGGCGAGGTGACGGGAGACGCCGGAGCGCTGGTGGCGGGAGACGCCGCAGAGCTCGTGGCGGTGGTGGCTCCGGCGAGCGGTGGCGCCGCCACGGCCCCGCGGGTGATCCAGCCTTGCCAGCCGAGGATCAGCCCGGCGGCACCGGTCACCACCAGCAGAGCGATCCCCCAGCGGCCGATCGGCTCGCCGCCTAGCCGCATCTCAGTTCACCGGGCGGATTTGGGAGGGCATGACGGCATGCTAGCCGAGGCGGCCCGGGCCCGGCCCGGCCGGCAGCTGGCCCGGTGCGGCC
>DATDGI010000364.1:0-9218 GCA_036522155.1 Streptosporangiaceae bacterium
CGGCCGCGGCGGCCGAGCACCTGGCGCTGGCCGCCGCGATGCGCCCGGAACTGGCCCACTACACCGACGCGCTGCGCAGCGTCCGTGCCACCCTGGCGGCCCGGTCCGGCCCGCCGCGGCCCGGCCCCGCTGGCCCCACCGGCCCGGCCTGAGCATGCCCGCCCGGGCCGCTGAGGTGAGCGGGCTGCTGGCCTCGCCGCAGCCGCTGGCCACCGTGTACGACGTGGTGCTGACCGACCTGGACGGGGTGGTCTACCTGGGGACGTCCGCCGTCCCCGGCGCCCCGGAGGCGCTGGAGGCGGCGGTGGCCGCGGGCCTGCGGATCGTGTACGTGACCAACAACGCCTCCCGCACGCCGTCGGCCATCGCCGCCCAGCTGGCCGCGCTCGGGTTGCCGGCCCGGGCCGCGGACGTGGTTACCTCCGCGCAGGCCGGGGCCACGCTGCTGGCCGAGCGGGTGCCAGCCGGGTCCGAGGTGCTGGTCGTGGGCGGGACCGGGCTGCGGTGGGCGCTCCGCGAGCGCGGGTTCCGGCCGGTATCGGTGGCCAGCGGGCAGACCGCGGCGGTGATACAGGGCTACGCGCCGGATATCAGCTACTCGCTGCTCACCGAGGGCACGCTGGCTGTCCAGGGCGGCGCCCTGTTCGTCGCCACGAACGCGGACCGGACGATGCCGACCCCGCGCGGCAGGCAGCCAGGCAACGGGGCGCTGATCGCCGTCATCGCCACCGCCACCGGGCGGGAGCCGCTGGTGGCCGGCAAACCGGAACCGCCGCTGCACGCCGAGGCGGTGGCGCGCAGCGGCGCCCGCCGCCCGCTGGTCGTCGGCGACCGGCTGGACACCGATATCGAGGGCGCGGTCCGGGCGGGCAGCGACAGCCTGCTGGTGCTGACCGGCGTGTCCCGCCCGCTCGACGCCGTGCTGGCCCCGCCCCAGCGGCGGCCCTCCTACCTGGCCGAAGACCTGACCGGCCTGCTTACCCCGCACCCGCCGGTCGTCGGCGGGGGTGGCGGGTTCCGGTGCCGCGGCTGGCTGGCCAGGCCGGCCCGCGGCCAGTTCGTGGTCGAAGGCGCCGGTGAGCGCATCGACGGGTTGCGGGCCCTCTGCGCCGCGGCCTGGTCCGGCTCCGGGCCGTCCGCCGGTGCGGTCACCGCAGCGCTCAGCCAGCTGGGCTACTGATCGCCTTACCCCCCTGGGCGTACCCGGGACCTCCACCTCTGGGTGGACAGGGATCGCCGCGCTGGGGGACGCGCCCGGGCTGGCCGGTGCGGGAGACTGGCTCCGCAGCCGGGCACGGGGCCCGGCGCATGGAGAGGACTCATCAATGATCGAGGCACAGGGCCTCACCAAACGCTACGGCGACACGACAGCCGTGGACCAGCTGTCGTTTGCCGTCGAGCCCGGCAGGATCACCGGCTTCCTCGGCCCGAACGGGGCGGGCAAGACGACGACGATGCGGCTGATTCTCGGCCTGGACCACCCGACCGCGGGCTCGGTCACCGTGAACGGGAAGGAGTTCCGGCACAACACCCACCCGATGCGGGAGGTCGGCGCGCTGCTGGACGCCAAGGCCGTGCACGGAGGCCGCTCCGCCTACAGCCATCTGCTCTGCCTGGCCCAGACCAACGGCCTGCCCCGCCGCCGGGTGGGTGACGTGCTGGAACTGGTCGGCCTGTCCGCCGTGGCCTCCAAGCGCTCCAAGGGGTTCTCGCTCGGCATGGGGCAGCGGCTCGGCATCGCGGCCGCGCTGCTGGGTGACCCGGGCATCCTGATGTTCGACGAGCCGGTCAACGGCCTGGACCCCGAGGGCATCCTGTGGATTCGCAACCTGATGAAGGGCCTGGCCGCCGAGGGGCGGACCGTGTTCGTCTCCAGTCACCTGATGTCGGAGATGGAGAACACCGCTGACCATCTGATCGTGATCGGGCGTGGCCGGCTCATCGCCGACTGCAGCGTGGCCGAGTTCATCGAGCGCAACTCGGTCCAGGCGGTCCGGGTGCGCACCCCGCAGCCGGACGAGCTGGTGGCCGCGGTCCGCCGGGCCGGTGGCAGCGTGGCCGCCGCCGGGGGCGTGATCGTGGTGCAGGGCCTGGCCCCGGACAAGGTCGGCGACCTCGCCTTCGAGAACGGGATCCGGCTGCACGAGCTGGCCCTGGCGCAGGCCTCGCTGGAAGAAGCGTTCATGGAGCTGACCGCGGCCAGCGTGGAGTTCCGGGCGGGCGGGGCAGCGGAACCGGCCACGGCCGAGCGGGGCGAACGCGTGAGCACGGGAGGGGTGGCCTGACATGGCGGCGACGGCACAGATCGCCGGGACCAGGCCGGGCAGCGTGCTGCCGGCCAGCGCCGGGCGGGCCAGCTTCGGCGGCGCGGTGCGCTCGGAGCTCACCAAGATCCGTTCGGTCCGGTCGACCTACTGGACGCTCGCCGCGATGATCATCATCACGATCGGCATCAGCGCCCTGCTGAGCTGGGGCCGGATCCAGGACTACGCCTCGCAGCCCGCGTTCGTGCAGGCGCACGAGGCCGCCCGGATCAGGTTGCGCGCGACGGAGTTCAGCATGTTCGGGCTGATCCTCGGCCAGCTGGTCATCGCCGTCCTCGGCGCGCTCACGATCACCTCCGAGTACTCCACCGGCATGATCAGGACGTCGCTGAGCGTCCTGCCGCACCGGGGGACGGTGTTCGCGGCCAAGGCGCTGGTGTTCACCGTGGTCGCGCTGGTGGCGGGGCTGGTGACCTCGTTCGGCTCCTACTTCATCGGGCAGGCCATCTTCGCCACCCATCACCTCAACTCCAGCATCGGCCAGCCCGGGGTTCTGCGGGCGGTGATCGGCGGCGGGCTGTTCCTGGGAGCGTGCGGGCTGCTCTCGTACGGCATCGGCGCGCTGCTGCGGCACACCGCGGCGGCGATCACCGCCTCGGTGGCGCTGCTGTTCGTGCTGTTCGTGCTGAGCGGTTTCCTGCCCAGCACCTGGGCGGTGCACGTCGACAAGTGGATCCCGTTCAACGCGGGCGCCGCCATCTGGGAGAACCTGAGCGGGGTCAACATGTTCAGCCCGTGGGTCGGGTTCGGCGTGTTCTGCTGCTACGCGGCGATCGCGGTGGTGGCGGGCGGCATCTTGTTCCGCACCAGGGACGCATGAGCTGACGGACTGAACACTGGGGCACGGTGCGGCTGGCGGCTAACTGAGGGAGGCCGCCAGCCGCACCGTCGCGTCACGACTGGCAGTGCGGGCACCAGTAGGTGACCCGCTCGCCGGTGTCACTGCCCTGGCCGGCGGCCCGTACCGGGGTGCCGCAGCGGCGGCAGGGCCGGTCGGCACGCCCGTACACCCACCTCTCCTCGCCCCGGCGCCCGCTGCCCGTGGTGACCTGGCCGATCCGCTCCTTGTTCTCCTCCAGCAGCCGCTGCGCGGTGCTGACCAGGGCGGGCAGGTCGGTCACTTCGCCGACCGGCCGCCACGGGTCGATCCCGCGCAGGAACAGCGTCTCGGCCTTATAGATGTTGCCGAGGCCGGCCAGGTTGCGCTGGTCGACCAGGGCCTCGCCGACCGGGCGGGTCGGCCAGGCGGCGAGCCGGCGGATGGCCTCGCCCGGATCCCAGTCCGGGCCGAGCAGATCCGGGCCGAGGTGGCCGATCACGCTGCTCTCGCGGGCGGTCGGCAGGATCTCGACCACCCCCAGCTGGTAGCCGACCGCCTGCCAGGTGTCGTTGGCCAGGATGAGCCGGATGCGGTGGCTCGGGGTGATCCGGTCGGTGGCCGGGCGTACCCGCCACGAGCCGTCCATCCGCAGGTGGGTGTGGACGGTGACGCCGCCCGCCACCCGGGTGAGCAGGTGCTTGCCGCGGGCCACGCATTCGGTGACCGCCCGGCCGGACAGGTCGGTGGTGGCGAACCTGGGCACCCGTACGTCGCTGCGGGTCAGCACCCGCCCGGCCAGCGCCTCGTGCAGCCGGCGGGCGGTCAGCCAGACCACGTCACCTTCGGGCATCCTCCGAGTATGCCCAGTCGGGGCCGCTGGCCGGCGCCGCTACCCGGTGCACTGCGGGCTGGCATACACCAGGTCATGCTCCACGTGTGTGCGCGCGACCATATGCCCGGGCGCGGGCGAGAACAGGGCGAAGGAGGTGGCCAGCCGCACGCCGGTCCCGCTGGGCAGCGCCGACGGGCGGATCACCATGACCAGGACCAGGCCCACCTGCGGCGGGTTGCCGGCCGACGGGGTGCCGGCCGGCGGTCCCTGCCGGGGCGGGACGATGTAGATGAAGCTGTGCGAGAAGACCCGGTGCATCAGCGCCCCGCTCACCGGGTCGCGGCGGCACGCCGGGTTCTGGTGGCCGATCAGGGTGACGCTGGCGGGCACGCCATCCGCGCGGAGCCTGGCCTGCAGCCCGGCCGGGTCACGCAGTTCGCGGATGGTGACCTTGATACTGCCGTCGGCCTGCCTGGTCACTGTCCAGGCCGCGAGCTGGACGGTGGACCGGTGGCCGGGCGGCTGGCTGCCGGGCGGCTGGCGGCCGGGCAGGAGCATGGCCACCGCCACCGCCGCCCCGGCCACCACGGCCAGCGCCGCGGTCAGGGCGGGGATCCGCCGCCGGGCGCGCACGGACCGGCCCCGGGGCACGATCTGCTCGAGCGGGGTCGTGGTATGGACGCCGGTGAAGGACTCCCGCACCAGCGTGAGCAGTTCCTGGTCGTTCATGATGGGGTCTCCTGCTGTTGCTGTCGTTCAGAAACCAGGTCCTCGCGCAGCGACGCGAGGGCACGGGCCAGGTGGGCCTTGACCGTGCTGGGCGCGATGCCCAGTAGCTCCGCGGTGCGGATGGTGTCCAGGTCGAGGAACAGGCGCAGGGCGATGACCTGCCGCTGGCGGGCCGGAAGCCGCATCAGGGCGGCCATGATCTGCGGATCGACGGGGCCGCCGGCGGACCCGTCCCCCGTGGACGGGTCCGCCATCAGGCCCGGGTCGGGTACCGGCACTTCCCGGCGGCGGCGCCGCCACCAGGAGATGTTCGCGTTCAGCGCGGTACGGACCACCCACGCCGCCGGCGCCGGATGCCTGCTGACCGTCCGCCACGAGGCAAAGGCCCGTGCAAAGGCCTCATCCACCAGATCCTGCGCCGTGTCCCGCTGGCCGACGGTGACCAGGACGGCGCGCAGGCAGCCATCCACCGAGGTTTGGTAGAACTCCGCGAAGTCCAGCCGTTGGGTTCCCACGCCTACTCAACGCACAGCCTCGGCCGGGGGACTACCTGCGCGCTAGAGCAGCTTGCGGAAACGGAGCAGGTCGGTCAGGCTCGCGTGTATTTTCAGCCGCCCGCTGAGCCAGGCCCGGGCGAAGGTGCCGGGGTCGGCGGCCAGGGCCACCAGGTCATCGCTGCTGGTGGTGAACCTGACCTGGGCTGCGCCGGCCTGGCCGTCCGAGCCGTTGGCCACGGTGACCGGGCCGGCGCCGCCCGGCCCGAGCCGGGTCAGGAACGTCACGCCGAGGTCGTTCACCGTGCAGCTGATGTCCCGGTCCACGAGGTAGGCCTCCCGGTCGGCTGGATCCATGTCGTGGATTCGGCCGGTCAGGCTCTCCAGCGCGGCGCGGCATTCGTCGGCAGTGGCCATGACCCACCTCGCTTCCCCCGGCGGCCGTTGCCCAATCTTAGACGCGGCCACGACCAGCCGGTGGGACGGCGGCCTCCCGGTGTTCACCTGCGCGCTTCCCGGCGGTCAACGGCCACCGCCGCCCGGTACCCGCGCATGATCCCCGGCCACCACATGTGCGGCCACGCGCCCGCAATACTCCGTGCTGTCCCCGCGGGACGGTAGCGTTTCCTGCAGGGGACAGCGCGGCGGACCGGCAAGAGGAGATGCGAACTGATGGAGTCGGAACCGGGCCAGGAGGCACCGGATCTGCCCGGCCAGCGGCCTGCCACCGGTGATCCGCGGGTGGACGAGGCGGTCGCCCGGCTGGACGACCTGGCGGGGCTACCCGTCGCCGGCCATCCCGCTGTTTTCGAGCATGTCCACCAGCGGCTGGCCGAGGCACTCGGCGATACCGATGCCCGTGACCGGATGGCACCGGACGGCGACCCTGGCCAGCCGGGCTGACCGGCGCCCGGGGCAGCGGATGGGCACCCGCAGGCGGCTGGACGCCGAACTGGTCAGGCGGGGCCTCGCCCGTTCCCGCGAGCAGGCGGCCGGCCTGGTCGCCGACGGCCGGGTGCTGGTGGCGGGCCGGGCCGCGGGCAAGCCGGCCACCCAGGTCGCGGCGGAGGATCCGATCCTGGTCACCGGGACCGCGCCGGAGCCGGGCTACGCCTCACGGGGTGGCCGCAAGCTCGCGGGCGCGCTGGCCGCATTCGGAGGGCTGGTGGTCGCCGGGCGGTGGTGCCTGGACGCGGGCGCGTCCACCGGCGGCTTCACCGACGTCCTGCTGCGGGCGGGCGCGGCCCATGTCACCGCGGTCGATGTCGGCTACGGCCAGCTGGCCTGGGCACTGCGGACCGACGAGCGGGTCACCGTGCTGGACCGGGTTAACGTGCGCCAGCTCCAGCCGGGCCAGATCAGCCCGCCACCGGGGCTGGTCACCGCCGACCTCTCGTTCATCTCGCTCACCCTCGTGCTGCCCGCGCTGGCCGGCTGCGCCAGCCCGGAGGCCGACTTTGTGCTGCTGGTCAAACCGCAGTTCGAGGTCGGCCGCGGGCGGGTTGGCAGCGGCGGGGTGGTGCGCGACCCGGGCCTGCGGGCCGAGGCGGTCACGTCGGTGGCGGCGGCCGCGGACCGCCTCGGGCTGGGCGTGGCCGGCGTGGCCGCCAGCCCGCTGCCCGGCCCGGCCGGCAACGTCGAGTACTTCCTGTGGCTGCGCGCGGGCGCACCCCCGTTCGACCCCGGCGAGCTGGCGCGGGTCATCGCGGAGGGACCGCAGTGAACAGCAAGCGGACCATGCTGGTGGTGGCGCACGTCGGCCGGCCCGCGGCGCTGCGCAGCGCCCGGCTGGTCGTCGACCGGCTCACCGACGCCGGGGTGACGGTGCGCATCCTCGCGCCGGAAGCGGCCGACCTGCGCTGCGCGGGCGCGGATGTGGTGCCGGCCACCCCGGCGGCGGCCGAGGACGCCGAGATGGTGATCGTGCTCGGCGGTGACGGCACCTTGCTGCGCGCCGCCGAGATGGCCAGGCCGGCCGCGGCGCCGCTGCTGGGGGTCAACCTCGGGCATGTCGGTTTCCTGGCCGAGACCGAGCCGGATGACCTGGCTGGTGCGGTCAGCCAGGTTGTGGAGCACCAGTACACGGTCGAGGAACGGATGACCGTCGAGGTAATGGTGCGGCAGGACGGGACCGTGCTCGCGACCACCTGGGCGCTGAACGAGGCGAGCGTGGAGAAGGCCGCCCGGCAGCGCATGATCGAGGTGGTGACCGAGATCGACGGCCGGCCGCTGTCCCGGTGGGCCTGCGATGGCGTCGTCTGCGCCACCCCGACCGGTTCCACCGCGTACGCGTTCTCGGCCGGCGGGCCGATCGTCTGGCCGGAGGTGGAAGCCCTGCTGCTGGTGCCGATCAGCGCGCACGCGCTGTTCGCCGGGCCGATGGTGGTCTCACCGTGGTCGGTGCTGGCGGTTGAGCTGCTGGGCATGTCCGGCCGGGAGTCCCGGCGGCGGCCCAGGCCGGCCGCGGCGGCGGGCGTGCTGTGGTGCGACGGCCGGCGCAGTGTCGATCTCCCGGCCGGGGCGCGGGTCGAGGTGCGCCGCGGCGCTCAGCCGGTGCGGCTGGCCCGGCTGACCGCGGCCGGCCGGTCCAGCGGCGCGCAGTTCACCGACCGGCTGGTGGCCAAGTTTGGCCTGCCGGTGGCCGGCTGGCGGGGGCGGCCGCCGCCGGTGCGCCGGCCCGGCCCCGCTGGCGGCGGCCCTGGCACCGCGCCGGGGACAGAGGAGGGCACCCGTGCTTGAGGAAGTCCGGATCACCGGCCTGGGCGTCATCGAGGACGCCGTGCTCGAGCTTTCCCCGGGGTTCACGGCGGTGACCGGGGAGACCGGGGCGGGCAAGACCATGGTGGTGACCGGCCTGGGCCTGATGTTCGGCGGCCGGGCCGACCCGGCCCGGGTCCGGCCGGGGGCGGACCGGGCCACAGTCGAGGGACGGCTGCGGATCGAGCCGGACAGCAAGGTGGCGCAGCAGGTTCAGGAGGCCGGGGGGGAGCTCGACGACGACGGCGGTGCGCTGATCGTCAGCCGCTCGGTGTCCGCCGAGGGCCGGTCGCGGGCGTTCGCCGGCGGCCGGTCGGTCCCGGTGTCGCTGCTGACCTACCTCGCGGACGACCTGGTGGCCGTGCACGGGCAGGCCGACCAGCAGCAGCTGCTGCGGCCGGGCCGGCAGCGGCAGGCGCTCGACCGGTTCGCCGGCCCCGGGCTGCACACCGTCCTGACCGACTACCAGCGGGTCTACCAGCGGCACCGGGATGTCCGGGCGGAACTCGGCGAGCTGACCAGCCGGGCGCGGGAGCGGGCCGCCGAGGCCGAGGATCTGCGCCGGGGCCTGGCCGAGATCGAGCAGGTCGAGCCGGCCGAAGGCGAGGATGTGGCGCTGCTGGCCGAGGAGGACCGGCTGGCGAACTCCGACGCGCTGCACGCGGCCGCCATCACCGCCCACGAGGCGCTGCTCGGCGATCCGGCCAGCGGCTCCTTCCCGGCCACCGACGCGGTCAGCCAGCTGGCCGCCGCGCGGCAGGCGCTGGAGGCGGTGGCCGAGCACGACCCGGCGCTGGCCGGGCTGGCAGGCCGGCTGGCCGAAGCCGCCTACCTGGTCTCCGATGTGGCGGGTGAACTGGCCTCCTACGTGCAGTCGGTGGACTCCGATCCGGCCCGGCTGGCCGCCGTGCAGGAGCGGCGGGCCGAGCTGATCCGGCTCATCCGCAGCTACGGCAAGCTCGCCACCGGCCTGGCCGAGGCCGCGCCCGGCGGCCCCCAGCCCGCGCCCGGCCGCCCCGAGCCCGCCGGTCCCGACCTGGCGGCGGTGCTCGCCTGGGCCGCGCAGGCCGGCCGCAGGCTGCTGGAACTGGATGATGACGACGACCGGATCGCGGGCCTGGCCGCCGAGGAGGAGCAGCTCGCCGCGACCGTGGCCGACCTGGCCGGGCGGCTGACGCTGCTCCGGCGGGAGGCCGCTGACCGGTTCGCCACCGAGGTCACGGCCGAGCTCACCGACCTGGCCATGCCCCATGCGCGGCTCA
>DATDGI010000365.1:0-2668 GCA_036522155.1 Streptosporangiaceae bacterium
GGATCTTCCCCACCTTCGATCACTGAATTTCCCCGCCTGGGCTCGGCGTGTCGTCATTGACGTCCGCTGACAGGGGCGGGGCTCCCCCGAGCCTGACGGTGTCTAGGCCGTCGTCCGAGGGAGCCCCGGCTCAATGCTCACACAGGGAGAAGATGTGGAAGTTCAAGCTCTGGCAAGCCGGGGGTGGTCGGTCTCGGCGATCGCCCGCCACCTGGACCGGGACCGTAAGACCGTCCGGGCGTATGTGCGGGGGGAGCGCCAGGCCGGCGTGCGGGCCAGGACGGCGCCGGATCCGCTGGCGCCGTTCGCGGCGTACCTGGCGGCGCGGTTCGCCGATGACCCGCATGTCTGGGCGACGGCGCTGTTCGATGAGGTGGTGCCGCTGGGCTACGGGCTGTCGTATGTGAGTTTCGCCCGGCAGTTGCGGCTGGCGGGCCTGCGCCCGCACTGCGAGCCGTGCGCGGGGGTGTCCGGGCGGGACACGATCGAGATCGATCACCCGGCCGGCGAGGAGATGCAATGGGACTGGTTCGAGCGGCGGAAGGCGCCGTGGGGCGGCACCGCCTATGTGCTGCTGGGCACGCTGCCGCACTCGGGCCGGGTCCGCGGCGTGCTGGCTGAGTCGCTGGACCAGCCGCACCTGATCGAGGCGATCGACGCCGTGCTGCGCAGGCATGGGGGCACGCCCCGGATCTGGCGGACCGACCGTCTGGCCACGGTGATCGTGCCGGGCAGCGGGGACGTGCAGCCGAGCTTCGCCCCGGTCGCGAAGTTCTACGGCGTGGTGGTGGAACCGTGCCCGCCGCGGCGGGGGAACCGCAAGGGCGCGGTCGAATCCTCGGTCCGCTATGTCTGCGGCCGGTGGTGGCGCACGATGACCGCGGTCACCCCGGCGCAGGCGCAGGCCTCGCTGGACGTGTTCTGCTCCGGCACCGCTGATACCCGCCGCCGCAAGGCCGGCGGGATCGCCTCGACGGTCGGGGCGCTGGCTGACGCCGAGCCGATGCTGGCCCTGCCCGCCGCGCCGTATCCCGCGACGGTGATCGTGTCCCGGCAGGTCGGCCCGAACGCGGCGGTCGCGTTCCGCGGCAACTCCTACTCGGTCCCGCCCGGCCTGGCCGGCACCCAGGTCGAATGCCGGCACCGCCTCGGCACCGCCATGCTGGAGATCCGCTCGGCGGCCCGGGTCCCGCTGGCGTCGCACCGGCTGGCCCCGGACGGCGCCGGCACCCTGGTCCGCTCCGCCGGGCACCGCGCCGAGCTGGAACGGGCCGTCCTGTCGGCGTTCACCACGGACCGGCCGTGCGAGCGCAAGGGCAACCACCCGCCCGGCCCCTCAGCCCGCGACGAAGCCGCACTGCTGCTCGCCGGCCTGGGCCCGGACGTGAGCGTGAACCTGGCCGACTGGGCCGACCTGGCCGAGGTGACCCGGTGAGCGAGGCTTCGGTCTACCAGCGCCTGCGCGGCCACCTCGCCGAGCTGCGCCTGACCGCCGCCGCCGAGGCCCTGCCCGCCGAACTCGACCACGCCGCCGCGAACAACGCCAGCCACACCGCGTTCCTCGAACGGGTCCTCGCCATCGAGGTCACCGCCACCACCGCCCGGCGGCAGGCCAGCCTGGCCCGCTTCGCCTGCCTGCCCGCGCCCTGGCGGCTAACCGACTTCGACTTTGACGCCCAGCCCTCAGTCGACCGCAAGCTCATCAGCGAGCTCGGCACCCTGCGGTTCCTCGACGACGCCACCAACATCCTGCTGATCGGCCCGCCCGGCGTCGGCAAAACCATGCTCGCCGTCGGACTCGGCCACGCCGCCGTCACCGCCGGCTACCGCACCTACTACACCACCGCCGCCGACCTCGTCGCCCGCTGCCACCGCGCCGCGATCGAAGGCCGCTGGGCCACCACCATGCGGTTCTTCGCCGGGCCCCGCCTCCTCATAATTGATGAAGTCGGCTACCTGCCACTGCAAGCCGAAGGCGCCGCCGCCCTGTTCCAGGTCATCACCCAGCGGCACTTCAAAGGCTCCACCGTCTTGACCACAAACCTCGGCATCCCGTCCTGGGGAAAGATCTTCGACGACCCCATGGTCGCCGCCGCCATGCTCGACCGGCTGCTGCACAGATCCGTCGTGCTCAACATCACCGGCGAGTCCTACCGGATGCGCGCCCACCGCGCCCGCGCCGCCAAGCTCCGCACCGGGGAGGTAGCCACCACGCCCGCAGACCGCTAACCTCAGCACAACCGGCCCGCTGAACCCTCAACCAAATGGGGAATTTCAGCGATCGACACCGGGGAAATTCCAAAATCGCCGGCATGGTGGCGCTGCGGGACCAGCGGTGCCAGTACCCTGGCGGCTGCGACCAGCCAGCCGCCGGGTGCGAACCGCACCACGTGGTGCACCGCCAGGACGGCGGACACACCAGCCTGGCGGACCTGAAGCTTTACTGCTGGTGGCACCACCACGTGGTGCTCCACCAGATGGGCTGGCAGCTCACCGTCTTCCCAGACGGGACCAGCCAGGTCACCAGCCCCGGCGGGAAGATCATCCGCAGCCACAGCCCGCCCCCGAGGCCCGGGTAACCGGCCCCGGCCGGAACAACCGGCACTATCTTCGCCGCCAATGGACTTGGCTGGGTGCCGAACCAGGTGACGCGAGATAAGCAGAGGTC
>DATDGI010000366.1:0-15525 GCA_036522155.1 Streptosporangiaceae bacterium
GGGAGTCGTTGTCGCTGGGGCCCTGGTGCTGCGCGCCAATCAGCCGGGTGCCGGGGCGGTCATCGCCGCGGTCCTGCCGAGCAGCCACGCCATGACGGTGCTGGAGCAGCAGCGCCAGCAGATGATCGTCATGGACGCGGCCGCGCACACCGCGCATCTGGTCAGCAAGCCCAAGGTGGCCGCGGTGCCGGTGGCCAGCACCGCCGCCGGGGGCGGGACTGGTGGGACTGCGGCGGCCCCTGCCGCGCCGACCTCCGGGGTACTCACCCCCGCCCAGGTGGGTGCCCTCTGGCTGGAGGCAGGCGGCCCCGCCTGGGCCGAGGCCGCGTCAGAGGCCGTCGCCTGGTGCGAGTCCAGCGACAACACGCAGGCGATGAACCCTGACGGCGCCGCCGGGCTGTGGCAGATACTCGGCCAGGTGGTCGCCGGCAACCTGTTCGACGGCCTGGTGAACGCCCGCAACGCGGTCGCCAAGTTCACCGCCTCCGGGGATACCTGGGCGCAGTGGACGTGCCAGCCGTGAGAGCTGGGCGGCCTCGTCGGCTAGGAGATACCAGCCGCGGCCGAGGACGCTGTTCTTCATCCAGATTAGGCACCCTGGTTGTGTCCTGGCCGTGGCGAGACACCTGCCAGCCCATTGTCCGGGCCTAAGTCCTCACTCTCCGGCTCATGCCGCGGCTGGTACCACACCGACCGGCAGCCCGGCGCGGCCTCGCAGTACACCGCCAGGTGCCCGGCGCCCTCATACCCGCCGTGCCCGGCGACCGCGGGCGGGCAGTGGCACGACCGCCACGCCACTGTGACCAGGCCGGCCCCCACTCATGCCCGCTGGCGCACCGCTCCGGGTAGCACGACCAGGCCGGACGCCGCACCCCCATGCCACGATTAGAACACGCGAGCGAACAGGGTCATGGTCGGCGCGCGGGATAACCGGGTGCCTTGGTGTACTCGTGGGCATAGCCTTCGGCCATGCCCGGGAAGCGCTCAGGGAAGGTCCAGCTGTTGCTGGGGGCCTGGCGGCAGGCCCGGCCGATGCTGCTTGCAGTCGTGCCGGTCCTCGACCTGCCCAGCCGGTACCGGGTTCGCAGGCTGGCGGTCAGCCTGGTGGGGTGCGACCCCTGGCCAGGCATGGCAGCCTGCGTGACACCCACGCGACGCTGCTGCTGGCCAAGGGCGTCCCGGTCAAGGTAGTCAGCGAGCGGCTCGGCCACGCCAGCGCGACGATCACCCTGCAGGTATATGGGCACGTCATGCCCGGTAATCAGCGCGACGCGGCCGGGCTTTTCGCGTCGCTGATCAAGGGGGGAAGCGCATGACCAGGAGGCCACAAGCATCACGTGGCACATCACGAAGTGCCACGGAGCGAATTACAGGCCTCTCACCTGCGGGGATGTTGTGTCCGAGGGGGGACTTGAACCCCCATGCCCTTAACGGGCACTAGCACCTCAAGCTAGCGCGTCTGCCTATTCCGCCACCCGGACGTACACCAGCGCACGGAAGGACCCGTGCCGGCCGCCTCACGATAGCAAATACCGGTCCGGCCCGGCGAAGCGCCGCAAGAGGGCGGGCGCCAGGTCACCGGGCCCCGCGCGGCCAGGCCGGGGCGGGTGCGACGATGGGCGGATGACCGAGCAGCCAGCGAGCGCGGCCGTGACCGCGCAGGACGAGGTCGCCTCCCTGTGCAGCGACCTGATCAGGATCGACACGAGCAACCGCGGCGACCACTCCGGGCCCGGTGAGCGTGCCGCCGCCGAGCACGTCGCCGCCCTGCTGGCCGAGGTGGGCCTGGAGCCGGTGATCCTCGAGTCCCACCCCGGCCGGGCCAGCGTGGTCACCCGGATGGCCGGCCAGGATCCCTCCCTGCCCGCCCTGCTCATCCACGGGCACCTCGACGTGGTGCCCGCCGACGCGGCCGACTGGACCCGCCACCCGTTCTCCGGCGAGATCGCCGACGAGGTGATCTGGGGCCGCGGCGCCGTCGACATGAAGGACATGGACGCGATGATCCTGGCCACGGTCCGGCAGCGGATGCGGCAGGGCCGCCGCCCGCCGCGGGATGTGGTGATCGCCTTCCTGGCCGACGAGGAGGCGGGCGGGACCTGGGGCGCGCAGTGGCTGGTGGACAACCACCCGCACCTGTTCGAGGGGGTCAGCGAGGCGATCGGGGAGGTCGGCGGGTTCAGCGCGACCATCGGCGGACAGCGGCTGTACCTGATCCAGACGGCGGAGAAGGGGATGGCCTGGCTGCGGCTGACCGCGCACGGGACCGCCGGGCATGGCTCGATGATCCAGCCCGACAACGCGGTCACCGAACTGGCCGAGACGGTGGCCCGGATCGGGCGGCACGAATGGCCGGTCCGGCTCACCCCGTCCGCACAGGCGTTCATGGTCGCCGCCTGCGAGGCGCTGGGCCTGGAATTCAGCCCCGAGAGCGCCCGGGAGGTGCTGGGCAAGCTCGGCCCGCTCGCGAAGATGACGGGCGCGACCCTGACCAACACCGCCAATCCCACCATTCTTAACGCGGGCTACAAGGTGAACGTCGTTCCCCAGGTCGCGGCCGCAGATGTGGACGGCAGGTTCCTGCCCGGCCACGAGGATGAGTTCCTCGCCGAGCTGGACAGCCTGCTCGGCCCCGGTGTCCGGCGCGAGTTCATCCACCACGACGTCGCGCTGGAGACCACCTTCGACGGTGACCTGTGCGCGGCCATGACCGCCGCGCTGGTGGCCGAGGACGCGGGCGCCAGAACGGTGCCGTACTGCATCTCGGGCGGAACCGATGCCAAGGCGTTCAGCCGGCTGGGCATCCGCTGCTTCGGGTTCGCGCCGCTGCGGCTGCCGGCCGATCTGGACTTCTTCGGCATGTTCCACGGCGTGGACGAGCGGGTGCCGGTGGACGCGCTCCAGTTTGGCGTCCGGGTGCTCGACGGGTTCCTGGACCGCTGCTGAGTTCGTGGGTAAATGCCCAGGCTGACCAGCGGACGGCTTCGCGGGAATCACCCCGGGCGCGACCGTGCTGGCCGCTTCCGCCAGCGGGCCGGCCACGGCCCGACGGCCGCAGTCATCCGGCAGCGGTCGTCACCGGGTCAGTACCGGGCGTATGATCTGCCGGCGCAGGGTCGCTTTCCTGCTCCCGTCTGCATATAGCAGGAGCCTGGCGAGTTCCCAGTCCCCATACTCCGCATGGTCTGCCAGAATTCGCCGGACGGTCTCTCGTGAGGTCCCGCGCGGCAGGTACAGCACGCGGTATGAGTACTCGGCCATCACGTCATATTGTGCGCCTGGGACGCAATGGTCCACCGGGTCCGGCAGAATCCAGCGGGGGCGCCGGCCGGATGCCCGCCGGGAACACACGCACGGGTGGGGGAGTTGGATGAGCATGACGCAAGCCGGTCACGGGTACCGGGCTAGAGGGTGAGGAGCGTGCCAGCAAAGACGGGCAGCGCCAGCAAGGGCGCGGTGAGCAGGCCCCGCGCCGCCACGGGGAATGGCGGGCGCCGGCTTGTCATCGTGGAGTCGCCGGCCAAGGCCCGCACGATCGCCGGTTACCTGGGCGACGGGTACGTCGTCGAGTCGAGCATTGGCCACATCCGGGACATGCCGGACAAGGCGGCGGAGATCCCCGCACGCTACCGGGACAAGCCGTGGGCGCGGCTGGGGGTCAACGTCGACGAGGGCTTCGAGGCGCTCTACGTCGTGCCGCCCGACAAGAGGCCGCAGGTGACCAAGCTCAAGCAGCTTCTCGCTGGCGCGGACGAACTGCTTCTGGCTACGGACGAGGACCGCGAGGGCGAGGCCATCGCCTGGCACCTGCTTGAGGAGCTCAAGCCCAAGGTGCCCGCCCACCGGATGGTCTTCCACGAGATCACCCCGGAGGCCATCGCCCAGGCGGTGGCCAACCCGCGGGATCTGGACAACGGGCTGGTCGATGCCTACCAGACCCGCCGGGTGCTCGACCGGCTGTACGGCTACGAGGTCTCGCCGGTGCTGTGGAAGAAGGTCATGCCACGGCTGTCGGCCGGCCGGGTCCAGTCGGTGGCCACCCGGCTGGTGGTGGCCCGCGAACGCGAGCGGATCGCGTTCCGGCCCGCCAGCTACTGGGACCTGGAGGCCATCTTCACGAAGATCGCCGCCCGGGCCAGTGACGATGCCGCGTCGTTCCCGGCCCGGCTGGTGGCGGTGGACGGACGCCGGGTGGCGCAGGGCCGCGACTTCGCCCCGACCGGCGAACTCCGCAACGCCGACCTGCTCTACCTGTCCGGCACGACCAGCGGTGCGGCCACCGGGAGCGGCCAGATCCCGCCCGGGGTCGTCCACCAGATGGACGCCGGCGAGCTGGCCAGGCGGCTGGACGCAGTTCGTTTTGCTGTCACAACGGTTGAACGCAAGCCGTACCGGCGGTCACCGTATGCGCCGTTCCGCACCACGACGCTGCAGCAGGAGGCGTCCCGCAAGCTCGGCTTCACGGCCAAGTACACGATGTCGGTGGCGCAGCGGCTGTACGAGAACGGCCACATCACCTATATGCGGACCGACTCGGTCATCCTGTCCCAGACCGCGATCAACGCGGCCCGGGCCCAGGCCCGCGAGCTGTACGGCGGCGAATACGTGCCTGACCAGCCCCGCGTCTACACCAGCAAGGTGAAGAACGCGCAGGAGGCGCACGAGGCGATCCGGCCGGCGGGCGACCGGTTCCGCACCCCGGCCCAGGCCGGGCGGGCCGGGCTGTCCGGCGACGAGCTGCGGCTGTACGAGCTGATCTGGAAGCGCACCGTCGCCTCGCAGATGAAGGACGCCATCGGCGAGTCGGTGTCGGTCCGGATCACCGGCACATCGTCGGCGGGGGAGGAAGCCGAGTTCGGCGCCTCTGGCAAGATCATTACCTTCCATGGGTTCCTCAAGGCCTACGTGGAAGGGGTCGAGGGCGACGCCGAGCAGGACGACCGGGAGAGCAGGCTGCCACCGCTGGCCGAGGGCGACCCGCTGGCCGGCGAGCTGTCCCCGGCCGAGCACGCCACCCGGCCACCGGCCCGCTACACCGAGGCCACGCTGGTCAAGGAGCTGGAAGACCGCGAGATCGGGCGGCCGTCCACCTACGCCTCGATCATCGGCACGATCCTGGACCGGGGCTACGTGTTCAAGAAGGGCACGGCGCTGGTACCGTCCTTCCTCGCCTTCGCCGTGGTCAACCTGCTGGAGAGGCACTTCGCCCACCTGGTCGACTACGACTTCACCGCCCGGATGGAGGACGCGCTGGACGAGATCGCCCGCGGCGAGGCGGCGCGCGTGCCGTGGCTGCGCCGGTTCTACTTCGGCAACGGCGGCGACGGGACCCACGAGGAGGGCCTGAAGGAGCTGGTCAGCGACATCGGCGATATCGACGCCCGGGACGTCAGCTCGTTCCCGCTGGCCGGCAGCGACATCGTGGTCCGGGTCGGCCGCTACGGTCCCTACCTGGAACGGAACGGCGAACGGGTGAACGTGCCGGACGGCACGGCGCCGGATGAGCTGACGCCGGAGCGGGCGGCCGAGCTATTCGACCAGCCGAACGGCGACATCCCGCTCGGCACCGACCCGGCCACGGGGCACGAACTGGTGGCCAAGAGCGGGCGGTTCGGCCCGTACGTGACCGAGGTGCTGCCCGACGGCGACTCCGGCAAGCCACGCACGTCCTCGCTGCTGAAGTCGATGACGCTGGACGCCGTCACGCTGGACGACGCGCGGCGGCTGCTCACGCTGCCGCGTACCATCGGCGAGCTGGACGGCGAGGCGGTCACCGTGCAGAACGGCCGGTACGGCCCCTATGTCAAGCAGGGGAGCGACAGCCGCTCGCTGGAGAGCGAGGAGCAGCTGTTCACTCTCACCCTGGCCGAGGCCAAGGAGATGTTCGCGCAGCCGAAGACCCGTGGCCGCGGCCGGGTGGCGGCGCCGCCGCTGCGCGAGCTCGGCGAGGATCCGGCCAGCGGGAAGCCGATCGTGATCAGGGAAGGCCGGTTCGGCCCGTACGTGACCGACGGGGAGACCAACGCCTCGCTGCGCAAGGGCGACGACATCGAGACCGTCACGCCGCAGCGGGCGGTGGAGCTGCTGGCCGAGCGGCGCGCGGCCGCCCCGGCCAAGCCGCGCCGCCGGGCGGCCGCCCCGGCCCGTAAGGGCCGCGCCCCGGCCCGCGCCCCGGCTCGCCGGACCCGCTCCTGACTGCCCGTCCCCGCCCAGGCCGCGGAATCTATCGGCCGTAAGGTTGTTTCTGCCTGGGAGGGGCAGAAAACCGCCACTGATTGTTAGCACGGCGCTGCCAGCGGAAACCACAGCAGGAACATATGCGCGCAAGTAGGAATAATCCCGCAGGGGTAAGCGGCGAAGCGGGCCTTCGATCGATACCCTAACGCCGTGAACTTCCGGTCCCCCACTTCCCCGGCTGATGCGAACGTGCTGTCCATCAGACCGTTCCGGCGGCTGTGGATCGCGACTTCGCTGTCGAGCCTGGGTGACTGGCTGGCCCTGGTCGCGCTGTCAACGCTGGCGTCGGAACTGGCCGGGCGCGGTGCCGCCGCCCAGGGCGCGGCGGTCGGCGGTGTCTGGCTGACCTCGCTGCTGCCCGCGCTGCTGCTCGGCCCGCTGGCGGGCGCGGTCGCCGACCGGCTGGACCGGCGGCTCAACATGATCGTCGGCGACATCCTGCGGGCCACGCTCTACCTGACGCTCGTGCTCAACCTCACGTTTGGCCTGGTCAACCAGCTCACCTGGATGTACATCGTCCAGTTCCTGGCGTCCTGCGCGTCGCTGTTCTGGACCCCGGCCAAGGACGCCTCGGTGCCAAACCTGGTGCCCCCGGACAAGCTGGAGCAGGCCAACCAGTACAGCCTGCTCGGCACGTTCGGCCCGGCCCCGGTGGCCGGAATCTTCTTCGGCCTGCTCGCCCTGATCAGCAAGGGGCTCGGATCGATCTCGCCGTACTTCGCCACCAACCAGATTCGCCTGGCCCTCTACTTCAACGCGGCCACCTTCGTCGTTTCCGCAGTGACCATCTACATGCTGCGCGAGATCCCGAAGCGGCAGCACAGCAGCCACATCTCGGCACCGTCGGTGGCCAAGACCATCTGGGAGGGCTGGCGGTATCTCGGGCAGACCCAGGTGGTTCGCGGCCTGGTCATCGGCATGGTCGGCGCCTTCTCGGCCGGCGGGGTGGTGGTCGGCCTCGGCCCCTCCTACATCAGGACCACGCTGAACGGCGGCAGCGCCGGCTGGGGCCTGGTGTTCGCCGCGGTGTTCGGCGGGCTGGCCGCCGGCATGTTCCTGGGCCTGCGGATGCTCAGCGGGTTCAGCCGCCGCCGGCTGTTCGGCCTGGCCATCGTCGGTGCCGGGATCCCGCTCATCCTGATCGGCCTGATCCCCAGCCTGGTCGCGGTCGTCCTGCTGGTGATCGTGCTGGGCGCGTTCGCCGGCATCGCGTACGTGACCGGCTACACCATCGTCGGCCGGGAAGTGGACGACGACACCCGCGGGCGCACCTTCGCGTTCCTGCAGTCCGGCATCCGGGTCATCCTGTTCGCGGTGATCGCCATCGCGCCCTTCGTCGCGGCCGGGTTCACCACCCTGGTGCACGCCATCACCGGGTCCAGCACGCTGCAGATCGGCTCCGTCGAGTACGACGCGATCGGCTACAACTTCGTGCTGCTCCTGTCCGCCGCCATCGCGGTGTGGCTGGGGGTGGTCTCCTACCGGCAGATGGATGACCGCCGGGGCGTGCCGCTCCGGGACGACCTGGCCGCCGCCTTCCAGGGCGGCACGTTCAAGCCGGTCCCGGTGCATCCCAACGGCAGGGGGCACCCGAAGGCGCCGTCGGCCCGGCGGGGGCTGCTGATCGCGTTCGAGGGCGGGGAGGGCGCGGGCAAGACCACCCAGGCCCGGCTGCTCGCGATCTGGCTGCGGGAGCAGGGCTACGACGTGGTCGCCACGCACGAGCCCGGCGCCACCAAGGTGGGCATGCGGCTGCGTGCGCTGCTGCTGGACACCGCGCACGCCGGGCTGTCCCCGCGGGCGGAGACGCTGATGTACGCGGCCGACCGGGCTGAGCATGTCGACTCGGTGATCGCGCCCGCGCTGGAGCGGGGGGCGGTTGTGGTCACCGATCGTTTCACCGACTCCTCGATCGCCTACCAGGGACGGGGGCGGAATCAGGAGGTCGCCCACGTCGCTGGGCTGAACCGGTGGGCGACCGGGGGCCTCCATCCGGACCTGACCGTCCTGCTCGACCTGCCGCCCAACGAGGGCCTCGGCCGCCGTACCCCGTCGGCGGACCGGCTGGAGGCCGAGCCGGCCGACTTCCATCACCGGGTCCGTGAGGGCTTCCTGTCCCAGGCGGCCGCCGAGCCGCACCGGTACCTGGTGCTGGACGCGACCCGGCCGCCGGACGACCTCAGCCGCGAGATTCAGGACCGGATCCACGACCTGCTGCCCGATCCGGTGCCAGCCGCGGCCGAGGACAACACCGGCAGCTTCCCGGCCATCACGGAATGACCGGCGGAGCGGTGGCCAGGCAGCCCGGAGGGGCAGCAGTGGATGGCGCCGGGCCCGGCGCGGACGCTCGGGCCGGCGAGGACGCCCAGGCGGGCGGGGTGTTCGCCGGGCTGGTCGGCCAGGGCCAGGTCGTGGCCGAACTCCGCCAGGCGGCGGCCGCGGCGGCGGCCCTGCTCCGCGGCGAGCAAGCCACCGGGATGACGCACGCCTGGCTGTTCACCGGACCGCCCGGGTCGGGCCGGTCGGTGGCGGCCCGGGCGTTCGCGGCCGCGCTGCTGTGCCAGAACGGCGGCTGCGGGCACTGTCCCTCCTGCCACCAGGTGCGCGCCGGCACCCACGCCGACCTGCTGCTGGTGCGGCCGGACGGGCTGTCCTACGGGGTGCGGCAGACCAGGAACCTGGTGCTGCGCGCGGCCGGGGCGCCGACCGGCGGCCGCTGGCAGGTGGTCGTCTTCGAGGATGCCGACCGCGCCACCGAGCAGGCCGCGAACGCCCTGCTCAAGGCGATCGAGGAGCCCGCGCCGCGGACGGTCTGGCTGCTGTGTGCGCCGTCGGCCGAGGAACTGGTGACCACGATCCGGTCCCGGTGCCGGCTGGTCACGCTGCGCACCCCGCCGTCGGCGGCGGTCGCGGCGGTGCTGGCCGCCGACGGGGTCGATCCGGCCCGTGCGCTGGCCGCCGCCCGGGCCGCGCAGGGCCACATCGGCCGGGCCCGGCGACTGGCCACCGACTCCGAGGCGGCCCGGCGGCGGGACGAGGTGCTGGCCGTACCGGCCCGGCTGACCGGGCTCGGCCCGGCGTTCACCGCCGCCGCCGCGCTGGTCAAGGCGGCCGAGACGGAGGCGGCGGCGATCACCGAGGAACTCGACGTACCGGAACGGGTGGCGCTGCGGCAGGCCTTCGGCGAAGGCTCGACCGGCAAGGGCGTGGCCAAGGCCCTCCGGGGGTCGGCCGGGGCGATGCGGGAACTGGAGGACCGGCAGAAGTCCCGGGCCACCCGGCTCAAGCGGGACGCGCTCGACCGGGCGCTGCTGGATCTGGCCGCGTTCTACCGGGACGTCCTGGCGGTTCAGCTGGGCGCGAAGGTGGAACTCGCCAGCGCCGGGCACGAGCGCGAAGTGGCTGATCTAGCTGCCGCGGCGGCACCGGAGGCAACGGTGCGGCGGATCGAGGCGATCATGGCGTGCCGGGAGCGGCTGGAACTGAGTGTCGCGCCGCTGCTGGCGCTGGAGGAAATGACGCTGGCCCTGGCCGCCCGCTGAACCGGTGCGGGGTGGCTCCCACCGCGGCGCACCGTACTCTTGTGGGGTGGGCGCGATGATGGCCGTCAGTTTCGAGCGCTACGGGCGGCTGTATTACCTGGATCCCGGGCCCTACTCGCCCACGGTCGGGACCAAGGTGCTTGTGCCCACCGACACCGGCCCGGAAGTGGCCGAATGCATCTGGGCGCCGCAGTGGGTGGACGACGAGGTGACCGGGCTTCCGGTCTGCGCGGGCATCGCCGATGACGATGACCTGGCCAGGGACGAGTCCAACCGGGCCAAACGCGCGCAGGCCCGGGTCGCCGCCCGCCGGCTCATCCGCGATCACGGGCTGCCAATGAAGGTCATCGGGGTCGACTACGCCGCCGCCCCGCCGGTGTTCACCGTGTACTTCAGCGCCCCGCACCGGGTCGATTTCCGGGCCCTGGTCCGGGATCTGGCCGGCCGCCTCGGCGGCCGGGTCGATCTGCGCCAGATCGGACCCCGGGATGAAGCCCGTCTGCAGGGCGGGATCGGGCCCTGCGGCCGGGACCTGTGCTGCGCCACCTTCCTCAAGGACTTCGAGCCGGTCTCGGTGCGGATGGCCAAAGACCAGGATCTCCCCGTGAACCCGCTGCGGATCGCCGGCGCCTGCGGTCGGCTCATGTGCTGCCTGAAGTACGAGCACCCGCTGTACCAGGATTTCCACGAGCAGGCGCCGAAGCTGGGCGAGCCGGTGGACACCCCGGATGGGCCGGGCGTGGTCACCGGGCACAGCGTCCCGGCCGACAGCGTGGTGGTGAAGCTGACCGCGGACGGCCGCCGGAAGGTGTGTGAGCGGGCCAGCGTGTGCGGTTCCCGGCACGCGTACGAGGCCATGCACGGCAATCGGTCCGGGGACGGGACGGGGTGAGGCTGGCCCGTCCGGCCCCGCTCGCGTTCGCGGTGGCGGCCGTGCTCCTCGCCGTTGGCTGCTCCGCAGGCTCGCCGGGCCCAGGATCCGCACCGGCATCAGCCCATAGCAGCCAAACGGCGGCCGCCGGGCCGGCCCCGGCCTCCCCGCCGACCACGCTGGCCGGCTATTACGCGCAGAAACTGCACTGGCAGCCGTGCTCGCGTGGCTTCCAGTGCGCCCGGCTGCTGGTGCCGTTCGACTACCAGCGCCCGGCCTGGCGCCGGTTCTCGCTGCCGGTGATCAAGCTGCCCGCCAGCGACCCGGCCCGGCGGATCGGGTCGCTAGTGCTCAACCCGGGTGGCCCCGGCGGGTCCGGCATCCAGTACGCGCTGGCCGCCCGCAGTGTCGTTTCGGCGGCCGCCCGGGCCCGGTTCGACGTGGTCGGGTTCGACCCGCGCGGGGTCGGCCAGAGCGTGCCGGCCATCCACTGCCTGACCGGCCCCGAGCTGGACACCTACCTGAAGACCAACGATGACCCGGTCACCCCGGCGCAACTGGCCACCGTGGTGACCCAGTCCAAGCTGTTCGCACAGGGCTGCGAGCAGCGGTCCGGGGCGCTGCTGCCCTACGTCGGCACCCGCGACGCCGCGCGCGACATGGACGTGCTGCGGGCCGCGCTGGGCGATGCCAAACTCACCTACCTAGGCAAGTCGTACGGCACCTACCTGGGCGCCTGGTACGCGCAGGAGTTCCCCACCCATGTGCGGGCCATGGTGCTGGACGGGGCGGTCAACCCGGGCCAGTCCGGGCTGAGCATGAACGAGGTCCAGGCCAAGGGGTTCGAGGTCGCGCTGCGGTCCTTCACCGCCAACTGTGTGCGGCTGGCCGGCTGCCCGCTGGGGCACGGAACGGTGACCGCCGGCATCGGCCGGCTGCAAGGGCTGCTGAACCGGACCGCCAGCCGGCCCCTGGTCAGCGTGATCGCCGGCCAGCCGGCCAGCGCCCCGCTGCTGCTGCTCGGGGTCGCCGCCTCGCTCTACACCAAGTCCTACTGGCAGTACCTGCGGGCCGGGCTGACCGGCGCGTTCGCCGGGAACGGCTCGCTGCTGGTCGAGCTGGCCGACCTGCTGGTGGAGCGCAACTCTTCCGGGCATTACTCGAACCTGGTCGATGCCGAGACCGCGGTGGATTGCGTTGACCGCCCCTGGCCGCGGTCGCTGCCGGTATGGCGTTCGGCCGCCAGTGCCGCGCAGAAGGCGGCACCCCAGTTCGGCGCGGCGCTCATGTGGGGCAGCCTGCCGTGTGCCTACTGGCCGGTGCCGGCGCCGGCCGCGACGCCGCTGCGGGCACAAGGCGCGCCGCCGATCCTGGTGGTCGGCACGACCCGGGATCCGGCCACGCCGTTCCAGCAGGCGCAGGCGCTGGCCAAGGACCTGTCGTCGGGTGTGCTGCTGGCCTGGAACGGGGACGGTCACACCGCGTACGGGATGGGCAGCACGTGCATTGACACGGCGGTGGACCGCTACCTGATCACCCTTGCGCCGCCGCGTAACGGGACGCTGTGCCAGTAGACTGCTTGCGCGGCCGCCCCTGGTGGGCGGCTTCGCCGCCTTAGCTCAGTCGGACAGAGCGACGCACTCGTAATGCGTAGGTCTGGGGTTCGATTCCCCAAGGCGGCTCTGCCGCAAAAGCCCAGCTCTTAAGAGTTTTCGCATCCGGCCCTGGCCCGGATTCTGTTCGAATGCGCCCCTCGGGTAGCTCAGATGCCCCCGTGGTGCCCCCGATCAGCTGGGCGGCTTGCCACAAGCTGGCATCCACCAGGTGCCCGTAAAGGTCCATCGTCATCGCGGCGGTGGCGTGCCCCAGCACCCGCTGCACCACCTTCGGGTCCGCGCCAGCGGCCAGCCACAGCGATGCCGCGGTGTGGCGCAGATCGTGAACGCGTACGTCCGGGACACCGGCTGCCACCCTGGCGGCCCGGCCGCCCCCGGTTCGCTCTGGGCACGTGCTGGCGTGGCCGGCGCAGCCCATGGGGCACACTCCGGGGTCTCCGGCCTTCGTGCAGGTATGGCGGCGGCCGGATGTACGGGCTGCCTTCGGGCAGTCACGGGGACACGGCGGGCGGTGCTTGCCGGACGTGCAGGCCACAACGTCCCCGCACCCGTGGCGCCACGTCAGCCGCTGAAGCTGGAACCACACTCGCGCCTCGATCACGCACTCACCGCTGCACGACGGGCACCGCGGCGCATCCCGTTCTGCCCAGCATTCCGGCGCCGGGGCGGTGCGCTCGCAGTCAAGGCAGGTGCCCACCAGGTAATCCCAGCGCAGGCCGAGAGCTTCACCCTGGCGCAGCCCGCATGCGAGCCCAACCGACCACCGTGCTGCGTTCCGCCGCTCGCGCACGGCAGCCAGCACCGCCCGGACCTGTGCGCGGCCGAGCGCCGGTAGCTCTCGCTGCCGCAGCGCGGGCGGCATCACCAGCCGGCACGGATTGCGCGCCACATTGCCGCGCTTGACCTGTTCTTCGTAGGCGCTCGACAAGATCGCGTGAACCTTGCGGACGTGCGAAGCGGCGTGCCCGGCGCGGATCATCTCCGCGTACCCATCCTCAATCTGCTCGGGCAGCAACCGGTCGATCCGCTGGCCGCCCCAGCGCGCTGGTAAGACATCCCCGCTGATCAAGTCCAGGCTCGCCAGCGGCTTCTGCTTGCGCACCTATGCCAACGCGGGGCGCGGGCGGCGCTGAGGGTGTCCGAGCTGGTCATGACTGGCTCAAAGGGTTACTTTCAAAGTGGGTTACGACGATATTTGAACAATGTTAACGTCTGTGGCCGATTGTTATCGGTAGGGCGTGTTCCCCGCATCCCGAGGAGGGGATCTTCATGACACGCGTCTCACGATGGTGCACGCTGGCAGGGGTCACGGCCGGGCTGCTGGGGCTGACCGTCCCGGCGTCCGCCGCGACCGGCTCCGGCTGGACGGTGGTCACACCGCCCGCCTCGACGGCCGGCGCCCAGCTTACCGGGTCGTACGCCGTGTCCGACACCGACGCCTGGGCGGTCGGCGGGCCTGCCAGCGCCGGCGCGGCCCCGGTCGCGCTGAACTGGAACGGCACCGCCTGGTCGTCGGTGCCCACCCCCACGCCGTCGGGCAGCACCCCGAACTGGGCGTTTGCGTCCGTCGCGGCCAGCAGCGCGAGCGACGCATGGGCCGTCGGGGAGCAACGTTCGTCCTGCTACCGGCGTTGCTCGCTGCCATCGCTCTACGAACACTGGAACGGCACGGCGTGGTCGGTCGTCGCCGGGCCCAACGAAGGCCCCCTCAACGCGGTCCTCGACTTCAGCCCGACGAACGCCTGGGCGTTCGCCGACTTCGTCGTCCTGCACTGGAACGGGACCGCGTGGTCGGTCGTTTCCGGTGCTCTGCCTGCCCTCGCGGTGAGCGCGGACGGTCCCAACGACATCTGGGGCATCTACCGAAACGATCAGGTGACCCACTACAACGGCACCTCCTGGAGCGTCTACACGCTGGGGGGACCGATCGGCACCGTCTTCGAAAGCGTGCACGCGCTCTCGCCGACCGACGTGTGGGTGGGGGGCGGAATCGACGGCGGCGGCCCTGTCCTCGAGCACTTCAACGGGACGTCGTGGAAAGTGATGTCGACGCCGTCCAGTTTCTCGGGCGCCGGGGTGTTCGCGATAGCCGCCAGATCGGACTCCGACGTGTGGATCTTCAGCGTGCACGACCCCCTGGCCGCGGCAGTGCTGCTAGCTCACTGGAACGGCTCGTCGTGGACGACCTCGCCGAGCCCGATTCCAGCAGATACTTCGGTCTCGATCGGCTCGGCGGCCAGCAGCCCCAGCCACGTCTGGCTGTTCGGCTACGACGGCGCCACCGGCGGGCCCATGATCCTCAGCCACTCCTGATCTGGAGCGAAACGTCCGCAGAATCTGCCCGTCCCAGGGCAGATTCTGCAAAGGTTTGCCAGGGTTCAGCCGAGCGCCCTCGCTGACCGGGAGGTCCAGCTTGTACCTGGCGGTCGCCTGGGCGCGCAGGCCGCTGGCCCGGGCCAGCTCCCACAGCACCGCGAGCGCGAATCGGCCTCAGAAGGCCATGACCGCGGGTGCGGTCAGAACTCGTGAACATCAAAAATCGCGGATACCGCCATGCGGTCGCTCGCGACGAACAACTGCGGTCGATTCTGGCGAACGAAACCAGGACGGGGACCGCCGTCGGCCCGGCGCCCGAGCTGGCCGCCGTCGGCCGGGCGGGGTGGCGATCCTCGGCCACGCGCCCTCGGGCGGGCGCTGGGCAGCTCGTGCGCCCGGTGGCCGTCCCGGAGTAGCCGCGCCCGGCGAGGTGGCGTCGTGCGCCCGCGCCCGGCCCAGGGATCTGCGTCAGAAGCGTTCGAGCATGTGGGGACAGTTTCGGGGACAGTTCCCGCTTGTCCGGACGGATTCTGCCTCATGTAAAAGCGCACTGAGCTGCTGATTTGAACAAACTGGGACTAGCTGATACTCCGTAGACGAACACTCGTAATGCGTAGGTCTGGGGTTCGATTGCCCAAGGCGGCTCCCAGGTCAAAGGCCCCTTCCGATCTTGGGAGGGCCTTTCTGCTAACGGGTGCCGAACAGCCGCCCAGTGTTGCCTACGATAGGCGGCTCGCGGCTTTGGGCTTCCCCTCGGAGCGTGTCCACGGTTCGAGGGGAACCCCCGATTCCTAACGAGCTGCGCCTAGGGCGTGTTTCAGAAGTTGATCCTGGTGCGGCTCGCCACTGAAATGATCTTGGTGTGGGCCGTGGGGATCTGACTGATGAGCAGTGGGCTGATCTGGAGCGGGTGCTGCCGCGCCCGTCGGGGCGGGGCAGGCCG
>DATDGI010000367.1:0-8333 GCA_036522155.1 Streptosporangiaceae bacterium
CCCGGCCTGGTCAGCTGCCTTCCGCCGGGCGGTTGAGGCGGGCGTGGGCCTTGCGGTTGCGCCGGTAGAACCCCACGAACTCGGCAAACAGCCGGTCGTAGAGCCGCCCCGCCACCGGGTCGGGCTGGTAGGCCCGCGCTACCTGGACCCGCTCGGGCACCTGGTCGAAGCTGAACTCGCCGAGGGCACACGCGGCCAGCAGTCCCGCCCCGCGGGCGTTCGCGTTCACCGGATCGGCCACCTGCTCGATGCCGCGGCCTAGCACGTCGGCGAAGATCTGGCTCCACACGTCCGAGCGGGCGCCGCCGCCGATGAAACGGATCGGCTCCATGCGGTGCCGGGTGAATCGCTCCACCGCCGTGAGCAGCCAGCGGGCGTTCAGCGCCACCCCCTCGAACACGGCCCGGACCAGGTCGTCCCGGCTGGCCGAGAGCGACAAGTTGTGGAACCCGCCGCGCACGAACGGGTCCTCCACCGGGGTCCGCTCGCCGTACAGCCAGGGCGTGAAGATCACCCCATGGCTGCCGGGCGGCGCCTGCGCGGCCATCTGGTCGAACCCGGCGTAGGCGCCCGGCGGCGGGTCGCCGTCGTACAGCACCCGGTCCCGCAGGAAGGTCAGCGCGGCACCGGCGGTCTCCTGCTCGTCGGCTACGAAGTAGCGCCCGGGCACCGGCGCGGGCAGAGAGGCCATGTTGTGCCGCAGGTCGGTCTTCTTGAACGGGACGTGGCAGGTCAGCCAGGACGAGGTGCCCACGTACAGGTGCGGCTGGAAGTCGCGGGTGGCACCGGCCCCGATCGCCGCCGAGTGCAGGTCCGGGGTGCCGACCACGACCGGCAGCCCAGCCGGGACCCCGAGCGCCGCGGCCGGCCCGGCCGCCAGCGGGCCGAGGACGCTGGCGGCGGGCAGCAGTTCGGGCAGTTGCGCGCGGTCCAGCCCGGCCAGGCGCAGCAGCGCCGGGTGGTAGCCGATGGCGTCCAGGCGCCGGTTGTCGGTCACCCAGTGCAGCGCGATCGAGTCGTACGAGGCGGCGGCCCGGCCGGTGAGCTGGGCGTTCAGCCAGTCCTTGGGCTCCAGGAACTTGTCGGCACGCCGGTAGGTTTCCGGCTCGTGGTGCTTGAGCCACAAGATGTGCGCGAGCGGGTCCTTGCCGCTGTGGGCCGGGATGCCGGCCGTGGGGCGCAGCCAGCGGACCAGCTTGTCCACCCCGTAGCCCTGCACGTTCACCGGGCCGCGGGTGATCTGCCGGGCGTAGGGCGCGCCCCGCGAGTCCATCCAGATGATCGCGTCGCGCAGCGGCTGGCCGTCCTCGCCGACGGCGACGGTGCCCGACCACTGGGCGGTGCAGGCGACCGCCGCGACCGTGTCCGCCGGCACCGTGCCGCGGGCCATCAGCCGGGACGACGCCGCGGTGATCTGCTCCCACCACCGCCGCGGGTCCTGCTCGGCGCCGCCACCGGGCAGCAGGTTCACCTGGCAGGTGTCCTGCTCAGCGGCGACCACCTCGCCGCCGGTGGACACCAGCGCCACCTTCAGGGCCGACGTGCCGAGGTCGATGGCCAGGATGTGGCGGGTCACCGCTACACCTCGAAGGTCAGGTCGAGGTAGGCGGTGAGCAGGTCACGGACGGTGCCGTCGGGCAGGGTGGCGGCCATCCCGTAGACCGGGGCCATGCCGGTATGGACGCCCGGGTTGGCCCGTACCTGGGCCACCGAATCGGCCAGGTGGGCCAGGAACCGGCCGGCCACCCCGGGCCGCGTGTGCCGGAGCGTGATCGCGATGTGGACCGCGGGCGGGCGCTGCAACCCGTTCAGGCTCCAGCCACGCTGGCTCATGTTCTCCATCACCTGGTACACATCCAGGTCCCCGCTGGTGCCGAACGCGATCACCCACAGCGGGTCGCCGAGCACCCGCAGGCCGTCGATGGCCGCGATCCCGTCCCTGACCACGGCGCCGGTGGCCAGGATCCGGCGGGCCGCCTCGGTGTAGCCGCTCTCGCCGATCGACACCATGGCCGCCCAGCAGGCGGCGGACAGCGCGCCGGGCCGGCTGCCGGCGAAGGTGGGGGAGGAGTACAGCCCGCCCGGCCAGTCGGCCACCGTGTAGTACTGGTACTTGCGCAGGTCCTTGCCCCGGTACAGGACCACCGACGAGCCCTTGGCCGCGTAGCCGTACTTGTGCGTGTCGGCCGACATGGAACTCACCCCGGGCAGGGTGAAGTCGAACGGCGGCACCGGATAGCCGAGTTTCCGCGCCCAGGGCAGGATGAACCCGCCCAGGCAGGCGTCCACGTGGCAGCCCACGCCGCGGCTGGCGGCCAGCTCGGCGATCTGCGGGATGGGGTCGATCACCCCGTGCGGGAAGCCGGGGGCCGACCCGACGATCACCGCGGTCTGCCCGGTCACCGCCGCCGCCAGCGCGTCCAGGTCGGCCCGGAACCCGGCGTCGACCGGCACCCGTACCAGCTTCATGTCGAAGTAGCGGGCGGCCTTGTCGAACGCGGCATGCGCGGTGACCGGGGCGACGATCTCCGGCTCGGCGATGCCGCGGCGCTCCCGGGCGAAGTCCCGGTAGGTCTTCATGGCCAGCAGGATGCTCTCGGTCCCGCCGGACGACACCGTGCCCGCGATCTCCGGGCCATCGGCGGCGCCCGCGCCGAGCATGCCCGCGGTCATGGCGACGATCTCCGCCTCGAACTTGGTGGCGCTCGGCCACAGGTCGGGATGGAGCGGGTTGCTCTGGGACTGGGCCGCGTAGACCCGGCTCAGGAACGCCACGTGCTCGGCGTCCCCGTGGTACACCGCGCCGGAGGCGAAACCGTCCCGCCACCGGCCTTCCTCGGCCGCCGCCATCCGCTCGACCAGCCCGGTGACCTCGGCCCGGGCCAGCCCGTCCGCGGGCAGCCGCCGGAACGAGGGGAACTCGCCCCGGTACGGCTTGAGCTGCCGGTCCAGGTCGGCGAACGGGTCGGTCACTGGGACACCCCTTCTGCGGCGGCATCCGTGCTGCCCGCGGTGCCCACCCCCCGGGCCGGCAGCCGGAACGACAGCGCCAGCCCGGCCAGCCCGGCCACCACCAGCACGCCGAGCGAGGCGTACGGGTTCCCGATCACGGCCTGGACGATCAGCACCAGCACCACCCCACCGAGGTTGCCGGCGAGCAGCAGGAACCCGGCGGCGCTGGCGGCCCGTTCCGGCCCGGCGTGCAGCTCCGACCAGTCCAGCACCACCGGCAGCCCGGCCAGCAGGAAGAAACCCGACACGAACAGCACCACGCCACCGGCCACCGGGCTGTGCACGGCGGCGATCACCGCGAACGCCAGCGCCGTCACCACCACCGCGACCTGAAGCATCGCGCGCCGCTGCTGGCGCCGCGCGACCAGCCCGGGCAGCACCGCGGCACCGGCGATCCCGCCCACGGTCATGAGGGCGATCAGGGGACCGCTGGCACCGCCGTGCCCGAAGTGGGTGAGGATCGAGTCCAGCCAGGTCGCCACCACGTTGAACACCCCGATGCCGACGAACAGCAGGCCGGCCAGCACCCACATGAACCGGTCACGGCGCAGCCAGCGCAGCGACACCGCGACCGACGGGTCGCCGGTGAACGCCGCCGGGGTGCCGATCGTGGCCAGCACCCACACGGCCGCAACGACGGCCACTGCGGCCTGCACCCACAGCAGCAGCGCCAGCCCGCCCGCGTCCAGCAGCGGCCCGCTGGACAGCGCGGCGGCCAGGATGCCCACGAACAGGGCGACGCTGCCGACCGAGATGGCCGTGGTCCGCTCGGACTCGGGGAAGTAGCGCGCTGCCACCTTGGTGATTGCGTTCAGCACGAACGGCTGCCCGGCCGAGATAACCACCTGCCCGGCCAGCGCCCAGCCGAAGGAGTGCGGCCCGGCCAGCCGGAGCAGCCCGCCGGCGCCGGTGAGCACGGCGCCCAGGCCCAGCGCACGCCCGAACCGGTCGTCCAGCCACCGGCCGGCCGGCAGCGCCAGGATCACGTACATGACCGGGAAGATCACGGCCAGGTCGCCCACCGTGCCGGTGGACACCCCCATGAGCCGGTGCGTCTGGGTGGTGATCGGCGCGTACGCCAGCCACAGCAGCTGGGTGGAGGCCGTCAGCAGGCCGTACCCGGCCAGGATCACCCACCGGTTCGCGCGCACCGAGCCGGAGCCGCTCATCGCCATCCCAGCTCCCTTACCTCTCCACCTTGATCCTGAAGGATTCTCAGTGAATATGACTGAGAATCCTTCCGGATCATGATTATCCGGCGGAAGAGCCCACGTGAGAGTCCAGCCAGGTGCTGAGCGAGCGGGCGTTCCGGAGGAAGCCGGTGATCCGGCCGGCGGCGGCCGCCGTGCCGAGCCACGCCCCCACCGGCCACTCCTGCCAGGCGACGAGCCCCTTGTACCGGAGCAGGTCGATCCGCGGATGGTCGGCCGGGTAGCCGCGCGGGGCATTCTTCAGCGCGTCCCGCCCGTGCACCTCGATGCCGTGCCCCTCCACCTCGGCGATCACCTTGGTCAGCTCGGTCCCGGTGCGGTCGTCGGCGACCGCCTGCCGGTACCGCTCAAGCTGCTCGGGTTCCAGGTGGTACATGCCCTGCCCGGCCGCCAGCCCCTCCACCGAGAACTGCACGTAGCCGTGGCCGACCATGGCCCCGATGTGGGTCTTGTACGGCGTCTTGTCCTTGCTGAACCGGACATCGCGGTAGGGCCGGAAGATCTTCCCCTCCCCGAACTCGGGGGCCAGGTCGGCCACCAGGTCGGTCATCGGGCCCAGCACGCAGCTGTCGTAGGTCTGCTTGTGCTTGGTCCAGTAGGTCTTGGTGTTGTCGGCCACGAGCCCCTCGTAGAACTCCAGGGCCTCGTCCGGCCATCCGCTGAATGCCATCTCCGGGAACCTCCTACAGCGGCGACTGGTAGTTGCTGATCCAGTGGACCTTCATCCAGGTGATCGCGGCCAGCCAGGCGCCGCTCACCTCGAGCACCCCGACCAGCACCAGCAGCCCGCCGCCGATCCGGGTGATGAGCACCGCGTGGCGCCGGGCGAACTGGAACACGGTCACCCCGCGCTGGAAGGCCAGCGCCACGATGATGAACGGGATGCCCAGGCCCAGGCCGTAGATGAAGGCGAGCACGGCCCCGCGCAGCGCCGTGCCGGACACGTAGGCCATGGTCAGCACGGCGCCGAGGGTCGGGCCGATGCAGGGTGTCCAGCTCAGCGCGAACAGCACCCCCAGCAGCGGGGCGCCGGCCAGCCCGGCCCGCGGCCGCACGGACGGCCGGGCTATCCGGCCGGTGATCGGGAAGCGGTCGAACACCCCGGCGAACAGCAGGCCGAGCAGGATGGTGATGCCGCCGAGGATCTGGGTCAGCACCGTGGTGTGGGTGCGCAGCACCGCCCCCAGGCTGCCGAACAGCACCCCTTCGGTGGCGAACACGGCCGAGAACCCGATCACGAACAGGGTCGTGCCGGCCAGCGTCCGCCCCCGGGCCCGCCGGGCCGCGTCCGGCGAGCTCTCCGCCTGCTCGGCGTCCGCCCCGGACATGCCGGTGACGTAAGACAGGTAGCCGGGCACCAGCGGCAGCGAGCACGGCGACAGGAAGGTGATCGCGCCCGCGGCCGCCGCCACCGGCGCGGCCAGCAGCAACGGGCCGGATTCGACCAGGTGCGCCACGCCCGCCATCGGCTGCCCTCCTCACTGAAGGGCAAGCTACCACCCGGATCAGCGGCCCCGGCCGGGCCCGTCCGCGACCACCGTGCCCAGCCAGCTGGCGATATCGGCGACCACGGCCGGGTCCAGGTGCTGGGCCGGCTCGTACTCGGCCGGCGCCGACGGGCCGCTGCCGGGGAAGAACAGGTGATTGTCGGCGTCGTAGACGCGGATGGTCACGTCCGGCCGTCCGGCCAGCCCGGCCCGCCAGCGGGCGAGATCCTCGGCCACGGTGGCCTGGTAGTCGCGGCCGCCCTGGAGAACGAGCACCGGTTTGGCCAGGGCCGCGGCCGCCGCGGCCGGGTCGTAGCCGCGCAGGTCCAGCCAGTACGGGGCGGGGACGGCGAACGGCAGGTCGGCGGCGGGGGTGGACGGCGACAGGTCCGGGCTGTCGACCAGCTCGGCCTGCTTGGTCACCGCGGCCACCACCGCCTCGGGTGCGGCCACCGGCGGGGGGTCCAGGGTCCCGAAGTACCGGAACTGGCGGACGATGGACCAGTGCAGCGGCTCCGCCCCGCCCGCCAGGATGATCAGCCCGGCGACCGAGGGCTCGGCCGCGGCGACGCGCGGGGCCACGGTGCCGCCCAGGCTGTGACCGGCCAGGAAGATCTGCCCTGCGGCCACGGCCGGCCGCTGGCGCAGCAGGTGCACGGCGGCCACCGCGGCCGGCACGTACTCGTCGGTCAGCGTGAAGCCCGGGTCCTTGCCGACCGCGGCGCCGTGGGCGTGGGTCACCTTGTCGAACCGCAGCACCGCCACGCCGCGGCTGGCCAGGCCCCAGGCGAGGTCCTTGAGCGGCTTGTTGCGGCCGATCGTCTCGTCCCGGTCAACCGGTCCCGACCCGCCGAGCAGCACCACGGCCGGGACCGGGCCGCTCCGGCGGGGCAGGCTGAGCGTGCCCGGGACCGCCAGCGGGCCGGAGCCGAGCGTCACCGCCTGCTCGGTGAAGCTGCCGGTGTCGGCGTAAGGCGGCGGCTGCCACGGCTCGGGTGGCTCCTCCTGGTCCTGGGCCTGGCCGGCCGGTACCAGCTGGATGCCGACGAGCCAGCCGTCGTCGGAAACCGACATGACCACGGCCACCTCGCCCCCGGTGAACGCGACCGGGATCTTCACCACGGTGCCGCCCGGGCCCGGCTCGGTTTCCGGAGGGCCGATGCTGGCGACCGGTCCGCGGGCGCTGATCTCCGCCGTCCAGGCGGCCTCAAGCGCCTCCGGCGGCACCATCGCGCGCAACGGCGGTGCGAACAGCTCCCGGATCTCCGCGAACTGCCCGGCCTGGGCCAGATCCAGCACGGCCAGGCCGGTCTGGGCGGGTGTCCTTGGCGCCATGGCGTCCTCCTGTCTTCCGGTCAGTGATGGTCGGGGCCCGGGCCGGCTTCGCCGCCAGGCAGCAGGACACTGCCGAGGATGCGCCGCTTGCGGCCCGGCCCCGGCACCTTCGCCAGCCGGGGCTGGAGCACCCGGGTCAGGTCACGCAGCAGCGCGGCGTATTCGGCGTCGTCCAGCCAGAGCGCGGCCAGGCGGTAGCTCACCCCGTCCCGCAGCAGGTCGATGTCGCCCCGGGCCAGGTACCGGTCGAAGTCGCCGAGCAGCCCGGCGACAAAGGCCATGAAGGCATGCCGGTGGTCATCGGCGGTCATGGACTCGACCTCGTCAAGATCGATGGACGCGGCCAGCAGGCGGAGCACGTAGGTCCGTTCCAGCGCACCCCGCACCCGCCGCTCGGCGACCACCGCCAGTACCCCGGCGTCGACCAGCCTGGCCACGTGGCGATACAGGCTGGCGGGCGGGATATCGGCCAGTTCGGCGGCCAGGTCGCTGGTGGTGAGCGCGCGGTCGCCCAGGAAGGCCTGGACGATCCGCAGCCGGACCGGGTGCAGCAGGAGATCCGCGGTGGTCACGGTCTCCACCGTAGGCCATCATTCTCAGTTTTGCTAACATTCGTGAATATGAGATCGGAAGTGGCCGGAGGGCCGCGATGAACCTGCCGCCGGGTCTACCAGGCGGTCGGCAAGGTCCGCTGACCGCGGCGGGCGGCCGCGGTCATAGCGCGAGCCCGCCGTCCACCGGGACGCTGGTGCCCGTCATGCCGCTGGCCGCATCGCTGGCCAGGAAGGCGATCACGGCGGCCACCTCCCCGGGCCGCAGCAGGCGGCCGAGCGGCTGCTGGCCGGCGAAACCGGCGGCGTCGGGCAGCCGGTAGAGCCGGGCGGTCTCGGCCAGGATCGGGGTGGCCGTGGAGCCGGGGGAGACACAGTTCGCGGTGATCCCGGTGCCGCCGAGCTCGGCGGCGAGCGCCCGGGTGAAGCCGGCCACCCCGGCCTTGGCCGCGCAGTAGGCGGCGAGCATCGGCAGCCCGCGGGTCGCCGCCGCGGAGGCGACCGCGATGAACCGGCCCTGCCGGGGCACGGGGCGGCGCAGCAGGGCGGGGACGGACACCCGGGCCAGGTTGAGCACGCCACGCAGGTCGATGTCCAGCACCGCGTCTTCCTGCCCGGCCGGGATCTGCCAGGCGGGGACGCCGCCGGCGATGACCCCGGCCGCGGCGATGGCCGCGTCCAGCCCGCCCCAGCGCCGCTCGGCCTCGGCCACGGCGGCGGCCAGTGCGGCCGGGTCG
>DATDGI010000368.1:0-2032 GCA_036522155.1 Streptosporangiaceae bacterium
GAAACTCGCGGACCGCCCCGGACCGGGCGGACCAGCGGTGCCCGACGATCTTGGTCTCCGGCACCGGCCGGTAGTCGGCCTGCCTCCAGGCCTCCAGCTGGGCGTCCACCACCGGGTACAGCTTCTCTTCTGGCGGGTCCCACGGCTTGAGCAGGTAATGGTCGAGGTCCACCACATTGATCGCGTCGATGGCGGCGCCGGTGTCGGCGTAGGCGGTGAGGAGCACCGCCGCGCCCCGGGCCAGATGTCCATGGCCCGTTCCAGGAACTCGATGCCGTTCATGCCCGGCATCCGGTAGTCGGCCAGGATCACGGCCACCAGTTCGCCCCGCAGCTTGATCTCGCTGAGCGCGTCCAGGGCCGCCTCGGGCGACTCGGCCCGCACGATCCGGTGCTCCTCGCCGTAACGCCGGCGCAGATCGCGGGCCACCGCACGGGACACGCCGGGGTCATCGTCGACGGTGAGGATCACGGTCCGCCCCGCGCTGCCGGGTGTCGTCACCGCGCCGCCTCCTTGTGCTTGGCCACCGCCCGTTCCCCATGCTAGGTTCCCGGCCGCGCTGCGCTGGCCCGGGTTTGCTGCTGGCTGATTCCGGAAGGCTGGCGCGGGGGCACAAGTGGCGGGGCGGCGCCCACGGAAGTGTCACCGAGCAGGAGTACTGTGGCCCGTGCTCCTTGGTTCCCGCACATCGGAGGGGATGACTGACCATGCCGAACCCAGTTGGGTGGTTCGAAGTGAGCGGACCGGACGCGGCGGCGCTCCAGCAGTTTTACGGCGACGCGTTCGGCTGGGAAATCGACGCCAACAACCCGATGAACTATGGGATGGTGGCGGCCTCGGAAGGCGGAATTGGCGGCGGCGTCGGCCCGAGCCCGGACGGCCAGCCGTACACCGTCTTCTACATCGCGGTTCCCGACGTGCAGGCCGCCCTGGACACGGTGGGCGCGCACGGCGGCGCGACCGTCACCCCGCCCATGGACGTGCCGGACGGGCCCACCATCGCCTTCTTCACCGACCCGGCGGGCAACCGCGTGGGCCTGATGAAGGCCCAGTCCTGAGCCAGGCCCGGTAAGCCCGGCGTACGGGCCGCCGGTGGCGCAGATGTGGGCTTGCCCCCGGTGCGGGCGTACGTTCGCCAACCGGAATCAGGTCCACACCTGCGCCCCGCTCGGCGACCTGGACGCGCATTTCGCCCGGGCGTCGCCGGGGGTCAGGGCCACCTTCGACCGGGTGCTGGCCGTGGTTTCCGGCCTGGGCCCGGTCGAGGTGCTGCCCGAGAAGACACGCATCGCGCTGCACGCCCGGATGAGTTTCGCTGCCTTCATGCCCCGGCGGAATTGGCTGAACGGGCATCTCGTGCTCGCCCGGCGGATCGCCAGCCCGCGGTTCTCGCGGATCGACGCGTTCTCGCCGCGCAACGTGGTTCATGCCTTCCGGCTGGACTCCCCCGCTGACGTGGACGAGGAGTTCGCCGGCTGGCTGGCCGAGGCCTACCAGGTCGGCATCCAGCAGCACCTCCGCCACCCATGACCACGGAATCCAGCCAGTCGACCGCCTGAGTGGATTCCGTGATCACGCCGGAGCGGTGAACCACGGCCGGCGGCCGGCCGTGCACATGGGTGGAAAGGACACCCGCGGTGGCACTGGAGCCGTTGACAGGGGAGGATCCCGCCGAGTTCGCCGGGTACCGGTTGCGTGCCCGGCTCGGGACCGGCGCCGTGGCCCAGGCGTACCTGGGTTACACCGCCAGCGGCCGGCCCGTCGTGCTGAAGGTGGCCCGGCCGGAGGCCGGGCTGGGCCCAGGTTTCCGGGTCAGGTTCCGCCGGGAGATGGACGCGGCCCGCCGGGTGCGCGGGCGCCACACCGCCCGGGTACTGGCCGCTGACCCGGACACCACCCGGCCGTGGCTGGCGACCGCCTACGTGGCGGGGCCGTCATTGAGACAGGTGGTCGCCGGCCACGGCCCGCTGCCGGATGCGGCGGTGCTGCGGCTCGTCGCCGGGGTCGCGGCCGCCCTGCGGGCGATGCACCG
>DATDGI010000369.1:0-2765 GCA_036522155.1 Streptosporangiaceae bacterium
CGCGAGGTCTCGATCACCATCTTCACGGCTTCCTCTTTGAATTCAGGCGAGAAGCTCTTTTTCGGTCGAGGCAATTACTTTCACCTTTCCAGAAGTCCATCCTATTAGATGGACTGTCCGGAAGCTTCGGGGCACCTCAGACGGGCTGTTGCTGAATCGTTCGGGCCGGGTTGGGTCATGATCTGTGTTCCTGGTTGTGAGGGCTGGCGGGTCCGGTGGTGGCGGTCAGGCTGGCGTCGCGGCCAGGGAGTCCAGGGCCTGGCTGGTGAGCTTGCCGGCGGTCAGGGCCTTGAACAGGTTGTGCACGGCGCAGGCGAAGGTCCATTCGGCGGAGGCTTTGCGCTTGCCGCGGACGGACAGCTGGCGCAGGCCCATGTTGTGCTTGATGTGGCCGTGCGGGGTCTCGGCGATGTGGCCCCGCTGCCGGTAGGCGGCGATGCCGCCGGGGGTTTTCAGCCGTTCGCGCATGGCCTGGATGGCCGGCCCGCCCCAGCCTGGCCCGTCGCTGCCGGGGTCGCGGGCGGCTTTTTCCAGGTCCCGGCCTTTGCCGACCGCGATCAGCCGGTCCGGGCCGGGACAGGTCATGTTGTGCTCGGAGCAGTATCCGGCATCGGCCAGTGCCAGCCCGATGCCACCGCTGTCCGGGCCGCCGGGTTCAGCGTCCGGGCGGTGTGCCCCGATCAGGGCGGCGGCGCCCTGGGCCTGCTCCAGCATCGGCTCGAACCAGCCGCAGTCGGCCTGCTCGTCGGTGAGCTTGGTGGCGATGACCAGGCCGTCTTCGCTGGTCATGTTCTGGGTGTTGTAGCCCTGGATGAACCCGCCGCCGCGGACCGGCATCAGCCGCGAGTCCGGGTCGGTGATGTTGCGGACCGGGCCGGGACCCTTGCGGTCCGCCTCTCGCCCGGCGGCCTTGCGCTCGTCCCCGGCGGCCCGGGCCTTCGCCTTGTCCACCTGGGCTCCGGCTTCGCGGACCCGGCAGTAGTCATCGATCCCGGCGATGCGGCTGCGGCGGTCCGGCTGCCCGGCGGCATACCGTTCCTCCGTCTTTGCCAGCTGGGCGGCCCGGGCGGCCCGGACCCGGGCCAGGTTCTCCTCCGCCAGCTCCACCGCCGCCCGCTTCGGCGCCGGCCCGGTCCGCCGCCCGGACCGCTGCCGCTCCCGGAACGCCTGCCCCTTGGCCGCCTGCTCCGCCTCCGCGGCCTCCCGCTCGGCTTTCAAGCCGGCCAGGGCCGCGGCGATCCGCGAGTGCCGCGACCGGGGACTCCACGCCTCGGGCGGCACCTCATCCCCCCGGCGGCCCTCCCCGAACAGCTCATCCTCGGCCGCATCAGCCGCCGCATGCGCGGCCACCGTCTCCCCGGCCAGCCTGGCCAGCGTCTCCTCGGTCCGGCTGGCGGCCTTCGACGCGTTCGCGGCGATCTTCATCCCGTCCAGCGCCACCGTCCCCAGCCGGCCCATCCCCAGCCGGGCGCACAGCACCAGCACCCCGGTGAAAAACTCCCCGGCCGCCTCGGGGAAATCACCCCGGAACCGGGCGAAGGTCACATGATCGGGCAGGTTCCCGGCGCAGATCACCCGGAACGCCACATCGGTCCGGCACAGCCGCTCGATCTCCCGCGAGGACCGCACCCGTGCGCATACGCCCACACCAGCACCGTCACCAGCATGTCCGGGTCATACCCGGCCGTGCCCGGCCCGCCGGTCTTGCGCCGGGCATGAAACGCCGAGGTATCCAGGTGATCAGCCACCACCGTGATCACCAGCCACACCGGATGATCCTCCGGCAGCCAATCCCGCATATCCGGCGGCAGCAAGAACGGCTGATCCCGGTCCACCGGACGGTACCCCTTCGCCATAACCCGACCCTGTCAGGAGCCGGGCCGGCCCGCACACCGCCACGCCGCGAATCTGCAACAGCCCGTCTTCCCGGTACGGTGCCACACCCATCGGCTTCCGCACGACCCCTGAGGTAGGCGGGCCCGGCCGGAAATGGACTTGAACATTGCTCAAGTCCTTCCTATGATGTCACTTGAGCAATGTTCAAGTACGGGAGGTCATCAATGAACGCCGCGATTGAGACCAGCGGGCTCAGGAAGTCTTTCGGCGACCACGTCGTCCTCAACGGAATCGACCTGTCCGTTCCCGAGGGCTCGGTCTTCGCGCTGCTCGGCCCGAACGGCGCGGGCAAGACGACGCTGGTGCGGATCCTGGCCACGCTGTCTGCCGCCGACGCGGGCGAGGCCCGGGTCGCGGGCCGCGACGTCGCCCGCGAGCCGATGGCGGTGCGCTCGGTGATCGGCGTCACGGGCCAGTTCTCGGCCACGGACACCTACCTGAGCGCCGGGGAGAACCTGCTGCTCATGGCCGATCTCTGGCACCTGACCAGAGCGCAGGGGCGGCAGCGGAGCACGGAACTCCTGAAGGTCTTCGACCTGGCCGACACCGGCCGCAAGCCGGTGTTCACCTTTTCCGGCGGCATGCAGCGCCGCCTTGACCTGGCGATGACCCTGATGGGCTCGCCGCGGATCATCTTCCTCGACGAGCCGACCACGGGCCTGGACCCGCGCGGTCGGCGCCTGATGTGGGAACTCATCCGCGGGCTGGTGCGCGACCAGGCGGTCACCATCTTCCTCACCACGCAGTACCTGGAGGAGGCCGACCAGCTGGCCGACCTGGTCGCCGTGCTCGACGACGGCGAGGTCGTCGCCCAGGGGACTCCCGGCGAGCTCAAGCGACGCATCCCGGGCGGTCACGCACTGCTGACC
>DATDGI010000370.1:0-30719 GCA_036522155.1 Streptosporangiaceae bacterium
CGGAGTCGCTGCGCGGGCTGGTGCCCGGCCTGGCCGGCCCTGGCTCGGTCTACCTCGCGGTCGGCATCTTCGGCGCCACCGTCATGCCACACGTGATCTACCTGCACTCGGCGCTGACCAGCGGCCGGACCCCGTGCCGCAACGAGCGGGAGCGGGGCCGGGTGCTGGCCTTCGAGCGGCTGGACGTGATCGTGGCCCTGGGCCTGGCCGGGATCGTGAACATGGCCATGCTGGCGGTGGCGGCCAAGCTGTTCCACGTGCCCGGGCTGTCAAATTTGGCCACGATCCAGCAGGCGCACGCCGGGCTGTACCGGCTGGTCGGTGGCGCGGCCGCGCTGGCGTTCGCCGTCGCGCTGCTGGCCTCCGGCGCCTCGTCCGCCAGCGTCGGCACCTACGCGGGCCAGGTGGTCATGGCCGGGTTCGTGAACCTGCGCATCCCGCTGCTGGCCCGCCGGCTGATCACCATGGTGCCCGCGCTGGCGGTGCTGGCCGTGGGCGTGGATCCGACCACGGCGCTGGTCGCGAGCCAGGTGGTTCTTTCGTTTGGCATCCCGCTCGCGCTGGTACCGCTGGTGCTGCTGACCTGCCGCCGCGAGCTGATGGGGGCTCACGTCAACCGGCTCCCGACCGCCGCGGCGGCGTGGGGCTGTGTGGTGGTGGTCAGCGTGCTCAACGTGGTCCTGCTGTGGCAGCAGTTCCTGCCAGGCTGACCGGCGGCAGGTTCCAGGCGATGATCACCGGCTCGCCGTGCTCGGTGCCGAGCAGGCACAGCGTGCCGGTGCCGAGCCAGAACAGCCGTCCCCCGGCCGGCCCGAGCCGCAGGTAGCGGGCGGTCAGCACGCGCAGCAGGTGGCCGTGGGCGACCAGCGCCACGTCCCCGCCGGCCAGCAGCGGGGTGACCCGGGCCAGCACCGCGTCCGCCCGGGCGCCGACCTGCTGCACCGTCTCGCCGGGGTGGTCGCGGTCACCGGGGATCACCCCGTCCCGCCACAGGTACCAGCCGGGCCGGTCCTGCCGGATCTGCGGGGTGGTCCTGCCCTCGTACCCGCCGTAGTCCCACTCCCACAGGTCCGGGTCCTGCCTGGCGGTCAGGCCGGCCAGCTCGGCGGTCGCCACCGCCCGCCGCGCCGGGCTGGTGAACGCGGCCGCGATGTCCCGGCGGGCCAGCGCCGGTGCCAGCGCGCTGGCCGCGGCCCGGCCAGCGGCGGTGAGCGGGACATCGGTCCGGCCGGTGTGCCGGCGGTCCCGGCTCCACTCGGTCTCCCCGTGCCGGATCAGGATCAGTTCGCCCATGGCTGCCCATCATCCCGGACCAGCCCGCCGGCCAGCAGGCCGGGCGGCATCACACGATCGGCACTCGAGACCTTCAGCTGGTTTTCAGCCGGTGGCCTTATCTTCTTCAGGTGGACCTGGCCGGCCGCCGCACCCGGGAACCCGCCCTCAGCTACAGGGCGCCGGCCCTGGCTGGCCCGGCGCGCGCCGAGGTCCTGTTCGCGCTGGCCGCGTTCGCCGTGCTGTGCGCCGCGGTCCTGAGCTTCGCGCCGCACCTGGTCGAACCCGACGACGTCGCCTATCGCGCGTCGATCGTGGCCACGACCGATGGGCATCTGCTGACCCTGTCCACCGCCCAGGTGCACGCGCTGGCCGCGCAACTGTCCGGGCCCGGGCCCGGGCCCGGCATCGTCCAGTGGGTGCAGCTGGCCGACGGGCGGTGGATCAGCGAGAAGGATCCGGGTTACCCGTTCCTGGCCGCGCCGTTCCAGGCCCTCGGCGTGATCCGGCTGGCGCCGCTGTTCTACGGGGCCCTGGGCTGCCTGGGCCTGTTCTTCGGTGCCCGCCGCTGGCTGGGCCGGTTTGGCGGGGTGGCGGCGGTCGGCCTGTTCTGCTCATCCGGCGCCGCCCTGCTGTTCGCCTGGCGTGACTACATGCCGACGTTCACCGAGGCGTCCCTGATCGCGGCCGGGATCGGGGCGCTGCTGTGGGCGGTGCTGGCGGCCGAGGCCAGGCCGGCCCGGCGCACCTGGGCCGGGCTGGCCGGGTTCGTGGCGCTGGAGACCGCGGTGTTCGTCCGCTACACCGACATCGTCGTGCTCGGCTGCGCCGTGCTCGCGGTGGCCGCGGCCCGCCGCGCCGCCCGGCTGCCCACGGCGGCCCTGGCCTGGTGGCTCGGCTCGGCCGCGGCGTTCGGCGTAGGTGTGGCCGTGTTCAACGACCTGGTCTACGGCGGGCCACTGAGATCGGGGTACCAGGCGGGGGAGATCACCTTCAGCCTGAGCGCGATCATGCCCAATCTCAGGTACATGCCCGCTCACCTGATCGAGGCCATGCCCATGCTGGTAGCTGGCCTGGCCGCGCTGGTGTGGATCGCCGTGCGCTGGCTGCGGCTGCGGCAGGCCGGGGACGCGGCCGCCACCGGTGCCCGCCGCGACGCCGCCGTCGGGCTCGCCCTGGCGGCGTCGTGGTTCAGCGTGTGGGGCCTGTACGCCGCCTACACCTGGACCGCCGCGCCGTTCCTCAGCACGCTGCAGGCCGTCCGGTTCTACGTCCCGGCCATCGGCGCCATCGCCCTGCTCGGGGCCTGGCTGGTCGCTCGCGTGCCGCGCCGGGCGCCGCTGCCGGCGGTGGCATCGGTCGTGCTGGTGGCGGCGATGTTCGGGCTGGGTGCCTGGTCGTACCAGAGCATGCGGTTCAACCCCTTCGTGGGGGCCCACATCCTGCACGGCCCGGCCCCACGGCTGGGGCCGGGCGGGCCGCCAGGCCTCGGCGGAAAGCCACCGCCGCTATAGCCTGGTTTCGTGAGCGCAGTGCCGCCGCCCCCTGTTCCGCTCCCGCCATCACCCCCGCTGACCCGGCCCCGCTCCGCCCGCCGTGGGCTGATCATGGTGATTGCCGTCCTGGCCGCGGCGGCCTGCCTGGCAGCGGCGGTGCTGGCCGGCCACGCGGCCCGGGCGGAACAGACCCGGCCGCCGACCGCGGCCGAGCGGGCCGAGGCCGCGGCTGCCGCGGTGGCCGGGCGCTGGCAGACCTGGCCAGCCGGGCGGATCTTCCCGGCCACGCTCGGCTACATCACCGGCCTGCAGACCCAGGAGACCGCGCGGCGGGTCGGTATCTCGGCGGCCGACGGATGCGCGGAAGCCTTGGTTGGCCCGCTCGCGGCGGACGCCCGCGCCGACGGCTGCCGCGCCGCCCTGCGGGCGACCTACCTCGACGAACTGGGCGGAGCCGTGTACACCACCGGTGTGCTCGCCTTCCCCTCGTCCCAGCGGGCGGGCGCGTTCGCCAGCGCCGCGGGACGCAGCACCCTGCCCGCCGGGCTGCGCGCCTACGGGCCCGCCGGGACGGCGGCCGCGCGGTTCGACGACGCCGCCCGGCAGGCGTCTGCGGTGACGCAGGCCGGGCCGTATGTGCTGGTCACTGTGGCCGGATACGCGGACGGCCGGCCCGCCGCGGCGACCGGCGAGCGCCGCCCATCCGTCTTCACCCCGGCCGGCCAGCTGGCCACGGACATCCTCACCCCGCTGTCCCGGGCCGCCGCGGTCGACTGCGCCAGCCGGGCGTGGGCATGCTGAACGCCTGCGGCCTGCGCGCGGCCGCCGTCATCGCAGCGCCCGCGTGCGCGCTGCTGGTGGCCAGCCCCGCGCTGGCCGTTGTGGCCCAGCCGCGCGCTGTGCAGCAGGGGCTCGCGGCCCAGGTGAGAGCGGCGGAACAGCGGCAGCTCAAGGCGATGGATGTGCCCGCCGCGTGGAAGATCAGCAGGGGGCGGGGGGTGACGGTCGGCGTGCTGGATACCGGGGTAGACCCGAGCGCACCCGATCTGACCGGCTCGGTGGTGGACGGTCCCGACTTCGCCAAGGGCATCGACCCGCCCGGCTACCAGCCGCCCTATCTGCACGGGACGTTCATCGCTTCGCTGATCGCGGGCCATGGCAGCGGGCCCGGCCACGCCGGAGGTGTGATCGGCGTCGCCCCGGCCGCCAGTGTGCTGTCGGTCCGGGTGATCCCGGACGACTCCGAACCCGGGCTCAGGGTCTACAACCGGAGTTCCGCCTACGACGACACCATCGGCCAGGGCATCAGGTACGCGGTCCGGCACGGCGTGAGCGTCATCAACATGTCGCTCGGCGGCCCCGAGGCGTCGCGTGACATGCGCGCTGCGATCGGGTACGCGATCTCCCGCGGTGTCGTGGTGGTGGCCGCGGCCGGCAACGGCGGTACCGCGGGCCGCCGGTTCACGCCCTACTCCTACCCGGCCTCCTATACCGGGGTGATCTCGGTGGCGGCCCTGACCGTGCAGGGGATCAGGGCCTCGTTCTCGCAGCGCAACTCGTCCGTGGTGATCTCGGCGCCGGGGGTGCACATCATCGGGGCTGGCCCGGGCGGGAGCTATCTGATCGCGGAGGGGACCAGCCCGGCGTCCGCGTTCGTCGCCGGGATAGCGGCCCTGATCCGGTCCCGGTACCCAGGGCTCGCGCCGCCCCTGGTGGAACAGGCGATGGTCAGCTCCACCCGGCGCCGGCCACCAGCCGGGTACGACCCGGGCACCGGATTCGGTGAAGTGGACGCGGCGGCCGCGCTCCGGGCGGCCGCGGTCCTGGCCGCGGCCCGGCCCGAGGCCGGGATGCCCGCGGTCCGCTTCTTCGGCACCGGGCCGCGCGGGCCGATCCAGGTGGTGCACCGCGACCAGCGCCGGATCGCGGCCGAGTATGGCGCCGCCGCGGCCGCCGGGCTGGGCTTCGCCGGTGCGCTGATCCTGCTCATGGTCCTGGCCTGGCGGGGGCGGCGGGAGCGGCGCAGGCGGGCCAGGGCAGCGCTCCCCGCCGGGGCGGCACCGGCCTGGCCGGACGAACCGTGGCCGGCCGATCCGGCCGGGTCGGCGGCGCCCGGGCCCGGCGGGTCGGCCGGGCCCACGATGGTGCCCCGGCAGCCCGGCCCGGCGGCGCCCGAGGTGGTCCCCCCGCAGCCCGGTCCAGCCTGGCCGGACGCGGTGCCCCCGTCGCCCGGCCCGGCCGCCACCGATCCCGGGACCGAACTCAGGCCGTAAGCGCCTTTGCCTTCCCTTCTGCTCTCTGGCCCAGCCCGCTGGGCTGGCCAGAAATACTATGCATCCATGGCAAGGGCGACCGTCTATCTGCCGGACGACCTCAAGCAGCGGCTTGAGGCGGCGTCCCGCGTATCCGGGCAGTCCGAGGCCCAGATCATTCGCAGTGCCCTCGAACGCTGGCTGGAAACCCCGCTGCCCCGGCCCACGCCGCACTGGGGGACTATCGAGTTCGGGGATCCCGACCTTGCCGTGAAGGTCGACGACATCCTGGCCGAGGGGTTCTAGGCCGGATCGTCCGGGAGGGTCAGGATTTCGTAGCCGTCAGCGGTGACGGCCAGCGTGTGCTCGAACTGGGCGGTGCGCTTGCGGTCCTTGGTCACCGCCGTCCAGCCGTCCGGCCACAGGTCGTACTCGATCGTGCCCAGGGTGAGCATGGGCTCGATGGTGAACGTCATCCCCGGCTCCATGATCACGTGCACGCTGGGGTCGTCGAAGTGCGGCACGATCAGGCCGGAATGGAAGGTGGTGCCGATGCCGTGGCCGGTGAAGTCACGGACCACGCCGTAGCCGAACCGGCGCGCGTACGACTCGATCACCCGGCCGACGGCGTTCAGCGGCCGTCCGGGCGCCACCGCCCGGACGCCCCGCATCATCGCCTCTCGGGTGCGCTCGACCAGCAGCCGTGACTCCTCGTCCACGTCACCGGCCAGGAACGTGGCGTTGGTGTCGCCGTGCACGCCATCGAGGAACGCGGTGATGTCGACGTTGACGATGTCCCCGTCGGCGATCACCGTGTCGTCCGGGATGCCGTGGCAGATCACCTCGTTCAGCGAGGTGCACAGCGACTTCGGGTAGCCCCGGTAGCCGAGCGTGCTCGGGTAGGCGCCGTGATCGATGAGGTATTCGTGCCCGACCCGGTCCAGCTCGTCGGTGGTGACCCCGGGCGCGACGTGCCTGCCGACTTCCACCAGTGCCCGTGCCGCGAGCCGGCCAGCGGCCCGCATCCGCTCGATCGTTTCGGCGTCCTTGACGTTGGGCTCACCCGTCCACGGGCGTTTCTTGCCCACGTACTCGGGCCGGGGGATCTGCGGAGGCACCTGCCGGAGGGGAGAGATCCGGCCGGGGTGGAGCAACGTCGCCATGTTCTGGAAGTCTAGTGGCATGGACGACGACCCCCGCTGGTACTACTGCCTGCGGCACAACACGGTGGAGCAAGGCGCCGGATGCCCCGGCAAGGACAGGCTCGGGCCCTACCCGACCCGGGAGGAGGCGGCCCGCGCGCTGGAAACCGTCGAGCGGCGCAACAAGGAATGGGACGCCCAGGACTGATCACCGCCGAGGGGGCCAGGCGGGGCATGCGCAGTCACCCGATTGCTGACGTTCGGCTAAATAACGGGCATACAGGCTTCCAGAGGCACACATTGCCCGCCGGCCGGCAGCGGGTAGGGTGAGGGCGGTTCTGGCAGCGGCCGGAAGGGGCGTGCGGTGAGCGACTACACCACCGGTGACCTCCCCCCGCACGCACGCAGCCGGCTGGCCGAGATCCGCACCAGCGGCACCTGGGGCTCGGCGCTGACCGCCGACGAATTCGCGGCCGTCCGCAGCGTCGGCTTCGAGCCGGCCGGGCAGGTGCTCGGCGCGGCCGTCTTCAACCTTGGCTACACCGGCGGCTATGGCTGCCCGGGCGGGTGGGGCGGCGGCTTCTCCGGCGGGGGCTTCACCCAGCTATCCGGGGGCGGCTGGAATGCTCCCACCCAGGTGTCCGGGCGCGGCAGCTGGTCCTCGTTCGGTCCGCAGGTCCAGGCGCTGTACGCGGCCCGGCGTGCGGCGATCGGCCGGATGACCGAGGAATGCGCCATCCTCGGCGGGCACGGGGTGGTGGCGGTGTCGCTGACCATCGGTGCCTTCCCGGCCGGCGGCCTGGAGTTCAAGGCAATCGGCACCGCGGTCCGCGCGCCCGGTGCGCCGCCGCTGCGGCATCCGTTCAGCTCCGATCTGACGGGCCAGGACTTCGCCAAGCTGATCATGGCTGGCTGGGTGCCGGCCGGGCTGGCGCTGGGCCTGTCGATCGGCGCCCGGCACGACGACTGGGGCGTGCGCAGCCAGACCTACTGGGGAGCGGGCAACGCCGAGGTGACCGGCTACACCGAGCTGGTCAACGCCACCCGGCACGATGCGCGTCAGCAACTGGCGGCCGACGTGGCCCGGATCGGCGCGACCGGGGTGGTCGTGTCGGTCAACCAGTTGCGGGTCCATGAGCGCGAGTGCCCGGCCCAGGACGGGCGGCGCGACCACGTCGCCGAGGCCACGACCATCGGCACCGCCATCGTTCCGTTCAGCTCGTCGCGGGCGCCGAGCCGGCCCGGAAGCCTCGCCATCCTCTCGCTCGACCCGCAGCGCCGCCAGGCGGCCCGGACCCGGATCGGCCGTTAGGGCCGCCATGAGCGAGGTCACCCTCACCGGTACCGGCGTCGCAGATGCCGGCGCAGCCCGGTCAGCCGCCTGCCTGCCAGTCCTTTCGCTACCCGAGCGAGGAGCACGATGAACGATCACAAGGCCGAACTCGACGCGGCCGGCGTGCCGCAGGACGCGATGCGCCGCCTGGCTGAGCTGGAGCCCGGCAAGCCGGGGTCGATCTTCACCTCCGACCTGTCGGTGAACGAGTTCCTGCTGGTCCGGGAGGTCGGGTTCCGCCCGCTCGGGCTCGTGCTGGGCAGCTCGATCTACCACGTCGGGCTCCAGATCGGCCGGTGGAGCAAGAACCAGGAACTCGACGTGCTGTCCCAGGCCATGTACCACGCGCGTGAGCTGGCGATGACCCGGATGGAGGCGGAGGCCGACGCGCTGGGCGCGGACGGCATCGTCGGGGTGCGGCTCGACGTGGAGATGAAGGAGTTCGGCGCTGACATCGCCGAGTTCATCGCGGTGGGCACCGCGGTCAAGGCCGAGGAAGGCGCGGGCGGCGGCGGGGTCAGCAACTGGCGCAACAACAAGAACCAGCCGTTCACCTCCGACCTGACCGGGCAGGATTTCTGGACCCTGATCCGGGCCGGGTACGCGCCGCTGGGGATGGTGATGGGCTCGTGCGTCTACCACATCGCGCACCAGCGGATCGGCAGCGTGCTCGGCAACGTCGGCCGCAACGTCGAGATCGAGCAGTTCACCCAGGCGCTCTACGACGCCCGCGAACTGGCGATGAGCCGGATGCAGGCCGAGGCCGAGGCGCTGCACGCGGAGGGCATCGTCGGGGTCCAGCTCCGCCAGCACAGCCACACCTGGGGCTCGCACACCACCGAGTTCTTCGCCATCGGCACCGCTGTCCGCCCGCTGCGCGAGGACCACGTGATCGAGCGCCCGACCATGGTCCTCAGCCTCGACGCCTGACCTGCCCGGCGCCAGCCGTCAGCCGGTGAAGGCGGCCTGGACGGCGGTGCGGCCGGCCGCGGTGAGGCGGCTGTAGCCGTAGGTGCCGTGGTCGAGCAGTTCGCGGGCGGCTTCGACGACGGCGCCGAGCGCGGCGAAGGCAAACGCCCCGCCGACGGACACCCGGCTGACTCCGGCCTCGGCCAGTTCCGGCACGCTCGGGCCGGTGGGCAGGGCCAGCACGTTGACCGGCCGGTCCACCGACGCCACCAGCGTCCTGATGTCCGCCAGCCGGGTCAGGCCCGGCGCATACAGGACGTCGGCGCCCGCCTCCTGGTACGCCTGCAGCCGGGCGATCGTGTCCGCCAGGTCGGGGCGGCCGTGCAGGTAGTTCTCGGCCCGGGCGGTGAGCACCAGGTGGACCGGGCCCGCCCCGGCCACCTCCGCGGCGGCGGCGATGCGCTCGGTGGCCAGCGGCCGGTCGTAGATCGGGCTCTCATCGTCACCGGTGGAGTCCTCGACCGAGCAGCCGGCCAGCCCGGCCGCGATCGCCAGCCGCACCGTGTCGGCCACGCCCGCTGGGTCATCGGCGAACGCGTTCTCCAGGTCGGCGGAGACCGGCAGGCCGGTGGCGGCCACGATGGCCGCGGCGTGGGCCAGCGCTTCGTCCCTGGTCACCGAGCCGTCGAGGCGGCCCAGGGTGGCGGCGAACCCGCTGCTGGTGGTGGCCAGCGCGGCGAAGCCGAGCGAGGCAAGCAGCTTGGCCGAGCCCGGATCCCACGGGTTGGGCAGGAGCAGTGGCCCGGGACCGTCGTGCAGAGCGCGGAAATGGTCGGCTGTGGCGGCTTGGCTCGGCATGGCGCCAACGTATCAACGGCACTGCGGCCGGGGCGTGGCAGTTAGCGGGGCGCGGGGTCGCTGACCGCGGCCCGGGCGCGAGGCAGTCAGCGGGAGGCGGGGCCGCTGACCGCGTCCAGCAGCCGGGCCAGCCGGGTGCGCAGCCCCCGCCCGCCACCGGCCCGGTCCCCGGCCGCGGCGCTGACCAGGTGCTGTGCCGCGTCGAACGAGAGCGGGTCGGTGACCGGGTTCACCACCAGCGCCTCGTGCGCCATCTCCTCCAGCTGCCGGTCACCGGTGTCCAGGGCCAGGATGACAGCGCCGCCGCGGCGGGCGTCGTGCACCCGCTCCAGCAGCGGGTCCGGGGCCGCCTCCGGGCTGACCACCAGCAGCGACTCGCCCCGGCCCGCGGCCTCGATCCGCTCAAGACCGATCCGCAGGTGCGGCGGCGCGCCGGCCGGCGGCGCCCAGCGCACCAGGGTCGGGGCCAGCTCGGGGATGCCCGCCAGCCTGCTCTCCTCGTCCAGGTGCGCGGCCAGGTGCCACGGCTCCACGCCCGGCGTCCCGACCACCAGCAGCCCGCCCGGGGTGGGGGAGGAGCGGCGCAGCGCGCGGGCGAACACCGCCGCCCGTTCCAGCCATCCGGTCGGGGCCAGCAGGGCCCGCAGGGCGGCCACCTGGTCGGCGTCCATGGCCCCATCGTGCCACGCGGCCCTGCGGCTCTGGCAGGATCGGGGGATGGCTGAGCAGCAGGTATCGCCCGTTATGGGGGGTGATGTGGCGAACCTGACGGTCGGGGTCCTGGGCGGCACCGGCGATCAGGGACGGGGCCTGGCCCGCCGGCTGGCCGGCGCCGGCCACCCGGTCATCATCGGGTCCCGGGATGCGCAGCGGGCGGCCGCGGCCGCCGCCGGCCTCGCCGCCGAGCCGGGGATCTCCGGCATCCAGGGGATGGCCAACCAGGACGCGGCGCGGGCCGCCGACGTGGTCATCGTGGCGGTGCCGTGGGAAGGGCACCGGGATCTGCTCGCGCCGCTGGCCGGGGCGCTGGCCGGGAAGGTCGTGATCGACTGCGTGAACCCGCTCGGGTTCGACGCCCGCGGCGCCTACCCGCTGCCGGTCGAGGAGGGAAGCGCGGCCGAGCAGGCGGCCGCCGTTCTGCCGGACTCAACGGTCGTGGCGGCGTTCCATCACGTGTCCGCGGTGCTGCTGCTGGACCCGGACGTGGCCGAGATCGACCTGGACGTGCTCGTGCTGGGCGACGACCGGGCCGCGACCGACCTGGTGCAGGCGCTGGCGGCCCGGATTCCGGGGGTGCGCGGCGTGTACGCGGGCCGGCTGCGCAACTGCCGCCAGGTCGAGGCGCTCACCGCCAACCTGGTGTCGATCAACCGGCGCTACCGGGCGCACGCGGGCCTGCGCATCACCGACATCTGAGCCGGTTCACAGCCTTTAGCTGCTCAACGGCGGTGCCTGCATCTGCACCTGCCATGGCCGCACCGTGACGGTGAAGAAACCGCTGGCCACGCTGGTGTCGTCGTGCTGTGCGAGCCGGGCCGCCTCGGCCAGCTGGCCGGTGCCGGGCAGCCGCAGGATGGTCATGCCCTCGCCGGCCGCGTCGGCCAGCGGGCCGGCCAGCATCAGGTAGCCGGCATCGCGCATCCGGTGGAGGAAGGCGACGTGCTCGGCGAACCGGGGGTCGTCGAATACCGACCCGGCTTGCGGCGCGGCCGGGCCCGGCCGGTGCAGCAGCGCCACCCAGGTCTCCCCGCGGCCCTCACCGTCCGGCGGGCTGAACTGGTCGCGGTAGTAGCCGAGCACCGCCGGCCAGCCCTGGTCGTATTCGGCCCGGGCGGCTGCCGGGTCGTCATAGGCTTCCCAGCCGGTGTGCGTCATCGTGACCAGCGTCTGCCCATCCGCGGCCGCGAAGGTGACCTCCACGCTGGTGGCCCGGTCCGCGGCCCGGCCCGCATGCCAGGTGAAGGCTACGGCCACGGCCGGTTCCCAGCGGGTGACCGTGCCCCAGACCGACGGCTGGCCGCCGGGCGAGTGCTCCACGAGCTGCCCGCCGGTGAACTCCACGGTGCCACCAGCCCCGTGGACGCTGTAGCTGGCGAGCGGCCACCAGCGGCTGATGCCCGCGGTGAACACCTCGAACGCCGTGGCCGGGTCGGCGTCGACCAGAATCTGACGGCGGATCGGCGCAATGCTCACGGCCGCTCCTTGCGGTCGGTGCCGCCCGTGGCCGGGCTGGCATGCTGGCCGGCCTGGCTGACCTCGGCAGCGTAGGCGGCCAGGACGGTGTCCCAGGTGCGCGTCAGCCACTGCTGGGCGATGGCCAGCCCGCCCGGCGCCAGCAGGTACAGGTTGCGCGTGCCGGCCTTGTGATGCTCGATCAGGCCGGCGTTGCTCAGCACCCGCAGGTGCTTGCTCACCGCCGGGCGGCCCACCGGCAGGCGCACGGCCAGCTGGCCGACCGGGGTCGGGCCGTCGTGCAGCAGTTCGAGGATGCGCCGCCGGACCGGCTCGCCGAGCGCATCGAACACAGCATCCGCAGATTGGTTACTCATAAGCAACGGTTACTCTAGAGCAACCAATCGGCGGCGGCAACCCGCACGGCCGCGGCTGCCCGGCGGCGTGCCCATCAGCCCGTGAGCCAGGCCGCCGCGGCCGTCACCAACCGCTCGATACGATGCGGCGTATGCGGTTTGCGATCGCCATCCCCCAGTTCTACGCCGACGGTGAGTTCGACCCAAGGGCGTTCCGCACCTACCTGACCCGGGCGGAGGAACTCGGCTACCACAGCGCATGGACACAGGAAACCGTGCTGGGGCCGTCCTCGCAGCTGGGGCCGGTCGAGGCGATGACCTTTGCGGCCGCGTGCACGCAGCGGCTGCGGCTGGGCTGCGTCGTGTTCGTGTCCACGCTGTACAGCCCGGTGCACCTGGCCAAGAGCCTGAGCACGCTGGACCAGCTCAGCCGGGGCCGGATCGAGATCGGCGTCGGCACCGGCGGTCCTCGGCGGCCGTTCGCCGCCTTCGGCGTGGATCCGGACCGGTACCTGGCCCGGTTCACCGAGGGGGTCGCGCTGATGAAGGCGCTATGGACCGAGCCGCGGGTCAGTTTCGACGGCGAGTTCTGGCAGTTGCGGGACGCGGTCATGGCCCCCAAGCCGTTCCAGAAGCCGTATCCGCCGCTGTGGTTTGGCGGGAGCGGCCCGGCGGCGATGCGGCGGGCGGTCCGGCTCAGTGACGGCTTCTTCGGCGCGGGCTCCACCCCGACCGCGAAGTTCGCCGGCCAGGTCCAGACCGTGCGGGAGGCGCTGGCGGCATCCGGCCGCCCGGCCGGTGAGTTCGGCCTGGCCAAGCGGGTCTATGTCGCGATCGACGACGACGCCGGGCGCGCGCGGAGCCGGGTCAACGGTGCCCTCGAGCGGCTGTACGGGCAGCTGTCGGCGGACGTCGAGGCCGCCGCGATCGCGGGCACCCCGGCCGACTGCGTGGCTGAGCTGCGCAAGGTCACCGAGGCCGGGGCGGAGCTGATCCTGTTCACCCCGCTGTTCGAGCAGGCCGAGCACGCCGAGCGGCTGGCGGCCGAGGTCATCCCGCAGCTCGGGTAGTCCCGCCCCGCGCCCGCAGTTCCTCACTACGCCCCGGCCTCCGGCGGAAGGGCCGCGGGTCAGGTTCGTGCCGTGTGCGCGGCGTAGAAGTCCGCGACGGCCTGAAAGGACTCCTTGGGTTCCCAGGGCAGGCCGGGGTAGGCCGTGCCGAGCCGGCTGCGGTCCCACGGCGCCTGCGGATGGGTGGCGCCCAGCGGGCCCAGGCGGCTGCCGAAACTCTTGACCAGGCTGTAGCTGGCCATGTCGAGGTCGTAGAGCGGATCGTCACTCGCCGGGTTGAGCGGAGCGACGAAGGTCATCACGAACGTGGCGTCCGCACCGGCGGCATCGAAGATCGAGATCAGCTCGGTGAGTTCACGCGCCTGCTCGGCCTCGTCGCGGAGGTAGGAGCCGTTCAGCCGTGATGGGGCGCTGTCCAGGCCCGGAGCGGAGATGTCGAGGATGGCGAATCCCCGGCCGCCGGCGGCGGCCGCTCCCCGGTAAGTGCAGCACCCGAACTCGGTGATCGCGACGGGGAGCCCGGAGGTGAAGTAGCGGCGCAGCAGGCCGGTGAACTGGTCTTTGATGCGGGCGTCCCGGTAGAGGTCGACACTCACGAAGTCGAACCGGCTCCACTCGACCGTTTCCAGTGGCACCGAGGCATAGGTCACCGGCCCGTGGAAGACGTCCCGCACCCGGCCGACCGCCTCGGCCAGGAAGGCATTGAGTGGCTGGTTGTGCTCGCCAGCCCGGACCCGTGTCCAGAAGTCTGGGTGCTGCAGCCGCTCGAAGACCGAGTTGCCTTCGACGATGCCACCCATGAACAGCGTCGCCTCGGAACCAACGCTGAACACCACCCGGTCCGGCCCGTGCCGGCGCAGTTCTTCGGCGGCTTGAGCCGCCTGGCCGATGTAGGCGAGGGTCTCGCCGGGGCTGCGGTCCCAGAGTTCGGGGGAGAGCCAGACCTCCAGGCCGCAGTCGAGCGCATGCCGTCCGGCGATGGCCAGCCGGCTGGGATCCTCCCCGCAGATCCTGACCGCGTTGCAGTGCAGGTCATCGCGAATGATCTCCAGTTCCCGGCGGGCCTCGTCCGGTGAGAACTCCGGGCGCCAGTTCTGGCCCCACATCACCCGGCCGACGTCGTAGCACACCCCACGGCGGTTCATGCGGCCCCGCCTCCGGCCGGGCCGCCCAGGCGCTGGCGCACCGCGGCCCGGTCAACGCCGAGGGCGTCCAGCAGTTCGGCCGCCGGGTCGGGACGCTGGCCCGCCAGCAGGGCGAGCAGGAAGTGGGCCGGGCCGATCCGCCTGCGCCCGATGGGCCGGGCCTCCTGGGCGGCGCGCTTGAGGACCGCCTTCGTGCCGGAGGTCAGCGGCGGAAACCGGCGGCCGAAGGGTGCCGGTGCCGGCCCGGCCCGGCTCTGGATCTGGATGCCAATGGCGGCCAGCGCCGCCCTGTCGAGCGTGTCCGCCGCGGCGCGGGCCTCGGCAAGGGACACGCCCAGCGCCGTGGCAGCCGGAGAGACGCCGTCGTGCAAGAGCCCGAGCAGCAGGTGGTCGGTGCCGAGCCGGCGGTCGCCGCGCCGGCGTGCTTCCTCGGTGGCGGCGGTCAGCACTGGCTTCCAGGCATCCGCCCTGGCCGTGTCCGGCATCATCATTGCTCCCCTTTTCCGTACTTGGCATGGACCGACTGACGCGAGACGCCGAGGGCATCGCCGATCTGCTCCCAGGACCAGCCGCGCTCCCGGGCGAGGCGGACGCTGCGCGCCTCGACCTGCTCGGCGAGCCGGTGCAGCGCGCCGACGGCCCGCAGCCCGGCCGCGGGATCGTCTGATGGCAACACGGCGTCCGTCCCGCTGGGCTCCATGTCTGTCAGTCTAGACTGACGATGCCTGCTCCTGTCAATCCAGATTGACAAACCGGCCGCGCATCCGGCGCGGGCTAACCCAGCAACGGCCGGGCGTAGCGGAACGGGAGGCTCGTTCAACCCGCTCGCCAAGCAACCCCCGGGCTGAATTCGGCCGTGGGCCCGGCCGGGCAATCTGGGTGGCCGTCCGCCATCGGCGTACCTTTGTTCACGGGGAAGGCGATCAGCCAGGTCAGTGGTAGACGTGCTCCTCGGCGGGGAAGGTGCCGCCCACCACGTCGCCGGCGAAGGAGCGGGCCGCGTCGCCCAGCACGTCCGCCATCTCGGCGTAACGCTTGACGAACCTGGCCGTCCGGGGGGACAGGCCGGCCAAGTCCTGCCAGACCAGCACCTGCGCGTCGCAGCCGGGCCCGGCGCCGATTCCGATGGTTGGGATGCCGACCGCGTCGGTGATCCGGGTGGCCAGCTCGGCGGGCACGCATTCCAGCACGACCGAGAACGCGCCGGCCGCCTCCAGGGCCTTGGCGTCCTGCAGCAGCCGGTCGCCGGCCTCGCCCCGGCCCTGGACCCGGAAGCCACCGAACACGTTGACCGACTGCGGGGTCAGGCCCAGGTGCGCCATCACCGGGATACCGGCCGCGACCAGTTCCTCCACCTGGTGGGCGACCCGCGCGCCGCCCTCCAGCTTGACCGCGTGGGCCCCGGCCTCCTTCAGGAACCGGGTCGCGGAGGCCAGGGCGGTCGCCGGTGACAGCTGGTAGGAGCCGAACGGCAGGTCGGCGACGACCAGGGCACGCTTAGTGCCACGGACCACCGCGGCGGTCAGCGGCAGCAGCTCGTCCACGGTGACCGGCAGCGTGGTGTCGTAACCGAACACGACGTTCCCGGCGGAGTCGCCGACCAGCAGCACCGGAATCCCGGCCTCGTCGAAGACCCGCGCGGTGAGCGCGTCGTAGGCGGTGAGCATGGGCCATCTCTCGCCGCGGGCCTTGGCGGCGGCGAGGTCCCGGACGGTGACGCGCCTGGTGGCGGTCCCGCCGTAGAGGGGTTCTGGGGTCCGCGCGGTGGTCGCGGCCGTTCCCTCCGGCTGGGGCTGAGCGGTCATGTTGTACCTCCACGTCTCGTGGCGCCGCGGTGGCGTCCCCGGACGTTCCGATCATCGCACGCAGCCGCGGGCCTGGACAGGCGCCAGAAGCGAGGCGGCGAACCGGGAATGTTTTCCGATACGGACCTGTTCCGTATCGATGGCTTCCCCGGGCGGCCAACGGCCGTCCCGGGGCACACGGGCATAACGCCGTCCGCGGCGTCATGCATCCCCACGACTTCGCGAAGGAAATCATGAATTCGCCAAGCTCTTCTCCCCAGGCCGCGGCCGCAGGGCCGGAGGCCTGGGTCAACCGCCGCCGCTGGATCATCCTCGGCGTGCTGATCACCAGCCTGATGGCCATCGTCCTGGACAACACCGTCCTCAACGTCGCGCTCAAGACCATCGCCGAGCCGAAGGTCGGCCTGGGCGCCAGCCAGAGCCAGCTCGAATGGGGCATCAACTCCTACACGCTGGTCTTCGCCGGACTGCTGTTCACCTTCGGCGTGCTCGGTGACCGGATCGGCCGCAAGCGGATGCTCATCATCGGGCTCGCCTCGTTCGGCCTGTTCTCCCTGCTCACCGCCTACGCGCAGACCCCCGATCAGCTGATCTGGGCGCGCGCCGCGATGGGGCTGGGCGCGGCAGCCGTTATGCCGCAAACGCTTTCCATCATCAGCAACGTGTTCGACCCGCGCGAGCGGGCGCGCGCGATCGGCATCTGGGCGTCCGCGGTCGGCATCGGCGTCGCGATCGGCCCGGTCGTCGGCGGCCTGCTGCTGGCCCACTTCTGGTGGGGCTCGGTCTTCCTGCTCAACGTGCCGTTCACCGCGGCCGGCGCGACCGCGGTCTGGCTGCTCGTGCCCGAGTCCAAGAACCCGGAGCCGGGCCGGATCGACTACGTCGGCGTGCTCGCCTCCATCGCGGGCCTGGTGCTGCTGGTCTACGGCATCATCCAGGGCGGCGACAAGGGCTCCTGGGTGCACCTCGACGTGCTCGGCCCCGCCCTCGCCGGCCTGGCCGTGCTCGCCTTCTTCGGCTGGTACGAAGCCAGGCTGAGCCACCCGTCGCTGGACGTCCGGCTGTTCCGCGACGCCCGGCTCTCGTCCGCCGTCGGCGCGCTGTCGCTGGTCTTCTTCGGCATGATGGGCGCGCTCTTCTTCCTCAGCTTCTACCTGCAGAGCGTGCACGGTTACAGCCCGCTGAAGGCCGGCCTGCTCTCGCTGCCGTTCGCGGCCGGCCAGCTGCTGCTCGCTCCGCGCACCGCCACCCTGGTCCGCCGGTACGGCGCCAAGTCGGTGGTCGCGTCCGGGCTGATGCTGGTCACCGTGGCGCTGATCGGCTACCAGATGCTCGGGGTCGGCACCCCGGTCTGGCTGCTCGGCGTGCTGTTCTTCGTGCAGGGCGCCGGCATGGGCACCGTCATGCCGCCGGCCACGGAGGCCGTGATGTCGGTGGTGCCCCGGGAGCGGGCGGGCGCGGGATCCGCGATCACCAACACCGCCCGGCAGGTGTCCGCCGCGCTCGGGATCGCGGTCCTCGGCTCCATCCTGGCCCAGGTCTACCGCGGCCAGCTCGGCTCGCATCTGAACGTGCTGCCGCCCGCGGCCCGGAGCGCGGCGTCCGGGTCGATCACGGCCACCCAGGCCGTCGCGTCCCGGCTGGGCGCGGCGGGCAAGGACCTGGCCGGCTTCGCCGACACCGCCTTCGTCCACGCCATGCACGTCACCACCATCGCCTCGGCGGCGATCACCCTGCTGGGGGTGGTCGTGGTGCTGATCTGGATGCCTGGCCGCAGCCGCCCCGGCACCAGCCCGGAGCTGGCCGCCACGGCCGAGCCGGCCGGCTCGCCGCCGGCCCGCGTGCTGGCCCGCCAGCCCGCCGAAGTGGAAAGCTGATCACATGAGTACCGTCCAGGCGATCACAGAGACCACGGCGGCTGCCCAGGCCGCCGAGAGCGCCGGGACCGCTGCGGCGGCCGGGGTGGCGGGCAGCCGCCGTCCCGGCCGGCCCCGCAGCGAGCGGGCCGACCAGGCCATCATCGACGCGGCGCTGAGCCTGTTCGCCGAGTCCGGTCCGGAAGGGCTGTGCATCGAGAAGGTCGCGGCCCGGGCCGGGGTGGGCAAGGCCACCATCTACCGGCGCTGGCCCGGCAAGGAAGACCTGCTGCTGGACGCGATCGCCTCGCTCAAGACGCCGCTGCCCGAGCCGGCCGGTCAGTCGGTGCGGGCGGACCTGGTGAATCTGCTGGCCGCGATGTGCCAGTTCTCCGCCGACCCACGGCGCGCCCGCGAGTTCGCACTGCTGCTCGGCGAGGGTGCCAAATACCCCCGGCTGATGGCCCGCTACCTGGAGACGGTGGTCGAGCCACGCCGGGAGGTGTTCCGGTCGGTGCTGCGGCGCGGGGTGGCCACCGGGGAGCTGCGGGCCGACACCGACATCGAGGCGGCGCTGTTCATGCTGATCGGCGCGGTGCTGGTACGCGGCCGGTACGAGGCGGAGGCCGTGACTCCGGATTACGCCGGCCGGGTGGTCGACGAGCTGCTGCAGGGGCTGGCTCCCCGCTGAGCCGGTAAGGTCGGGGGGAGCGCCAGACGCGGCTGGGGGGTACGCAGATGGCAGTGCTGGTGGCGCACGCGAGTGCGCATGGCTCCACGGAGCAGATCGCCGGCCGGATCGCCGCCCGGCTCTGCGAGCAGGGACTGGACGCGGTATCCCGGCCGGTCGCGGACGTGACCGAGCTGACCGGCTTCGGCGCGTTCGTGATCGGCAGCGCCATCCACGGCGGTGACTGGCTGCCGTCCGGGGCGTCGTTCTTAGCCGGCAACGCCGGGGCGCTCGCCGGCCAGCCGGTCTGGCTGTTCAGCGTGTCCAGCATCGGCGAGGGCAGCAGCGCCTTCCCCGGCGTGGTCGAGCGCCAGATGCAGACCGTGACCCGGCCCCCGCGGGCGGTCACGGCGGTCAGTCCCGATCTCCAGCCACGGGATCACCACGCCTTCGCCGGGGTGGTCAGCACCGCGCGGTGGGGGCTGGCCGGCCGGATCTTCCTCTACACGTTCGGCGGCCGGTCCGGTGATCACCTCAACTGGCAGGAGATCGACGCCTGGGCCATGCGCATCGCCGGTGAGCTGCGGCCCGGCCGCCGCCCCGGCTGACCGGCCCGGGCCGTCTCCGGCGGCGGCCTAGGGGCCACCGCCGGCTGTCGGAAGGCCGTGGCAGGATCGGCGTCATGACCGTCCCGGCCGGCCCCGCCCTGTCCCCACTGGCCGCCGAGCGGCTGCGCGCGCAACTGCTGCTCGGGCCGCCGGCCCGGTCGGTGACCGCGGTCACCGGGCACCTGCTGGCCGTCCAGGCCCAGGATCCGCGCGGGGCGCGGCTCGCCGTCCGGGCGCGTACGTCCGGCCTGGTGGCCGCGGACGTGGACCGGGCGCTGACGGACGACCGCTCGGTCGTGGTCAGCTGGCTGAACCGGGGCACCCTGCACCTGGTGCTGGCCGAGGACTACTGGTGGCTGCACCAGCTCATCACCCCCCAGCTGCTCACCGGCATCAAGCGGCGGCTCGCCCAGGAGGGCGTCACCGCCGACGATGCCGAACGGGGCGTCCGGGTGATCGAGGAATCCCTGGCCGCCGACGGCCCGCTCACCCGGCCCCAGCTCCGTGACCGGGTGGCCGCCGCGGGCGTGCGGACGCTGGGGCAGGCGATCGTTTACATCTTCGCGCTCGCCACCTTCCACGGCCTGATCGTGCGCGGGCCGATGCACGGCCGGGAGCAGGCGTTCGTGCTGGTCCGCGACTGGCTGGGCGCGCCGCCCAAACCGGTGGACAGGGACCAGGCCCTCGCCATGCTGGCTCACCGCTACCTGGCCGGGCATGGCCCGGCGGCCGAAAAGGATCTGGCCAAATGGGCGGGGCTGCCGCTGGGGGATGCCCGCCGCGGGCTGGCCGCGATCGCGCCCAAGCTGGCCGACCGCGACGACGGGCTGGCCAGCCTCGCGCCGCCGGGCGGCGAGCCGCCGGTGCCGCCGGTGCGGCTGCTGGGTGCCTTCGACCCGCTGCTGCTCGGCTGGGCCTCCCGTGACCTGTTCCTGGCCACAGAGGGGCCCATCATCACCAGCAACGGGCTGTTCCGGCCCTTCGTGCTGCGGCACGGCCGGGGCAGCGCGCTGTGGGCGATCACCCGCGGGCAGGTGGTGACCGACCCGCTCGGCCCGCTGACCGCACCAGAGCAGGCGGCGCTGGCGGCCGAGGTGACGGATGTGACCCGGTTCCTCGGCGGCGGCCCGGCTAGCCGCCGAGCCGGGCGCGCGAGCAGCGGGTCACGTACGGCAGCGCGATCTCGCTGACGCCCGCCAGCGCGGGATGGGTCCGCAGCAAGTCGTCCACCTCGGCGAACATCTGCTCGCGCACAGGGGCGGGCAGGGTGATGACATAGCTGCGGGAGGCGATCATGTCGGTCAGCCCGGCCGGGGTCAGGTGGTGCACCCAGGCCACATCACGCCGTTCCACCGGCCCGAACGGCGGCCCGACCACAGGTGCCTCGCTGATGCGGCGGCTGCTGGCGTGCGCGCCTTCCCGCCGGCGGGTGATCTCGCCGAGCCGGGCCACCCATTCCTCCCGCTCGTCACGGACGTTCCAGAGCAGGCCGAGGCAGCCGCCGGGGGAGAGGACCCGGGCGACCTCAGGCACCGCGGCCGGCAGATCGACCCAGTGCCACGCCTGGGCCACCAGCACGGCGTCGGCGCTCGCGTCCGGCAGCGGGATCTGCTCGGCCGTGCCGGCCAGGGCCGGGACGCCCGGGACCGCCCGCCGCAACTGCTCACGCATCTCCGCCAGCGGCTCGACCGCGGTGACCGTCAGGCCCCGGCCGAGCAGCAGGCGGGTGAGCTTCCCCGTGCCGGCCCCCAGGTCAAGCACCCGTTGGGCACCGTCCGGCAGCAGCCAGTCGATCGCCTCGGCCGGGTAGGGCGGCCGGCCCCGCTCGTAGGCGCCGGCCGCCAGCGCGAACGAGACGGCGTGCTCCCGCCGGTAGTCCTCGGGCATCATGCGCCCAGTTTCGCAGTCCCGCCGCGAACCCGGCCGGTCCACCCGGTCCGCCCCCGGGTTCGTGCGAGCATGGAACGGCACCGACGGTGGCCAACCAGCACCAGCCGCACCCCGAGGAGGCGATCCGTGGACCTGGCGGCCGAATGGAGCAAGCTGCTGCGCGCCGAAGCCGCTGGCTACGCCCAGGTGGCGCTGGCCAACATCAAGCGCGAGTTCCCGGCCGACGTGCACCACACCATGACCGGTCCCGGTGACTTCCCCTTCCGGCCGCGGGCCCGCACCCCGGTCTTCTACGGCAGCCTGGACTGGCATTCCTGCGTGGAGATGCACTGGCTGCTGGTGCGGCTGCTGCGGGCCGCACCGGAGTCGGTGCCGGCCACGAAGATCCGGAACGCGCTGCGCGGGCAGTTCAGCCTGGTCGCGCTGGAGGCCGAGGCGGACTACATCGCCGGCCCGGGCCGCTGGGGGCAGCGCCCCTACGGCTGGGGGTGGGCCCTCGCGCTGGTGGACGAGGCCCAGTCCTGGGATGACCCGGACGGCCGGAAGTGGGCGGACGCGATGGCGCCGCTGGCCGAGGCGATCACGGGCTGCTTCCTGGACTGGCTGCCCAAGGCGACCTACCCGGTCCGTTACGGCGTGCACTCCAACAGCGCGTTCGGCCTGTCGCGAGCGCTGCCGTTCGCCCGGCAGCGGGCCGAGAGCGGGAACCCGGACCTGCTGACGGCGATCACGGACAAGGCGCTGGCCTGGTACGGCGGCGACACCCTGTACCCGGGCGGGTGGGAGCCCTCCGGGCACGACTTCCTGTCGCCGGCCCTGACCGAGGCCGAGCTGATGGCGCAGATCTTTCCGCTGGACGAGTTCGCCGCCTGGCTGTCGGTGTACCTGCCCGGCATCGCCGGCGGCGAGCCGTCCGCGCTGTTCACCCCGGCTGTGGTGTCGGACGCCAGCGACGGCCAGATCGCCCACCTGCACGGGCTGAACGCCAGCCGGGCCTGGTGCTGGCGGCGGCTGGCCGACTCACTGCCCGCAGGCGACCCGCGCATCGAATCCGCCCTGGCCGCGGCCAGGACCCACGCCGACGCCGCGCTCCCGCACGTGGTCGGCGACGACTACATGGTGGAGCACTGGCTCGCCTGCTACGCCGTCCTCCTGCTTAGCTGAGCCGATCACTCGGTGGCTTTGGGGTGCCGGGCAGCTGCGTGCGTTACCCACACCGTGCGTCGGCTGTCATCAATGGCGTACCAGATGCGGCCTCCGCCGGTTACCTCGATCTGCCACTGCTCCAGATCGCGGCCCTCGACGAGCCTGGTGCTGAACTCACCGCGAAGGCGCGTGTGCCTGCTGTCGGCAGGGGGGCGGGGATTCGTGCGCATCTGTAACCACGCACTGTGTGTGTTGCCGGGAGCCTGCTGGCAGAGGGCATCCCAGCCCTTGCCCGCGTCGTTCGTGGCGAAGCGCACTTCCCATCCGCCCGGCGGCGCAGGCGGTGCGACTCTTTCCCGCCGTTTGGGGCTCATCCGTGGAAGGGCTCGGGAACGGGCCCAGAGTCGGCAACGGGTGCTCTGAGTGCCTGGATGAGGGCCGGGTCTGCGTAGATGTCAGCGGTAGCCCGCCAGCCCGTGATGACCTGGTCGACCATCTCCGCTGACTCAGTGCCGAATGCCTCTCGCAGTTCGCGCGCGAATGCCTTGAGCTCGTGTGGCGGGAGGGAGTGCGCCCAGGGGAAGACTGCCGGAAGCGTTGCGGCGAGCCCAGGAGAGTACTCGCTAGTCAGCAGCGCCAGGAGTCGGTTGAAGACCTCTAGGAGCGCCTCGGGGACGATCGCGGCCACACGCTCACCCTGAATGGTGATGTGGGTAACCACGCCGCGGCGGGCGTTGTCCATGGCGCTGACCAGGGTGTCGGCCGGCAGCTCAGGCGCAGGCTCGCTCATACCCTCAGCATAAGCGGATAGCGGATTGGGGGACGTAGACGCGGTGTCATGTTCCGATTCGCGACGTGACGGCCCCTGACACCTGCGTCCTGAGAATCATCACGGATCACGAACGGAGCGGCTGGGCGGGGGTGGGTTCGCGCCAGTGGCTGGTGATCGGCAGACGGCGATCGCGGCCGAAATTGCGCGGGGTGATCTTCGGGCCGGGTGGGTACTGGCGGCGCTTGTACTCGGCCCGGTCCACCATCGCGATCACCCGGTCAACCAGGGCCGGGTCGTGCCCAGCCGCGACCAGTTCGGCCGCTCCCATGTCCTCGACCACGTAGTCGTTGAGCACCGCGTCCAGCACCGCGTAGTCGGGCAGCGTGTCGGTGTCGAGCTGGCCGGGGGCCAGTTCGGCGCTGGGCGGCTTGCTGATCGAGTTCTCCGGGATGGGCGGGGCCTGGCCGTGGCGGGTCGCTTCCTCGTTCCGCCACCGGGCCAGTTCCCAGACCAGCGTCTTCGGCACGTCCTTGATGGGGGCGAACCCGCCCGCCGAGTCGCCGTACAGGGTGGAGTACCCGGTGGCGATCTCGCTCTTGTTGCCGGTGGTCAGTACCAGGTGGCCGGCCTGGTTGGACAGTGACATGAGAATGACGCCGCGCACCCGGGCCTGGAGGTTCTCGGCGGCCAGCCCGGCCAGGGCCAGTTCGGCCTGGAACGCGTCCACCATCGCGGCGATGGGCACCGTCCGGCCGTACAGGCCCTGCCGCTTGACCAGATCCTCGGCGTCGGCGACCGAGTGGGGGGAGGAGTACGGGCTCGGCATCAGCACCGCGTGCACCAGATCGGGGCCGATCGCGTCGGCGGCGATCGTCGCGGTCAGGGCCGAGTCGATCCCGCCGGACAGGCCGAGGATGACCGAGGCGAACCGGTTCTTGCGCACGTAGTCCCTGACCCCGGTGACCAGGGCCGCGTACACCTCGGCCAGCGGGGACAGCCGCGGCCACACCGGGCCGCGGCCAGGATCCGCCGGAGCGGGGCCAGCAACCGCCGGGCCGGGGCCACCCGGGCCGCCCGGTGCGGGGGCCGAGCCGGCCGGGACGGCGACCCGGTGGATGGCCATCCAGGTGCCGTCCTGGGCATTGGCCGCCTCGTCGGCGGGCAGCGGCCCAGCGGCGGGCAGGTCCAGGTCCGCGACGACCAGCGCCTCCTCGAACTGCGGCCCCCGGGCGAGCAGCCGCCCGGCCGCGTCCACGATGATCGAGTCGCCGTCGAAGACCAGCTCGTCCTGGCCGCCCATCATGTTGACGTAGGCGAGGGTGGCGCCCGCCTCGCCCGCCCGGCGCACGCACAGGTCCAGCCGCGCGCTGTCCTTGCCCCGCTCATACGGCGAGGCGTTCGGCACCACCAGCAGCCCCGCGCCCGCCTGCCGGGTGACCGCCACCGGGCCGCCGTCCTGCCACAGGTCCTCGCAGATGGCGATGGCGACGTCCACCGCCGGCCCGGACGGCCCGCCGGTGGGGAGCCGGAACACCGGCAGCCGGTCGCCGGGCACGAAATACCGGTACTCGTCGAACACCCCGTAGTTCGGCAGGTGGTGCTTGGCCGTGGTGACCAGCACCGCGCCGCCGTGCAGCAGCGCCGCCGCGTTCTGCGCCCCGCTGGCGGGCTGGCCCACCCGGGCCGCCGGCCCGCGGTGCCGGCCAAGGTAGCCGGTGACGACCGCGACGCCGCCCAGGCCCTCGCCGGCCAGCCGGGCCGCGGTGGCCGCTAGCGCGTCGATGGAGGCGGACACGAACGAGGCGCGCAGGGCCAGGTCTTCCACCGGGTAGCCGGTCAGCATCATCTCCGGGAACACCACCAGGCCCGCGCCACGGGCCGCGGCGCGGCGGGTCCAGGTCACGATCGCGTCCGCGTTCCCGGCCAGGTCGCCGACTGTGGAATTGACCTGGGCCAGAGCTATCCGGAGCCGGGGCACACAATCACCCTATGCGGCAGTGCCCCCAGCGGCGTCAGGCCGGGACCTCCGGCACGAGCAGGCAGGAGTCGAACCGGCCGCCGGTGTGGATCACATGCGGGCCCCGGTTGACGCTGTCGTCGTGGAGCGGCTGCACCAGCGGCCGTGGTTGGCGGTGGATGTCCCGGCCCTGGACGGTCAGCCGCAGCGTCTCGCCCGACCCGAAATGCGTCCCGGACGGCAGGATCTCGATGTCCAGCGGCATGATCTCGCCCGGCCCGGGCGGCAGTTCCCGCTGATGCGCCAGCACCGGCTGCCACGGGGCGGACCGCGCCGGGTCGAGTTCGCGGTGCGACGCCCGGATCCAGCCGAGCGCGACCGGCCCGTCCTCGAACACCGCGTACCAGGGGAAGCCGACCCGGTCCCCGTAGCGGTCCAGCTTGTCCAGCGCGACGAACACGTCCAGGTCGGGCGCCTCCGGCGCGGACATCCACAGCCGCAGCATGGCGTGGCCGGCCAGCTCGGTGCTGCGCTCGAAACGCAGGTCGAAGACGGCCCGGCCGCGGTCCCGGCCGGCCTGCTCGCTGTCGTAGGACACCGACGCCACCGCGGCCGGCGGGTCCGGCTGCAGCCGCCCTGATCCGGCATCCAGGAACAGCCGCCGGTACTCCGTGCCGGGCAGCGGCCAGTCCGCCGCGGACCGGACGGTCCCGCTGTGGCCACGCTCGCGGACCTGGTAGCGCACCCGCGGCCAAGACGTCACCGGCGTATCGGCGCCCTTGAGGAAGTGATCGAAGAACTCCTGCTGCCGCCGCAGGCTCTCCGGTGCGTAGTAGTAGCCCCACTTCTTGCCGCCGTGCGCGTCCAGCCACTTGTGCGCGGACGAGATCCGCCGGAAGCCCTCGAACGTGCCGCGGGTGTGCAGGCCCTGATCGGACCAGCTGGCGACGACGAAGGCGGGCACGGTGATCCGCGCCAGGTCCGCCACCTTGCTGGCCCAGAACTCGTCGTGGAACGGGTGCGCGGCGGTTTCCGCGGCCAGGTCCTCCACCAGCTGCGTGCCGTAGCCCCACCGCTGGCAGATGTACGGCCAGAACGAGGTCTCCGGGATGCCGCCGTGCCTCGCCACCTCCCGGTAGGTGTCGCTCCAGCCTTCCCACGGGTTGATGGCGGCCAGATGCGGCGGGCAGGTGGCGGCGACCGACCACTGCACCGAGGTCAGGTAGGACACGCCCGACATGCCGACCCGGCCGTTGCTCCACGGCTGCGCCGCGGCCCATTCGATGAGGTCGTGGCCGCAGGCCGCCTCCTCGGGCGACAGGAACGTGGCGTCGCCGCCGGAGTACCAGGTGCCGGGCATGTCCGCGTTCACCACGGCGTAACCGCGTGCGGTCCAGTACACCGGGTCGGGCGACTCGAACGCGGTGTAATCCGACAGTTGGCCTGGCGCCACCCCGCCGTCCGGGTACCGCTCGGTGATCTGGCCCACCGCGTGCTTGCCGTAGGGGCTCCAGGCGACCAGCGGCGGCGCGGGCCGCTCGTCCGCGGGCCGGAACACGTCGGCGTAGACGGTCACGCCACCCCGGACCGGCACCGGGACGTCCCGCTCGATGATCATGGCCCCGTCGGTCAGGCGGCGGTACTGCGGCGGTGCCGCGCCGCGGTCCGCCGGGCTCCCGGTGGGTGGCCGGAAAAGGTAGTCCATCCCGCCTCCGCCCGGTGCCGATATGCGCTGCCGATGCTAGCGCCGCGGCGGGGTATGTAACCCGCCGGAAACACTGAACTGCGAGGATAGGCGGTCATGGACAGACAGGAAGAGTTCGTGCTCCGGACCCTGGAGGAGCGGGACATCCGTTTTGTCCGATTGTGGTTCACCGACGTGCTCGGTTTCCTCAAGTCGGTCGCGGTCGCCCCGGCCGAGCTTGAAGGCGCGTTCGCGGAGGGCATCGGCTTCGACGGCTCGGCGGTGGAGGGCTTCGCCCGGATCTACGAGGCCGACATGATCGCCAAGCCGGACCCGTCCACGTTCCAGCTGCTGCCCTGGCGCGGCGAGGCCGGGGTCGGCCGGATGTTCTGCGACATCCTCATGCCGGACGGCACGGCGTCCTACGCCGACCCGCGTTACGTGCTCAAGCGCGCGCTCAGCCACGCCGCCGAGCTGGGCTTCACCTTCTACACCCATCCGGAGATCGAGTTCTTCCTGCTCAAGGAGAAGCCCGAGCCGGGCAGCCAGCCGCAGCCGATCGACTCCGGCGGGTACTTCGACCACACCCCGCACAGCATCGCCCACGACTTCCGGCACGTCTCGCTGCAGATGCTGGAGTCGATGGGCATCTCGGTGGAGTACAGCCACCACGAGGGCGCCCCCGGCCAGCAGGAGATCGACCTGCGTTACGCCGACGCGCTGACCACCGCCGACAACGTCATGTCGTTCCGGCTGGTGATGAAGGAGGTCGCGCTCCAGCAGGGGGTGTACGCGTCGTTCATGCCCAAGCCGTTCACCGACCACCCCGGCTCGGGCATGCACACCCACATGTCGCTGTTCGAGGGCGACCGCAACGCGTTCTACGAGCCTGGCGCGGAGTTCCAGCTGTCGAAGGTGGGCCGGGCGTTCATCGCCGGCCTGCTGAAGCACGCCGCCGAGATCACCGCGGTCACCAACCAGTGGGTGAACTCCTACAAGCGGCTGTGGGGCGCGGCCGAGCGCACCGCCGGGGCCGGCGGCGAAGCCCCCGCCTACATCTGCTGGGGGCACAACAACCGTTCCGCCCTGATCCGCGTGCCCATGTACAAGCCGCAGAAGGGGAACGCCACCCGGATCGAGTTCCGCTCGCTCGACTCGGCCTGCAACCCCTACCTGGCGTTCGCGGTCATCCTGGCCGCCGGGCTGAAGGGGATCGAGGCCGGCTACGAGCTGCCGCCCGGCGCCGAGGACGACGTGTGGGCGCTCACCTCGGCCGAGCGGCACGTGCTCGGGATCGGGCCGCTGCCGCAGAGCCTGGACGAGGCGATCACGGTCATGCGGAGCAGCGAACTGGTGGCCGAGACCCTCGGTGAGCACGTGTTCGACTTCTTCCTGCGCAACAAGCGGGAGGAGTGGCGCGAGTACCGCCACCAGGTCACCCAGTTCGAGCTCGACCGCTACCTGCCGGTCCTGTGACCAGCCCGGGCCCGCGGCTGCCGGACGGGGTGCTGGCCGGGCACTGGACCGACCGGGCGGGCCTGACCGGCTGCACGGTGGTGCTGGTCCCGGCGGGCGCGGCCGGCGGCGTGGACGTGCGCGGCGGGGCGCCGGGCACGCTCGGCACCGACGGGCTGCGGCCGGGCACGCTGACGGGGCGGGTGCACGCCGTCCTGCTCACCGGCGGCAGCGCGTTCGGCCTGGACGCGGCGGGCGGTGTGATGCGCTACCTGGACGAGCGGGGCGCGGGCTTCGACATCGGCGGTGTCCGGGTGCCGATCGTCGCCGGGGCGGTCATCTTCGATCTGCTCAACGGCGATGCCCGGGCCCGGCCCGATGCGGCCGCGGGTTACGCCGCCTGCCAGGCGGCGACGGCCACCCCGGAGATGGGCGCCGTCGGCGCGGGCACCGGTGCGACCGTGGCCAAGGCGGGTGGCCTGCCCCGGCCGGGCGGCCTGGGGATCGCCAGCGTCCCCGCGGGTGCCGCCACGGTGGCCGCGATCATGGTGGCCAACAGCGTGGGCGGGATCTGGGACGACGACCGCCACGAGTGGGTCGCGCCGGTGACCGAGGGCGCGGTGGCACCGGGACCGGCGCCGGGCGCCAACACCACGATCGGGGTGGTGGTCACCGACGCGGAGCTGAGCCGGGAGCAGGCCAACCGGGTGGCCACGGTGGCGCACGACGGCATTGCCCGGGCGGTGCGCCCGGCCCACACCCGTTACGACGGGGACACCATGTTCTGCCTGGCCACGGGCGTGGTACCGGCCGCGGCGGGCGTGACTGACCCGGCCGACCCTCGGGCCGCGAACGCGCTGGCGGACGCGGTCGAGGCGGCGGCGGCGCAGGCGGTGGCGCGTGCGATCGCGGCGGCGGTGCGCGGGCGCTAGCCTTCGGCTCTGACTTATGCCGATACGGAGGTAATCGTGCCCGATCAGTTCTCGGCCGTGGACGAACTGGCCGGGGCCTTCCAGCGGGGCGGCGGGCAGCCGGGCATCGCCTACGGGGTCGTGGCCGGGGGCCGGCTGGTGCACGCCGGCGGGTGCGGCGAGCGGTGGGTGGGCGGTCTCACTCCCGACGCCACCACGGTGTTCCGGATCGCGTCGATGACCAAGAGCTTCACCGCGGCGGCGGTGCTCGCCCTGCGCGACGACGGCCGCCTGGCCCTGGACGACCCGGCCGCCAGGTATGTGCCCGAACTGCGCGGCGTGCGGCTGCCGAGCCCGGACTCGCCGCAGGTCTCGATCCGGCACCTGCTGACCATGACCGCCGGGTTCCCGACCGACGACCCGTGGGGGGACCGCCAGCAGGGGCTGCCGCTGGCCAGCTTCGCGCAGCTGCTGGCCGGCGGGCTCAGCTTCGCCTGGGCGCCCGGGACCAGGTTCGAGTACTCCAACCTGGGCTATGCCATCCTTGGCCGGGTCATCAGCGCGGTCTCCGGGATGAGCTACCTGGACTTCGTCTCCGAGCGGCTGCTCCGCCCGCTGGCGATGACCAGGACCGGGTTCGACACGGCCCCGTTCGACGTCATGGACCTGGCCCGCGGCTACCGCCGGAGCGCGGACCGGTGGGAAGAACTCGCGCCCGACGGCAACGGTGCGTTCGCCCCGATGGGCGGTGTGTTCAGCTGCGTCGCGGATCTGGCCCGGTGGGTGAGCGGCTTCACCGCCGCCTTCCCGCCCGCTGAGCCTGCCGCGGGCGGCCCGCACCCGCTGGCCCGCGCCACCCGGCGGGAGATGCAGCTGCCGCAGGCCATGCTGCCGCCGCCGGCCCTGGACCGGCTGCCCGGCGATCCGGCCAGCGGCGGGCCGGTGGGCTACGGTTTCGGCCTGTTCATCGACAGGAACCCGCGCGGGCGGGTGGTCGGCCATAGCGGCGGTTACCCGGGCTTCGGCAGCAACATGCGCTGGCACCCGGCGACCGGGCTGGGCGTGATCGTGCTGGCGAACAGCACCTACGCGGCCGCCCCCACGCTGGCCGCCCGGATGCTCGACGCCGTGCTGCGCCTGCACGGGCCGGCCTGGACGGCGCCGGGCGGGCCGGCGGCGATGGGCATCGTGGGCGCCCCCGGCGGCGCCTGGCCGGCCACGCTCACCGCCCAGCGGGAGGTGAACAAGCTGCTCGGCACCTGGAGCGATGCCGAGGCGGACCGGCTGTTCAGCCCGAACGTGGCGCAGGACGAGCCTTACCCGGAGCGGCGGCGCAAGATCGGGCTGGTCCGCGAGCGGATCGGCCAGCTGGCCGTGGCCGCGGACCGGCCCGCCGAGTTCGACTCGCCCGCGCACTGCCGCTGGTGGCTGGCGGGCGAGCGCGGTGTGGTGCAGGCCGAGATCAGGCTCACCCCGGAACGTGACCCGCGGATCCAGTCCTTCACCCTGGCCGTGCCGCCCGCCCCGGACAGCCCGCTCGGCCAGGTGGTCACCGCCCTCATTTCGCTGCTGAACGGCGGTGCCCGCGACTGGCCGCCAACCGTGCCGGTGGCCGGCTCGGTGGTGACCGGAGTGCTGCTGCGGCAGTTCCGGATGGCCGCGGCCTGGACCGGGCCCTGCCGGGTGGGCGCCTTCCGGGCCGGCAACGGCCAGACCAGCAGCACGGTGGAACTGGACGGCGAAACCGGCCGGCTGCTGCTGTCGGTGGTCATCAGCCGGGCCGGGCACCTGCGCCAGGCCGACATCCTGGTCCGCCCCTGACCCGGTGGCCTGCCCCTAGCCTGGCCCGCCCGTTACCGTGCTGGGGTGAGCATGCCCCGCCGCACCACCGTGGCCGCCCAGCTGACCAGGATGGGGTTCGCCGATCCGGCCCGGGCGGAACGGCTGGCCGGGGACATGG
>DATDGI010000371.1:0-9795 GCA_036522155.1 Streptosporangiaceae bacterium
GGAGCCCCTGCCCGCGCACCAGGATGTCACTCATCGGCGATCCTCCCGTCGACCATCCGCACGACGCGGTCGGCGGACGCCGCCACGATCTCGCTGTGGGTCACCACCAGCACCGCCTTCCCGTGGTCCGCCCGGCGGCGCAGCAGGTCGAGCACACCGATCTCGGCCTTCCGGTCCACCTCCCCGGTGGGCTCATCGGCGAGGAGGACGGGCGGGTCGTTCGCCATCGCCACGGCGAGGCCCGCCCGGGCGGCCTCCCCGCCCGACAGCGTGCTCGGCCTGGCCGAGGCGCGCTCGGCGAGGCCGACGTCGGCGAGCAGCTCATGCGGGTCGAGGCGGCGTGCGCCGTTGCCCCCGGTCCCCGAACCCGCGCCGCGCCGCCGCGCGCGCGCCGCGAGCGCCTGTGCCGCCTGGATGTTCTGCGTCACGGTGAGGTGTTCCAGGAGGTTGCCCGACTGCATCAGCATCCCGATCCACCGGGCCCGCAGCCCGGCCCGCGTCGGCTCATCCCGCCGGGTGAGCCGCTTGCCTGCAATCACCACATGGCCGCCGTCCGGCTCATCCAGCCCGGCCAGGCATGCAAGCAGGGTCGATTTCCCGCTCCCTGACGGCCCAACAACCGCGACCAGTTCACCCGGGCGCACCGAGACGGACACCCCGCGCAGCGCAAAGGTCTCGTCATCGCCGATGTGGTAGAAGCGATACAACTCGCGGCCGTCGATCAGCAGCTCGGTCATGGCTGCTACCGCCACCGGAAGCTCTGCGAGACGATGCGCCACGGATCGACGTTGTCCGAGCCGAGCGCCGACGACAAGCTGAGCACAGCGCCCCGCCCGTGGCTGTACAGCTGGAACTGCTCGACCACCAGCCGGTACCGGCGGCCGGTAACTGGGTCAGCCGGGCTGTTGACCAGATAGACGAGCTCCACAGCCGGACCGCCCGAAAGCGATACCGGATGGACCGATTGCAGCTGGAACGCACGGCTACTCGCCTTGAGAGTGGGAACCGTACTGGCGCGGACCGAGCCGACCGTCGGCGCGGCGGTCATGGGCATCCACGCCAGGCTGATCGAGTTCAGGCTGCTGATGAACGTCGTCCTTGTCGCGGTCGTGGTGCGCGACCAGCCCTCAGGCACCTTGATCTGGAGATGCCCGGCAGCGGACTGATAGGGCACGTAAACCGTGCTGTCGGGGATGTCTCCGGGGGCGGCGGTTCCGGGCGCCGCGGCCTGGGAGCCACCCACGCCCGGCGATGCTGGCGGGGCCGCTCCTCCTCCGCTCCCCGGCGACGACCCGGAGCTTCCGCACGCGGCCAGCACGGCGGCGAGACCGGCAGCTGCCAGCACGCTCCCCAACGACCGCGGCATGAGTGAGTTGCTGGTGTGAGGCATGGCCCCGGTTGTACCAGGCAGCAGATGAAGCGGAGATGAACCCCGGCTGCGGCCAGGCAGCCGGGTGCGGTTAGGTGTCAGGGAGCTCAGGCAGGCGCCGGAACCGGGCTGGGATCCAGGGCCAGAGTCATCGTGACCCGGGCGCCCCCGGGTACGTTGTCCGCGGTGGCCGTCCCGCCGTGGGCCTGCGCGATCGCCTGCACGATGGCCAGCCCGAGCCCGGCCCCATGCCCCGGTGCACCGTCATAGTCTCCCCGGACAAACGGCTCGAAGGCCCGCGGCAGCACGTCGCGGGCGAAGCCCGGCCCGGAGTTCTCGGTCACCACCGTCGCAACCTCGCCGGATACGGTGGCTTTGACGCGGATGAGCCCGCCGGCCTCGGGGCCATGCCGGATGGCGTTGTCCAGCAGGTTGTCGAGGGCCTGGCGCAACCGCATGGGATCGACCGGGATCTCCACCGCGGGAGCCAGCCACTCGATCCGGGCGCCGCGATCACTGGCCCGGGTCTGGTGGCCCGTGCAGGCCCGGTCGAGCAGGTCCCGTACCGGTGTGCTCATCCGGTGGATGCCGAGACCGCTGGCCCGGGCCCGGGAGAGCACCAGCAGGTCCTCGGCCAGCCGGGCCAGCCGGTCGGTCTCCTCCGACGCACTCCGCAGGGCGGCCTCAAGCTCCTCGGGTTCCCGCTCGCGTGACAAGGTCAGGTCAAGCTCGGCCTTGAGAATGCTGAGCGGGGTCCGCAGCTCATGGCTGGCGTCATCCAGCAGCCGCTGCTCCCGGTCGGCGGCGCCCTGCAGCCGGCCGAGCAGCGAGTTCAGCGTCCGGCCGAGCCGGGCGACCTCGTCGTTCGCGGCCGGGACCGGAAGCCGCTGGCCGGGCTGCGATACCGAGATCGCATCTGCCTCCCGGCGCATCCGTTCCACCGGCCGGAGCGCGGCCCCCGCGAGCAGCCATGCCGCCAGGCAGGCCAGGGCGAGCGCGGACGGGCCGGCCGTCATCAGCAGCAGCCGGAGGCTGGCGAGCGTTTGGCTGACCGGTGCCATGGAGGAGCCGACGACCACGAAAAGGTGCTGTCCCTCGGTCACCTGCAGTACGAAGGCCCGCAGGGCCGGTCTCCCGCGCACCGCCGGAAGGCTCACGAACTGGCCTTGGCGTATCGTCCGCAGCGCGGCAGCGGACAGGCTTGGCGCCCGGGGCCCGCTCGACATCTTCAGCCGCCCGGCTGGCGTCAGGATCTGAGTGAAGCCGCCGACCCCAATGTCAGGTGCGTCGAAGCCACCGGTCCCGTGTTTGCCCACCGCCAGCACGATCGCTGCGGCCCTGGCCCGCAGCCCAGCGTCCGACGCCCGCACGAGCTCCGCCTGCAGGCGCGTGTACACGAAGAAGCTGAGGGCCCCGAGGATGAGGGCAATGCTCGCCGCCGAGGCAAGCGTGACCCGCACCCGCAGCGGAAGACGCCTCATATGGCCAGCCGGTAGCCGGCGCCCCGTATGGTCTCGATCGACTGGGTGCCGAACGGCCGGTCGATCTTCTCGCGCAAGATCCGCACGTACACGTCCACGATGTTCGAGTCGCTGCCGTGCATGAAGTCCCAGACGTGCTCGAGGAATCTGGCGCGCGAGATGACCTGCCCGGGATGGCGCATGAAGTACTCGAGGATCGCGAACTCCTTAGCCGCCAAGCTGATCGCCGTGCCGCCCCGGCAAACCCCCCGGGTCGCTGGGTCGAGCGTGAGATCGCCCACCCTCAGCACCGCCGGCCGCTCGCCCGTTCTGCTCCGGATCAGGGCCCGGACCCGGGCCCGCAGCTCATCAATCGCAAATGGCTTGGTGACATAGTCATCGGCGCCGGTGTCCAGGCCCCGCACCCGGTCGGGGACCGCCTCCCGGGCAGTCAGCATCAGGATCGGCATCCAGCGCGCACGCGCCCGAAGCTGGCGGCAGACATCGAACCCGTCCATGTCCGGCAGCCCAACATCCAGGATGACCGCGTCGAAATCGCACTCGCTGGCCATCCACACCGCATCTTTGCCGCTGGCCTGAACATCGACCGCATATCCATCCTCGCGGAATGCCCGTTGCAGCAGCGCCGACATCTTCGGGGCATCCTCAACCACTAGCAGACGCACCGCTGCGCCCCCAATCACCGCATTCACGCCGGTCACGCTCGGCACTCTGTCGTGACTTCGCCGCCCGCAGGGCCGGGTCTGCCGCGACAGTCGGCGCTGTGACCCTACACCGAGAACATGAGATGGCCATGAGAAAGCCGGCCAGCCCGACATTCGAGCAGGCGCCGTTGGTGCCGGTAGCGGCCTTGCGGACCACACCAGCGGCCTTGACGTCAACCGAGTGCACGTCGCACGCCCGGCACTGGGCCGAATTGCGGTCACGGCTCATCTCCGGCTGTGATGCGCCCGATGCACTCCAGCACGAACTGCTTGTCGTCAAACTCCCCATCGAACGCGGCGAGCGCGGCCCTGATCGCGGCCAGCCGCCGGGTTTCGGGGCGCCTCTCCGCCAGGACGTTGAGCACCTAGCCGAGGAGCCGGCGCAGCTCGGTGCACTCTTTGCATCAGCAGGGTCGGTGGCGTGTTCACGTGGGAGCCCGGCCCGTGCCCCGCATGCCAATCCGGGGTCGCTGTTGCATCCAATCCTTGTCGCTGATCAGACCGGGATGCGCGCGGCCACCTAGGGCCAAGCGTGGCCAGGTCCTTTCTGGCGGGCTGTCTGTCAGGCAGCTGGCAGCGGCTGATGTGAGATCTCACAGGTTGCTTTCACGGCCATCACACGGCCCTGGATGCACGCTCACGAGTGTCAGTCATACACCGAGCGAAAGGAACCAGCATGAATCTCGTGCCGAAGATCGCGAGCGTGGCGGTGGCCGTCTTTGCCCTGGGCGGGGCGGGAATCGGGACCGCCGTCGCCGCCAGCGCCAGCAGCAACGCTCCCGCGGCCGTGCGGACGGCGCAGTCCGAGCCCACTGGCCCGGATCACGATGCGATCCAGCAAGGTGATCAGACCAGCCCGGACAACGCGGCAGCCGCCGTGACTCAGAGCGTGCACTCCAGTAGGGCAGACAACCCCGGAGAGGAGAACGGCTCAGAATCGGAAAACGGCCCCTCGGACGGGCCGGGCGGTCACGCTGACCCTTCCGGTACCGTGCAGCACGAGTTCAGCGGCGTGGAGTAAGAACCGCTGACCTGGCCGGGCCGGCGCGGGGCGACCACAGTCCAGCAAGGTCGCTCACCCGCCGGCCCGGTCTCTGGGCCAGGCCAGCCCGTTACGAGGCTCGCGGGATCCAAGGGATGCAGTGGCTGGGAGCCGATGTGGCAGCCGTCCGGCCGAGTGACCTCCCACGCCAGGCGAACGGGTGCGGACAGGTGGGCGGCGATCATGCCAGCTCGCGGGCCGATCGGTCATGATCCTGCGGCACCAGGAGTCGCACCACACTCGATCAGCTGGATGGGGGTTGAGCGGGCAATACTTGCGCACTGACCGGCACGCTTCTCTCACATCTGGTTCACACAATTGGTGTTTAGCCTGGGTTCATGCGGGTGCTGGTGGTGGAAGATGAGGTCCGGACGGCGGCGTTGCTGCGGCGGGGGCTGTCGGAAGAGGGTATGCGGTCGATGTGGCCGGCGATGGCCAGGAGGCGGTGTGGCGGGCTACCGAGTTCAGCTATGACGCGGTGGTACTGGATGTGATGCTGCCCGGTCTGGACGGGTTCGAGGTGTGCCGCAGGCTGCGCGCTGGTGGTTGCTGGGCTCCGGTGATGATGCTCACGGCCAGGGCCGAGGTCGCCGACCGGGTGCACGGCCTGGATGCGGGCGCTGACGATTACCTGGCCAAGCCGTTCAGTTTCGCCGAGCTGTGTGCACGGCTGCGGGCGCTGATCCGTCGCGGGGCGCCGGAACGGCCGGCTGTGCTGGAGCAGGGTGACTTGCGGCTGGACCCGGCGGGCCGGCGGGCGTGGCGGGGGGAGACGGAGCTGGCGCTGTCGCCACGGGAGTTCGCGTTGCTGGAGTTCTTGCTGCGTCATGCTGGGCAGGTGGTGACGCGCACGATGATCCTCGATCATGTGTGGGATTTCGCCTACGACGGCGCGTCCAATGTGGTTGACCAGTACATCGCCTACCTGCGGCGTAAGATCGACCGCCCGTTTGGGGTGGCGCAGCTGGAGACCGTCCGCGGGGCCGGCTACCGGCTGGCGGCGCCCAGGCCGCGGCCGGGGGGCTGAGCAGCGATGTCGCTGCGGCTGCGGCTGGCGCTGTTGTTCGCCGGCGTGACCGCCGCGGTGATCGCGGTTGCCGGGGTGGTTTTTCTGTGGCAGCTGCGGGCCGCTCAGATCACCGCGCTGGACGCCGGCCTGCGGGCCCGGGCGGACGCGGTGGCGGCCGAGGTCCGCTCGGCCCGGCCGCTGTCTCTGCCCGCTGCAGGTGGCGGCCAGCAGGGACAGCAGCAGGGGCAGTTTTCCGGGGCCGATGAGCTGACACAGGTCCTCACCGTGCGCGGGGGCGTGCTGTATTCGTCGGCTGGCGCCGGGGACGTGCCGCTGGTCACCGGGAGCTGGCTGCGGCGGGCCGCCGGTGGGCCGGTGGCCTTCACCGCCCAGGCCGAGGGCGAACCGGTGAGGGTGCTGGCCTTCCCGGCGCGGAATGCCTCCCGGCCGGTGATCATCGCCGCCAGCGCAAGCACCGGTGTCGCCGACGCTGCCCAGGCCAGGGCGCAGGCGGTCATCCTGGTGGCTGGCCCAGCCGCGGTCGCCGCGGCCGGGCTGGGGGCCTGGGTGCTGGCCGGGGCGGCGCTGCGCCCGGTGGCGCGGATGCGCCGCCGGCTGGACGACATCACCGAGCGCAATCCCGGCGCCAGGCTGCGCGTCCCAGCCGCCCGGGACGAGATCGCATCGCTCGCTGTCACCATGAACGCGCTGCTGGACCGGCTGCAGGCGGCCATGGAACGGGAACGGGACTTCGTCGCCGACGCCAGCCACGAACTGCTCACCCCGCTGACCGCGTTGCGGGCCGAACTGGAACTGGCCCGCAGGCCCGGCCGGTCCCGCCAGGCACTAGACGCCGCGGTGGCCGCCGCGGAGAGCGACACCGACCGGCTCATCCACCTCGCCCAGGACCTGCTGCTGCTCGCCCGCGCCCAGGAAGACAACGATTTCCTGCGCCCCAGGCAGGTCAGCGTGCCCGGCTTGCTGTCGGCGGCCGCCCGCGCTTTCGCCGCCCAGGCACACGCCCGCGGCGTCACGCTGGAGGTGGCGGCCGACCCGGCGCTGACCGTGGCCGCGGATCCGGACCGGCTCCGCCAGGCGCTGGACAACCTGCTCGGCAACGCGATCCGCCATTCCCCTGCCGGCGGGGTGGTGGAGCTGACCGCGCAGGCCAGCGGCCGCGGTGACGGCGCCCGGGTCGTTCTCGAAGTCCGCGATCACGGGCCCGGGTTCCCGCCCGAATTCCTGCCGCACGCCTTCGAGCGGTTCCGCCGGGCCGACGCCGCCCGCAGCCGCGCCGCAGGAGGAACCGGCCTGGGCCTTGCCATCGTGGCCTCCATCGCCCGCGCACACCATGGCCGCGCCGTCGCAGCCAACCACCCCCGGGGAGGGGGCACGGGTGTCGATCGAAATACCTCCACTCCCGCCGCCCAGCCCGGACGGCATGGTGGCGCCAGGACACCCTTGCGTGTGAGCGGGTCACATCTGGCACACACGGTCCTATCACCACCGGTGAGGCAAGCTAGCAGCGCCAGGTCAGGCGACCCGGAAGGAACGGGAGCATGAGACTGCTCACCAAAGTCGCCGTGTCCGCCGTTTATGTGGTCGCGGCCGGCGGGGCCAGCATCGGCGCTACGGCTTTCGGAGTCCACCTCGCAACCCGGTCACCATTGGCGAGCGCCACCACAGCCCTATCGGATTTCCCGGCCGGGACCCCGCCCGGCCAGGAAGCCACGGACGACCAGGACACAACGGGGACCGAGCCCGGTGGGCCCGGCGGCCACGCCGACCCGGTGGGCAACGTCCAGCACCAACTCAGCGGCGTGGAGTAACACCGGGATATGGCTGTCCGGCCGGCCGCGCCGAGCCTGCCCAGCTCATGTGCCTGACTGCGTGGGTGCCGGCTCTACCCCGCTTGGCCGGCACCTGCGAGGCGCAGGGTTGTTGCCGCAGTCCCCGCCCCTGCCCGGCCAGTGATGACGCCGCGCGGAACGGCGCGGCCCGCGGCCGTTTGGGGTTCCCGGCGACCTGGGCCGCCGCCCGCGACCGGGCGGTGGGCACCCGGCCGCCGGAACGCACTGCTGCCGGTTTAGCGCGTGCTATCTGAAGGGAGAAAGTGGTGACATCTCGCGGCAGGCACCTGCCGGGCTGGCCTGCCCGTGGAGCCCGGGACGCAGGTGCCCGCAGGCGCCTGATGGCTGGCATGGTGGTGGTGCTTGCCGCCGCGCTGGCGGTGGCCGGGACGGCGGGCGCCGTCCGCTACGTCGCAACGTTTTGGCTGTATCGGGGGTTTGCCGCGCCAGGCACGGCAGCCAGCGTCGCGGTGAGCGGGCCGGGTGGGATACGGCATGTCCGGGTGGTCCCGGCGGCGGTGGCGAGCTTCTCGGTGACAAGCCAGGCACTGGGCAGCTACCGGGATCCGGTGTATGTCGTTTTGCCGCCCGGGTATGCCCAGCATCCGCGGCAGCATTATCCCGTCCTGTACCTGCTGCATGGCTTTCCCGGCTATCCAGCGAACTTCCTGACCATCGGCGGTGTCGCGGGCGCCGAGGCCGCCCTGGTCACGGCCGGGCGGATGAAACCGGTCATCTTGGTGATGCCATCCGGCACCCGCTCGTATTTCGCTGACCAGGAATGGGCTAACGGCGTGCGGCCGGGAAACAGGTGGGAGACATTTGTCGCCCGCGACCTGGTCCGCGTCGTGGATACGCGGTACCGGACGATCCGCGCCGGGAGCGGGCGGGGGATCGCCGGGCTGTCGGAGGGCGGGTACGCGGCCCTCAACATCGGCATCCACCACCCGGGCGAGTTCGGCTTGCTGGAGAGCTGGTCGGGTTACATGGTGGCCGATCACCAGGGGGCCATCTTCGGATATGGCCGGCGGCTGTTGCGCTACAACAGCCCGGCATATCAAGTCAGCCTGGCAGCCGCACGGCTGCAGGCAGCGGGGACCTATGTCTGGTTTTACTGCGGGACATCCGACAAGCTGGCGGCGCAGAACCAGCGCTTCAGCGCCGAGCTGACCGGGCTGGGCATCGCGCACCACTTCTTCGAGTGGCCGGGTACCCACACCTGGCGGCTGTGGCGCGAGCTGATACCGCGGGCCCTGATCACCGCATCAAGGCACCTAAGCCATGGGTGAGCAGATGCGCCGGGCGGTCACGGTCGCCATCCGGGGAATGGCTCTCGCGCTGGCGATCATCGTGGTCACCTCGATCGCGACCGGCTGGCTGTACTGGGCGCGGGGGGCCGTGACAGGCTGGGCGGGGCCACCAGTCAAAGATGCGCTGCCGCTGGATGAGCTGCCCGGCCACGACAGCGTCCCGCTCGGGATTTACCTCGCAGTGTTCGGCATCGCCGGCGCCGGGCTGGGTCTGCTCGCGCGGGCACTGCGGTTTGACCGCCTGGCAGCGGGGCTAATCCTTGCCTGCGGCACCGGTGGCTGGCTGCTGCTGGCCGATGCCGTGAGCCTGTTTGCCGTCCGCCAGGTGCCAGCCGGGCAGGCTATCCGGGCCGCGGCGGGACTGCAGCCGGTCGTCCTCGCCGCGGCCCTGGCGGGCGTTGGCGGCACGATCCTGGGCCGGAACCTGCGGCCCGCCCGCGCGCCGGTGCTGGCGTGGCTGGTGGCGGCCGTCGGTGTGGCCGATCTGGTGTCGGCGCTGTTCCCGCATGCCGGACCCTCGGCCTGCCTGGTGGCGGGTTTCGCGCCGTGCGCGGTCGCACCGGTCGCGCGTGCCCTGCTGGTACCGGCCAGTGCGCTGCTCCTGATCGCCGCGCGAGGGCTGGCCCGCGGCAGCCGCCGTGCCTGGTGCCTGACGGTCGCGCTGCTCAGCCTGTCGGCGCTGCTGCAGTCGCTGCGCGGTCCACACTATGCCGCGGCGCTCGTGGCCATGCTAACGGTGCTTGCGCTGGTCGCCCGGCGGCATGATTTCCCGTACCGCGGCGACCCGGCCGCGCAGCCGCCGGCGTTGCTGCGCCTGGTGGCCATGCTGGTGCTCGCGCTGGCTTACGGCACGCTCGCGCAGTGGGTGCAGCGGGCCGCGGCCGGGCTGCCCTTCCACCTTGGCCGTGCACTGCCAGACAGCGCATGGGCGCTGGCCGGCCAGATGCCCCGCGACTTTGACGTGCTGCCAGGTGGCGAGTTCGCGCTGTGGCTGCCGTTCTCGGTCATGTCGATAGCGGCTGTCGGGCTC
>DATDGI010000372.1:0-17398 GCA_036522155.1 Streptosporangiaceae bacterium
TAAGCGTCAGTCGCGAATGCGGGGCTGAGGAGGGTGGCGGGCGCGGCCGCGGACGTCTATGATGCTAATGTGAGTAGCACCAGTCCGACGGTGGAGATCGATCACTCCAGCCCGGTGCCGCTGCACGAGCAGGTCGCCGCGGCCATCCGCCGGGCCATCGCCGACGGTGAGGCCGGCCCGGGTGAGCGGCTCCCGCCGGCGAGGGACCTGGCCGCGGTGCTGGGGGTCAACGCCAACACGGTGTTCCGGGCGCTGCGGACGCTGCGGGAGGAGGGGCTGGTGGAGTTCCGCCGCGGCCGCGGGGTGTCGGTGACCGGGACCGCGCCGCAGCGCAGCCCGGTGGTGGCCAAGGCGCGGGAGCTGGTGGCGGTGGCGCGGCGGTATGGGCTCCGGCCCGAGGAGCTGGCGCAGATCATCGAGCAGGTGTCCTGGGAGCATCCATGACGTCCGCCCCGCCCGGCTGGCTGGCTGAGGTTGGGACCGAGCCGGAGGCGGTGATCCGGGAGGCGCGCCGGCGCCAGCGCCGCCGCTGGCTAGCGACCGGGGCGGCCATGGCCTTGGTGGCTGCGGCAACGGGTGCGGTGATCGCGGGTTCGGGCGCGGGCAGCCGCCCGCGGCCACCGGGCCGCCATACCGGGTCGGCGGCGCCCGCTCACGCCGTCCGCCCGGCACTGCCGCCGGGGCTGGTCTTGGCCGGCGCTGCCACCACGCTGGTGATGTGGCCGGTCGGCTATCCCCTCTTCACGCCCACCAGTGGGCCTCCGGCGTACGTGGATGACCTGGGCAGCGGGCGCCTCCAGCAGCGGCAGATTCCCGGGATCATCGGCTGTGATTGCCGGCCGTACCTGATCGGCGCCGGCGGCCGGCTTGTCTACGTCGGCTCGGGTGGCACGACGGCCATCTCTGCTGACCTGAAAGGCAGGCCGCGGGTGCTGGGCGCGACATATTTCTTCGCCCCGTCCGCGGCCCCTGGCCAGGTCTGGCTGGTCCACTACCGCGGCGGTGTGCCCGGGCAGGCCCCGGTCACGGTGAGGCCGGTGCCGGTCACTGGGGGCCCGGCTGGGGCAGCGGTCACCCTGCCCGCCGCGACGGACCTGGTGATGAGGGGCACGGACGCAGGATTCCTGCTGGAACTCCGGCATAGGCTCGACTCTGGCCTGGCGCTGTGGAGTCCCGGCAGCATGCCCAGGACCCTCCCGCACGCGCCCACCGCGGGCATCGACTCCGGTTTCGATGCCACCTCGCGCCTGGTCGCCTACGGGACCGGCTGCCGCTGGGACGAGACGGCCCGGAACGCACCCCAGGACGCCAACACCAGCTACCTGGCATGCGCGATGCTGCGGGCACTCGACGTGGTGACCGGCAGGCTGGTCTCGTTCCCGGCGCCGCCCGGCACCGCCGGATGGGTGCCCGACGGCTTCGACTACGTCAGCGCGATCTCACGGGGCAACCAGATGATCGCCGCCTATGCGGCGACCCGGCCGCAGGGAGAGGGCCGGGTGCGCCTGTACGTGATGCGGCTCACCGGCCCGAGCAATAGCCCCATGGCGGTCCCCTCCTCCGGTGCGATCTTGCCCGCCAGCACCGCGTGGACCGCGAAGGGATCATGGCTGCTTTACCAGGGTCCCGGCGGGCACCTGTGGGCCTACCAGGCGACATCCGGGACGGTCCGGGCCTCCAGCATGCGCCACTACGGGATGGTGGCGGTGCCCAGTGATCCCGGCTGACCGTTACCGGTCCTCCGTAGCAAGGGCCTGGGCCATCAGGTCGGCGGGGCTCATGGCGGCGCCTCGGCCATGAGCGCAGCCGTCCCCGGGCCGGCCCGCTCCCGCAATTGGTCGGCGACTGGCTGGTAGCGCTGGCTCAGGGGGCCAGCCACCGCATGCCTCGCTGTCGTCGTTCCTCGATCGCCCCGACCAACCGCAGTGCCGCCCGCTCCCGGCCTTCCGCCTCGGCCAGCAGCATGGCTCCCCATAGCCATCCCGCCTCCTCGAGCATGCCGGACAACGGGCCGGTGATGACGGCCAGTACCTCGGCACCCCCGTGTCAGGATGCTGACCGGGCGGGGGCGGTGCCGCATTGCCGGGGGCCGATGTCAGGTGGTGACCGGGCTGGCCGGCCAGGGCGGTGCCGCAATGCCTGCGGTCAATGTCCGGCTGCTGACCAGGCTGGCCGACCCGGGGGTGCCGCTGGGGTCAGGGGCCGGTTCCGGCCTGGCGCGGCGCGGCCGCGTAGCAGGCAGTTGCGGCCGGCTGCCGTCACCGGGAGAGACTGGGTCACCCTGGCCGTCAGCCTGCTGCCGGCCGGCCGTGCCAATGGCGCCGTTCCCGGCCTTGTCCCGCATGCGGCCGGGCCGGTGCCCGCGGGGCCGTTCGGCGCGATGGAACACGAGCCAGAGCACCGCGAGCACGGCGGCGAAGGCGGGCAGCCAGGCCAGCCGTTCCGCGATCCACACGGGGCTGGCTGGGGAGGTCAGCAGGCCCGGTAGCCGGCCGATGGCCACGCCAGCCATGGTCACGGCGAGCAGCGCGCTCTGGTGCCACAAGAACAGCGTCATCGCCGACAGGTTGGCGGTGGCGACCGCGGCCCACGCGAGCGGGCGGCGCATCAGCCGGGCGAGCCGCTCCCGCAGGAGCAGGGCCAGGCCGACCTGGGCGATGCCGAAGGTCACGGCGGCCAGGGTGGGAGGGTTCAGGTTCGAGATGGCGGCACCATTCACCCCGACCATGCTGGCGGGGTAGCCGCCCCACACGATCAGCGCCGCGGTGGCCGCGGCCCCGCCCGCCAGCAGCAGGGCCGACACCTTCCGGCCGCCCAGCGCCCCCCGGGCCCAGGCGATCCCGAGCAGGTAGGGGACCATCCAGGCGGCGATCACGTTGATCCAGCCGACCCAGCCTGGCCCGCCGAGATCGAACCGCACCAGATCGGCGGCGGCCACGACGCCGACCCCCAGCGCGGCCGCGCCGATCCCGAGCCGGCGCACGAGCGCGACCGCCAGCGGGGTGGCCGCCGTCAGCACGGCGTACACCCCCAGGAACCACAACGGGTCGAGCACCAGCGTCAGCACGCTGTGCAGGGTGGCAACCGAGACCCCTGCCAGCCAGAGGCCCGCCGCGAGCGGCGCCCAGACTGCGACGAGCAGCGCGACCGGGCGGGTCAGCCGGGCCAGCCGCTGGCGCAGCCAGGCGGGGTAGTCGCCGCGGTAGCTGCGGGCGGACGCGTAGCCGCCGACGAAGAAGAAGACCGCCAGCGTCTGGAACACCCACGAGATCGGGGCCAGCCAGGGCATGGCGGCCAGCGGGCTCTGGTCGTGCAGCGCGCCGCCCCGCCCGCCGTGGGTCAGCACGAGCGCGGTGACCAGCCAGTGGCCCAGTATCACGCCGGCGATCGCGAGCGCGCGGAGCGCGTCGACCGTGCGGTCCCGCTGCGGCGGTGTGGCCGCGTCGACCTTCGCGGCGAAGCCGCGGACCCGGGCGGCGGCGTGGCCGGTCATCGGGTCACCCCGGCCGGGTCGCCGAGCGCGATATAGGCGAGGTTGCGCAGGGAGATGCTGCCCGGGCGGAGATAACCGCTGTGGCCTGTGCCGCCGCAGGCGAATGGCCTGGCACCGAACGCGGGCGCCGTCGGGTCCTGGCCGAAGCCCAGCCCCAGGAACTGGATATGAGGCACGAGACGGATCCAGTCGCTGGTTCCCCGTCCTGCCCAGACACGCGCCGTGGTGTGGAGTGCCCGGACCGAGGAGGCGTCCATTCCCGGGCTCCCGTACACCGCGATGTCGGTGACCGGCAGGTGTGCCGCGGCCAGCCCGCAGACGACCGAGCCGTAGCTGTGGCACAGCAGGGCGACCTGGTGGCCGCCCTGGGCGAGGTCAGTGACCAGCGCCCGCAGCGCACTCGCGCCCTGGCCCGCGTCCCCCGAGGTCATGACGGCCGAGCTGAAGGTGGACGGATCCTGGTAGCCGAGCCAGGCGAGGACCGCGAGGTGGGCACCGGGGTCCAGCCGGTGCGCCTCTGCCGCGAGCGCTTCGGCCCCGCCCCCGGGGGAGGCCGTGCCGCGGGAATAGAACGTCGCGAGCGAGGTGTCCGAGCCGGGCACGAGGATTACTACCCGGGTGGCGCGGGCGAGGTTGCCAAGGACCTCGATCGCCTCGCCCTGGCCCTGAGGGTCGAAGCCGAGGACCTGGTGTCCCCGCATGACCCGCAGCGCGCTGGCCAGGCTCGTGTTGCCATCCCGCGCGGCGGCGCTCTCGGCCCGGGTGATCATGCGTGAGTCAGCCGCGTAGCGCGCGGTCAGCGCCGGGGCCGTGAGCGCAGGCAGGGGCTGCAGCCGGTCGGCTGGCCCGCCGGGGAGCACGGCCGCTGTGGTGCCGGCCACCGCGGCGGCCACGGCCGCGATGGCACTCAGGCGGCGGAGTCTCATGGGAGTGTCCTTCCTGCTCAGCAGTGCTGCTGGTGAGGAAGTTACGGACGGCTACGGCTGGTCCGCGTCCCCCGGCGGGGCCGACTTCCGGCCTGCGCCGCCGGTACCGGGAGGGCCAGACGGGCCGCTGCCGGGACGGTCACGCACGCAGCCCGGCTCCGCCCGCCCCCTACTCAGGTATGGCCGTGGCAGATGCCTCCCGGGGGGCATGAAAACGGCGCTGGCGCCGTCCTACTCTGGGGTCATGAGCGCTGGCCTGAGGGAACGGGCCGCAACCCTGCTCGCCACCGGAGTCACACAGCCGCCCGCGCCACGCCCAAGGTGGCTGCGGCTGGGGCGGCTCGACCTGGTCGAGATCGCCGATGTGGTGGTGGCCGCCCTCTGCTGGGGCTACACGAACGGCCACCTCGGGACCGTGAACGCGGCGCATCACGACGGTGGGCGGTTGCTCCTGGCCTCATTCCTGGTCGCCGCGCCGCTGGTGCTCCGCACCCGGTTGCCGCTCACCTCGTGGTGTGTGTCGGCGGCCGCGATGATATGGGCCACCGCGACGATTGTCGGGAATTCGGTCGCGACTTTCAGCTCTATCCCGGCTGGGGTCCTCGTCTACGCCCTGTGCCTGTATGCGGTCGCCGTCCGGTGCCGGCCGTGGGTGGCGATCACCGCCGGCGCCGCCACCATCCTCGGTGGGAGCGCGATCGACTTGCGGACCACCCTGGCCGCCGCCCTGGTGGCCCTGGCCCCGGTGTCCGCCGGGATCATCGTCCGTTCCCGGCGCAGCAACCGGGAGGAGCTCGCGGTGGCCGAGCGCCGCCACGAGGGGGAGCGCGCGCTGCTGCAGGAACGCCAGCGCATCGCACGCGAACTGCATGACGTGGTCGCCCACCACATGTCGGTGATCGCGATCCAGGCGGAGGCCGGACCCTACAAGATCGCTGACCCGCCCCCCGAGCTGGTCGAGAGCTTCGCCGAGATCCGCGCCAGCGCCCTGACCGGGCTCAACGAACTGCGCCGGGTGCTGGGGGTGCTCCGCAGCGACCGGCCCGGCACCGCCCCCGCGCCCGGCCTCGACGACCTGCCCGGCCTGCTGGAGTCGGCCCGGGCTGGCGGCGTCACGGTCACCTCCGAGGTCACCGGCGCTCTCCGCCCCCTGCCGGAAGGCGTGGATCTGTCCGCCTACCGGATCGTGCAGGAAGCGCTGAGCAACGCCATCCGGCACGCTTCGGGGTCAGCGGTTGCGGTCAAGCTGCATTACGGCGAGGCTGCCCTGGTGATAGAGGTACGTAACGATAGGTGCCCGCCCGGCAATGGAGCCACGGGGCAGCAGGGCGCTGGAACCCTCGGCCGTGGCGGCGGGGTTGGCATCATCGGGATGCGTGAACGCGCCACGATGCTGGGGGGCCATCTGTCCGCCGCCCCGACCGGGGCGGGTGAGTTCCTGGTGACCGCCGCACTCCCACTGGAGCACGACGGCCCGGCGGGCTCACCATGACGATCCGGGTGGTAGTCGCCGACGATCAGGGGATGGTGCGGTCCGGCTTCTCGGTGCTGCTGAACGCGCAGCCGGACATCGAGGTCATTGGCGAGGCCGTGAACGGCAAGGAGGCGGTCTCGCACGCCGCCGCCCTGAGCCCGGACGTCATCCTGATGGATGTCCGGATGCCGGTCATGGACGGCCTGCAGGCCACCCGGGAGATCACGGCGCTGCCGGACCCGCCGAAAGTGCTGGTGCTGACCACGTTCGACCTCGACGACTACGTGTACGAGGCGCTGCGCTCGGGGGCCAGCGGTTTCCTGCTCAAGGACGCGTCCGCCGGTGAGCTCGCCGCCGCGGTCCGGCTGGTGGCGGCCGGTGACGCGTTGCTCGCGCCCGGGGTGACCCGCCGCCTCATCGCCGAGTTCGCCCGGATGGGCGCCCCCCGCGGCCCCAGCCGCAAGCAACTGGAGGGCCTCACCGAACGGGAGTCGGAGGTGCTGGCCCTCGTCGCCCGCGGCCTGTCGAACGGCGAAATAGCCGACCACCTCATCGTCGCGGAGCAGACCGTGAAGTCCCATGTGAGCCGGATCCTGATGAAACTGGGGCTGCGTGACCGCACCCAGGCGGTCGTGTTCGCCTACGAGACCGGCCTCGTGCAGCCCGGGAGCTGACCGGTGGCCCGCCCGGAAGGCACCGGATTCGCCCTGGCTACCTGTGCCACGCTCACCGCTTACAACAACCTGTTCGGCCTGCACCGGTGGCATCGCCGGTGGTACGTGCCCATCAACGCCTGCGCGGCCGGTGCGGCCCTGTCGGCGGCCGCGGCGAGTGGTCTCTCCGCCGCCGACCTGGGTCTCGGGCGCGGTGCGTGGCGGCCAGGGCGGCTCGCGGTCGGGCTGGCCGCCGCCACCTGCAGCGGCTGGCTGCTCTCCGCCGTGGTCCCGGCGGCACATCCCGTGCTGGCCGACAAGCGGGTCACTTCGCTCGACGGGCGGGCGGCCGCGTACGGGGCGGTGGTGCGGATCCCGGTCGGCACCGTGCTGTGGGAGGAGATCGCGTTCCGCGGGGTGCTGCACGCGGCGCTGCGCCGGGTCATGCCGGAACGGGCCGCGATCGTGGCGTCGGCGGCGGTGTTCGGCCTGTGGCACATCCGCCCGACCGCTGAGGCCCTGCGCGCCAACGGCCTGACCCGCGGGCGCGGCCTGGCCGTGGCGAACGTGACCGCCGGCTGCGCGGCGACGGCCGCCGGTGGCCTCGTGCTGTCCTGGCTGCGGGCCCGGTCGGGCAGCCTCGCCGCGCCCATGCTGGTGCATCTGGCGACGAACAGCGGCGGCCAGGTCGCCGCATGGGCCGTCGCGGGCCGCGCCCGCCGGGCGCCCAGGCTCGGCATCAGCGCCCTCATGGGGCCGGCTTCTGCCGCCGGCTAGCTGGCCATGAGCGTGGCCAGGGAACCCTCGACAGCCCGGTGAAGAGCGCCGAAGTGGTGCACTGGCACGTCCATCAGCCGCAGCGCGAGATCATGGCTGTTGGCGGCGTGCGACTCAACCAGGCTCCGTGCCTCCCGTTGGGTCAGGGTCCGGCCACCGCGCTGGGCCACGCCGATGAGCCCCTCCCGCCATACGTTCCCGAGCCGGCCATGCGCGCGCTGGAGGATGAACGCGGCCAGCTCATCACCGGCTTCTGCCGCCCGGGAACCGGCGCGCTCGCACTGCAGGGTGACCAGCCCGGCATCGGGCAGCTCGCGAGCAGACATGGACGGGTACTTCCGCCTCAGCAGCTCCCACGCCGGGGCGCCGGCCTCGAACCCGGCCAGGCCCTCATGACGGCGGGGCAGGACACAGGTGACCTTGTCCGCGTTGAGCGCGAGCAAGCTGCGCATCAGCCAGGGGCCGGGATCGTCCCTGAGGTCGATCACGAACTCATCCACCCGGCGCGTCACGGACGGGTCCACTCCTTTATCCATGAGCGTGCCGAGCCCGATGACCGAGCCGAACTCACGGGCCGGCCCGGGCGCGGCCGTGACCAGGCCGGTGCGCTGCGGATGGGGCGGGCCGGGGCGGATGATCTCCGGCAGGAGCCGCAGGATATCGGCCGCGCGGTTTGGCTGGCTTTCCACCGAGTGCTCACCGTGCGTATAAATGCCGCGGGCAGCTTCCGGGCGCGCCTGCCGGTCGATGCGGCGGGAGGTGCGGGCGGCCGGCTGGCAACAGTAGAGGTCGCTGGCTGAGCCCACCGCCTGCGCGCCAAAATAGCTGTTGAAGTGCGGCACCATGCCGTCGATGACCGCGTCCAGCCGCAGGATTTCACGTTGCGCAGCCCGGCCGAGATCAGGCCTTCTGCGGCTGTGGCCGAAAGCGATCATCACCCGGCCATCGGCACTGTGCCGTCGCAGGCTGGCCAGGGACCGGGACAGGAACAGCGACAGCCCCTCGGCCGTGTACGGGGGATCGGTGAAGACCACGTCGGCAGTGCCGGCCAGGGCGGGCGGGAGGCCGAACCGGAAATCGGCGTACACGCAGCCGATACGCCCCGGCCAGCCAAGTTGCCCAGCACAGTCCTCGATGTAGGCCAGCAGGTGCTCGTCGATGTCGGCCACCGTGACCTTCGCATCGGTGGCTACCTGCGCGAGCAGGAGAGACGTGAGGTCGTGATCACCGGCGAACAGCACTGACGCGGTACTCAGGTCAAAGGTTTCCGTCAGCCACTTGACGCGCCGCACCACGGTTTCCGGGGTGGCCTGCACGTGGTCATAGCGTTTCCGCGGCGGCGGCACTCCCTGGATGAGGCGCTCGGCAAGCTGGCACAGCCGGTCCTCGTCAGCGGGAGACAGCACCGGCCGGTGCTTGCGGAACTCATCGTGCAGGTCCTGGTAATGGTCGCGGGCGCCTGGAGCCAGCCGGTACCGCTGGGTGCCCGGGTCGAACTCGGCGCCGTCGAGCGCCGCGAGAAAATCCTCCACATCCCGGCGCGGCAGGGCGGACACCCGGACCAGGTCATCGAGGGAAGCGGGCCCATCGAAGAGCAAGCCGAGCAGGGCCAGCCTGGCATGCGGCATGAGGCCCATCAGCTCACGGAACTCAGCGAGGCCGGCGGTCATTCATTCCCCTCGCGACCGATCATCGGACCGGCTCATGCTATCCGCCGGCGGCTCGCCCCCCGTCACGCAGGAACGTGATCTGGCACGTCAGCCGGGGCGTCCGCCGGGGACGCTGCATCCCCGAAGAGCTTGCGCAGGTAGGCCGTGACCGCGTGCAGGTCACCGGCCCGGCCGCGGGCGGCCACGTAGCCGTCCGGCCGGACCAGGATGACCGGCCCGGCAGCGCCGTTGCGCATCCTGGGCGTTTCCCCGGCGCCGCGGATGACGGCGTTGACGTCCTTTTGGTAGGGCCGCAGCCCAGCGTCGTCCACCACGCTGGCCGCGCGCGCCGCCGGGATCACCAGCACCGGCCGCCTGCTGCGCAGGACCGCGTGCAGGGTAGTGGCTGCGCCGTCGGCCTGGACCTTGATGTCGGGCATGCGCTGCCCGGGCCGAGGCCCGCCGCGGCCACGGCCGGAGCTGGCCGCCGGGTCCGCGGGGTAGGCGACGTAGACCTGGCTGAGCCTGCGGGCGGCCCGCCGCTGGATGACCGCCGTCCGGCCGAAGGCGGGCACGGTGATGTCGCGGATCCGCCGCTTGATGGGGCTGGTCAGGGTGCCGTAGTGGACGAGTGCGTGGGTCAGCCTGATGACCTCTTCGGCCACTGGGCGCCGTTCGGTCTCATAGCTGTCCAGCAGCGTCTCGGGGGCGCGGCCCGACGCCACCAGGGCCAGCTTCCAGGCCAGGTTGTGCGCGTCCAGCATGCCGGTGTTCAGGCCCTGTCCGCCCGCCGGGGAGTGGATGTGCACCGCGTCCCCGGCCAGCAGCACCCGGCCCCGTCGGTAGGCATCGGCCGACCGGCGGTGGCAGTGGAAGTTGGCCAGCCAGGTGGGATCGGACACGGTCACCGGTTCCGGCGCCCGCTGGCTGGTCAGTTCCTGGATCTCGGCCAGGGTGGGCGCCTGCGCGGGGCGGCTCCCTGCGAACGGCAGGGTCACCCGCCAGCGGTGCCCGCGCATCGGGAAGAAGATCACCGGCAGGCCGTTGGCCCGGAAGAACGCGTGCATAGCGTCCTCCCGGAGGTCGCAGTCCAGCAGGACGTCGGCGAGCAGCCAGTCCTGCGGGTAGGGGTGCCCGTGGAAGGTCAGGCCAAGCTCGCGCCGCACCTTGCTATGCGCACCGTCGCAGCCGACCACGTAGCCGGCGGTGATCGTCTGAGGCTCGCCCGCGGGGCCGCGGACGACCGCCGTGACGGCATCGCTGCTGCTGTCCAGGCTGGCGAGCTCGGTTCGTGGCTCGACTACTCCGCCCAGCTCGGCGATCCGGGCGCGGAGCAGCCGCTCGGTCTCGTTCTGCGGCAGGTCGAGCGCGAAGCCGAACCGCGAGCCGCAGCGCGCGAACTCCAGGCCGACCAGGCACCGGCCCTCGGAGTAGAACCGGAGTTGGCGCACCACCTGCCCGTGCTCGGTGAACCGCTCCGCCAGGCCCATCATGTCGAGGACCTCCAGCGTGCGGGCGTGGATGCCGATTGCCCGGGCCTCCAGCGCGATCCCGTCGCCCTTGTCGATGATGCGGGTCGAGATCCCGCGGGCGAGCAGTTCCGCCGCGAGGACCAGCCCGGTGGGGCCGGCCCCGACGACCAGCACCTGGCAGTCGGGACGGGACGAGGTCCGCCGGGAGGCGGCAGTGATGGGTGCCGGGGCGGCCGGCCAGGCGGTCTGGGTACTATCCATGCGGCCAACTCTCGGCCTACGGCGATCCCGCGCCATCTGAAGAACTACGTAGGGGGCTACGTATCTACTGCGAGCAGGCCCTCCTCGTAGGCCCAGGCGGCTAGCTGGGTCCGGGTGCGGAAGCCCAGCTTGGTGAGGATGTGGTCGACGTGCACCTCGACCGTCCGCACCGACAGGAACAGCTGGGCGGCGATGTCGCGGTTGGTCAGGCCGCGGGCCGCGAGCACCGCGACCTCGGTCTCCCGGCGGGTCAGCGTCCGCCGCGGGCCGGGCGCCGGGGCGTCATCCGGCTCATTCGCCAGGGCCAGGCGAACCGCCTCTTCCGGGCTCAGCCGCCGCCCTTCCGCAAACAGGCGGGCGGCGGCTGGACCAGCATTGGCGCGGACCGGTGCGAGCCAGCGGTCCACGATTTCCGCCATCGGCCCCGGCATCGAAAATTCGTTCGCGCCGCGGTAAGCTTCGGCCGCGCCAGCCAGCCGGAGTGCGAGCCGGGGCCGCCCGGTCTTCACCGCCAGGCCGATGCAGGCGCCCAGGCCGATCTGGACGAACCAGCGATCGCCAACATCCATCCCGATCGAGAGCCCCTCGGCCAGCGCCGCCTTGGCCGCAGGCACATCGCCCAGGTCCAATAGCGGGTAGCAGATCATTACGCTGGCCCGCGCGGTCAGCGGCTCCAGGCCGAGGCTGGCCGCGTCCGCCGCGCACCGGGCGAACAGCTCGCTGGCGGCTTCCAGCCGGCCTGTGAGCAGCGCGATCACGGCGGAATAGAACATCGTGAACGCGATCGCCGGGCGGTCCGCTGCCTCGGTGGCCAGCGCGGTGGCGCGCGCAACGTCCGGCCCAGCCTCGGCGATCTGGTGGCCCGACAGCTTGCAGCGGCCGAGGCACGCGGTGGCGATCGCCTCCCCCACCGTGTCACCCAGCGCCTGGCTGAGCTGGATGCCCTCGCCGAGCAGCCGGCTGGCTTCCGGGTAGTCGCCCTGGTCGAGGGCGAGCCACGCGGCGCCGGTCAAGGCGCTGACCCGCGCAACGCCCCCGCCCGGGACGAGGCCGAGCACCTCGCCCAGGCGCTGTCTCCCTTCGGTGTGGTGCCCGCGGAGGGACCAGAACGCGGCCATCGAGGCGGCCAGGCGCAGCGCGGCAGGCGGGTCGTGCTCGCGGTACCAGTCGAGCGCCGCGCGGATGTTGTTGTGCTCGGTGTCGAGCCGCTCCAGCCAGTCCATCTTGGCCAGGCCGGCATGCGGCCGGTCGCCGGCCTGGACCAGGGCCAGGAAGGCTCCGGCGTGCGCGCCGTGGATCCGGTCCGCTTCCGGCATCTGGCCGAGGTGCTCGGCCGCGTACTCACGGATCGTCTCCAGCATTGCGTAACGGGCCAGGCCCGGTTCGGGGCTGCGCTGCCTCAGCAGGCTCTGATCAACCAGTTCGGCCAGGCCATCGAGCACGGGCAGGCCGATGTCCACGGCGCTGTCGCAGACTGCCTCGATGACTTCCAGGGTGGCGCCCCCGGCGAACACCGAGCACACCGCGAGGAGCCGCCTGGCCCCGTCGGTCAGCAGGTCGTAGCTCCAGGCGATGGTGGCGCGCAGTGTCTGCAGCCGGTCCGGGAGGTCGCGGCTGCCGCCGGTCAGCAGGCTGAGCGAGTCTTCCAGCCGGGCCAGGATCGATCCCGGCGGCAGCAGCTTGACCCGGGCCGCCGCCAGCTCGATGGCCAGCGGCAGGCCGTCCAGCCTGCGGGCGATCTGCGCGATCGCGGGCGCGTTCTTCTCGTCAATGGCGAAGCCGGGCGTGGCGGCGGCCGCCCGCTCCGCGAACAGGCGCACCGACTCGCAGCCGGCCAGCGATTCCGGCGTGGAGCGGGCGGCCAGGTCCGGGACCGCCAGCGGCGGGACCGGGCACTCCTGCTCGCCCGAGACCCGCAGGGACGAGCGGCTGGTGACCAGGATGCGCAGGGCACTCGTCTCCTGCAGCAGCTGTGTCACGACCGGGGCGCCGCCCAGCAGGTGCTCGAAGTTGTCCAGGACGATCAGGAGCCGCCGCTCGCGCAACTGGCTGATCAGGTGCTCCATCAGCGGCCGGTCCCGGGCATCCTGCAGCCCGATGCCCTGGGCGATGCTCGATGGCACCAGCCCCGGATCCCGGACCGGCGCCAGCGGCACGAAGTACACCCCATCGGGATAGTCGGCGGCCACCTCGGCGGCCAGCGCTATGCCAAGCCGGGTCTTCCCGCTTCCGCCTGGCCCGGTCAGCGTGACCAGGTAGCTGACCTGGAGCAGTTGCTTGGCCTGCGCCAGCTCACGTTCCCGGCCGATGAAGCTGGTGAGCGGCTTTGGCAGGCTGCCGCCGCTGATGCTGGCGGCGGCGGCGCGACGGGATGGCGGAACCGCCGTACCGCTTGCGACGTCAGCCATGCCGCCTCAGCCTTTGCCAGCCGGGTCACCCGACCGGGCCGGCCGCGTAGTTACCGGGCTGATGAGGAGACTAACTGCGCTGGCCGCGAGCGGCCACGCCCGCCGGGGTAACCAGTTACTGCGCGGCCGTGCCCGCGCGGCGGGGCAGCTTCCAGCCAGGGCGGACGTAGTGGCAGGTGTAGCCGCTCGGGTACTTCTCCAGGTAGTCCTGGTGCTCGGGCTCGGCCTCCCAGAACGGCCCGGCGGGCGCGACTTCGGTGACGACCTTGCCCGGCCACAGGCCCGAGGCCTCGACGTCGGCGATGGTGTCCTCGGCCACCTGCTTCTGCGCGTCGCTGGTGTAGAAGATGGCCGAACGGTAGCTGGCCCCGATGTCGTTGCCCTGCCGGTTGACGGTGGTCGGGTCGTGGATCTGGAAGAAGAACTCGAGCAGATCCCGGTAGGAGATCTGGGCCGGGTCGAAGATGATCTCGATGGCTTCCGCGTGGGTGCCGTGGTGGCGGTAGGTCGCGTTCGGCACGTCGCCACCGCTGTAGCCGACGCGGGTCGAGATCACGCCGGGACGCTTGCGGATGAGATCCTGCATGCCCCAGAAGCAGCCGCCCGCCAGGATGGCCTTCTCAACGTTGCCGCTCATCGTGCTGCACTCCCTTTTGTCGTCTCTGCCATACACAGCGCTGGCCCGGGCCCGGCTATTTCACGCGGCCTCTCTGCTCCTGCTTGCGCAAGGCCTGCTCGCGCGAGCACCACCAGGTGGACCGGCCGCCGACCGTGCCGTGCACCATCGGGGCGCCATCCCGCGGGCAGGTGCCGCCCGGGTGACGGGCCGCGATCATCTCCCCCGTATGCGCGCCGCCGTTGGCGAGAGCCGATGCCAGCACCGACGTCAGGGCCCGGTAAAGCCGGTTGACCTGTGCCGGGGAGAGGCTATTCACCCGGGCCTGCGGCGGCACCCTGGCCTGCCAGAGAATCTCGTCGGCCAGGAGATTGCCGACACCGGCGATCTTGTGCTGGTCGAGCAGCCGTGCCTTGACGGCGACCGTCCCCTTGGTGATCAGCGCGCGGAACTCGGCCGCGGTGACCTGCCCGGCGTCTGGCCCGAGCGCGCCGACGTCGGGATTGAGCCGGACCCGTCCCAGCCGTCGAGGGTCTCGCAGGACCAGGCGGCCGCCGTCGGCGAACATGAGGGTGAAGCGGTTCCACACGGCCCGGGGCTCCCGGCCGCCGTAGCCCGGTGGATCGCCGGCCTCGGCCACGCTGCCGTCCGGGCTGGTGATCACGATGCGGCCGCTCATGCCCAGGTGGATACCGAGTTCCGGGCCGCCCGGCGTGGCGGCGCCACCGATGGCGGAGGTGTCGAGCCAGATCGTCTTGCCGCGCCGGTGCGCGGCGGTGAGGCTGCGCCCGGTCAGCGCGCCGCGCAGCTCGCCCGGTGCGTGCGGCCGCCCGACATAGGTGTCGGAATCATCCACGTCCACGATCGGCCGGTGCAGGGCGTGGTCAGCGATCAGGCGGCGGGCGGCCTCGACCTCGGGAAGCTCTGGCACTCCCCTGTTTTACCTGATCGGGGCATTCCGGATCACCAGCCGCCGACGCACCACCGCCGCAGCCCGGATTGCCTTGTGAGCAAGTAGTGACATGATAATTACACAAGGTAATATCACCTGGATCTGGGCTGATCAGGTAACTGCGGACGGGGCGGTGGGGGAACGGTGGGCGCACAGACCGGGCAGGTGGCGTGGCCCGTCCGGTCCGGTCCGGTGCCTGCGCTGGCCGACGGGGTGAATGCCAGGGCGGACACCGCAGCCGACCTGGCCGCAGCCCTGGTCGCCGGGGCCGAGGTTGTGCTGGTCCCGGCCCGGGTGGCCGGCGAGGGTCCCGGCGGCTGGCTCGAGCCATGCGGCAAGACCCAGCTCGCGGCCTGGATCGCCGAGTCGCTGTGGCGGTCGCACCGGCTGGAGCTGCTCGTGTGGATCACCGCGACCAGCCGGGCGTCGGTGCTGTCCGGCTTCGTGGAGGCCGCCGCGGACGCGCTGGGCGCCGATCCCACCGGGGACAGCGAATCGGTGGCCCAGCGTTTCGCCGCATGGCTCGGCGAGACCAGCCGCCCCTGGCTGGTGGTCCTGGACGACCTGCGGGATCAGGCGGACCTGGCGGGCCTGTGGCCGGCCGGGCAGGCCGGCCGGGTCCTGATCACGACCGCCGACCCGGCCGCTTTCCCCGCCGAGCAGGGACGGCTGGTGCACGCGGTCGGGGTCTTCCGCCCGGACGAGGCGCTGGGCCAGCTGACCAGCCGCCTCGGCACCGACGCGGCCACACGGCAGGGCGCGGAAGAGCTGGTCCAGGATCTCGGCTTCGAACCGCTGGCCCTCGCGCAGGCCGGAGCGGTCATGGCCAGCTCGGGGCTGGCCTGCCGGGAATACCGCGACCGCTTCCTGCGCAAGCGGGCCCAGCTGGCCGAGGCCGGCGGATCCTCGCCAGCCGCCGCTGTCACCTGGGAGATCTCGGCTGACCACGCTGACTGGCTGGCGCCGGGTGGCACCGCCCAGGCCGTGCTGGCCATTGCCGCCCTGCTGGACGGGCACGGGATCCCCGGCACCGTCTTTACCACCCCGGCCGCCGGTGAACTGCTCGCCGACGTGGGCGGCGGGAGCCTGGCCGACCAGGACTGCGCCCGCAAGACGGTTCTCGCCGCTCAGCAGGCCGGCCTGCTGTCAGCCGAGGCTGCGGGCCCGATAGCGCTGGTGCAGATGAACGCCGTGGTCCAGGCCGCGGTCCGGGCGGCGGTGCCGCCCGAGACGCTGGCCCAGGCGTCGGGCGCGGCCGCGGATGCGCTGCTGCAGGTGTGGCCCGCCGATGAGCAGCCGCCCTGGCTGGCCGCGGCGCTCCGATCCTGCGCGGTCAGCCTGCAGCGGGTCACCGGCGACCGGCTGTGGGCAGGCGGCTGCCATCCGCTCCTGCTGCGGGCGGGCCGGAGCATGGACCGGGCCGGCCTCACCGGTCCCGCGGTCGGCTACTGGCAGGAGCTGGCCGGAGTGAGCGACCGGATGCTGGGGCGCGGCCACCCGGACACCCTGGCCATCGGGGAGCACCTCGCCGCCGCGTGCCTGGCGGCCGGGCAGACGGCGGAGGCCGTCTCGCAGTACCGGTGGGTGCTGGATGAGCGGGTCCGCGTGCTCGGGCCTGATCACCCCAGCGCCATCGCCGCGCGGCGCGACCTCGGCCACGCGCTGGTGGCGGCGGGACAGGTGGGCGACGCCATCACCGCGCTGGATCGGGTGGTCAGCGACTACGAGCGCATCCGCGGGGCTGAGCAGATCGAGACGCTGAGCGCCTGGGGTGAGCTCGCCGCCGCCTACTGGGCCGCCGGGCAGTACACCGACGCGATCAGGCTGTACCGGCAGACGGTGGACAGCCGTGAGCGCATCCAGGGCCCCGGTCATCCGGCCACGCTGACCGCACGCCGCCAGCTCGCGGACTCCTACTTTGCCGACGGCCGGATCAAGACCGCATTCTCCCAGTACAAGCGGGCACTAGCCGACTCCGAACGCGCGCTGGGCCGGGATCACCCCGGCACGATCGGCCTGCGCAGCGCGCTCGGCTCGGCCTACGACTCGGCGGGCCGGATGGCCTCCGCCCTCCAGCTCCGCGAGGAGAACCGGGCCAGCCTGGACCGGGCGCTCGGCCCGGACCATCGCGACACCCTGGCCAGTTGTGCGGACCTGGCCCAGGTGTACGACCGGGTGGGCCGGGTCACCGACGCGACAACCCTGCTTCGCGACACACTGGCCCGCTGTGAACGGGCCCTGCCACCGGCCGATCCGCTGACGGAGGCGGTCCGCACGAGCCTGGCGCAACGCACCGGGTGACGGCCTGCGCCGGGACCTGGCCGACGGCGCCCGGCGTCACTGGCTGTCGCTCTCCCGGCTGATCTGGAAAAACGGGGACCGCAGGATGAACCGGGCGGCCAGCAGCAGGATCACGCCCAGCGCGATGATGCCGATCAGCGACCAGCGCTGCGTCTGCGGCGCGTTCTGGACCGACTTGGTGAACATCCAGCCCAGAAACGCGGCCGCGGCCAGTGGCAGCAGGCCGAGGACCAGGAAGTCGCGCATTCCAGTGAAGATCCGGCGACGGTAGTAGGCGATGGTGGCCAGCGCGGTCAGGATGTAGAAGATCGAGAAGACCAGCCCGGTGACCGCGATCACGTCGGTGAACGCGTTCTGCACCGAGGTGGTCAGGAAGTACACCCAGGTCAAGACGATCAGCAGCACGCCGACCACGA
>DATDGI010000373.1:0-1540 GCA_036522155.1 Streptosporangiaceae bacterium
TCGACGTCGCCCCAGACGGCCAGCACGCCACCCTCGCCGTCGCCGCCCTCCTCGCAGACGGCCGCATCCGGGTCGAGATCGCCTGGTCGTGGAACTCCAGCGACGGCGCCCGCGGCGAACTCCCCGATTGGCTGGCCCGCATCAAGCCAGCCGCGTTCGGCTGGTACCCCGGCGGCCCCGGCGCCGAACTCGGCCCCCTCATCCGCCCCCTCGCGCTGCGCATCAACAAGCGCGGCGGCCGCCGCGAACCCACCGAGATACCCGAAGACGGCTCGATCACCGGCACCAGAGTCGCCGAAGCCTGCCAGGGCCTCGCCGGGCTCGTCAAAGGCCGCCAGATCGTCCACGCCGGCCAGGACCTCCTCAACGCCCACATCCAGTACGCCAGCAAACTCCCCTCCGGCGACGGGTGGCGGTTCACCCGCAAAGGCGGCGGCGAACGCGGCCACGTCGACGCCGCCTACGCCGCCGCCGGCGCCGTCCAGATCGCCCTCACCATGCCCCCGCCACGGCGGGCACAGATCAGGATCGTCGGCTGACGGTGCCCGGGGGGATTGTCACCCTCCGTGACCGGCAGGCGGCCCTCCCAGGCTTGGGGGAGGGGGATTTAGAGGGAGCGGGCTCTGCCGCGTACCTTTGGTTTGGACTTTCGCAACTCGCTGACCTGCACAAACGTCCGCGAGGGTGTGACGTGCGGCGATGTCACCAGGTCGTCCGCGGCTGGACGGCCGGGTCGGCTGCCGTCTTGCGGAACCCGCCGCCTTCGGTGGCGGTCTTCCGCTCGTGGCAGCGGCATGATCCTTCACCCATGCACAGCATCTGGAGGTTGGCCAGGCTGTGGTCGGGTGGGCCGGTGCCGGTGTTGCGGATGTGGTCGCATTGCAGGCGGGTGTGCTTGTGGCCGCAGCCTTCGCATCTGCCACCGGCGCGGCGTCTGGCCCTGTCCCGTGCCTGCCGGTAGGCGGGGCTGCCGTAGGTGGCGGCTGATCTGGCGCGGGCGTCTGGGTCGTTGCGCCATGGCATCAGGGTGGGGTGGCTGGTGGTGGGCACAGGTCTTCGCTGTGCTCGGCCGCGGCGAGGGTGAGGGCGCTGGTGAGGCTGAGGCCGCGCGCCATGTGGGTGCCAGCGGTGGCCAGGGCGGCGTCGAGTTTGGCTGTCCACGGGTCCAGCGCGGGGCAGGTGCCCATGCGGGCCTGGTGGCGGCGTTTTGACTGCCACCAGCGGCGCTGGTGGTGGCCTTCGCAGCGCCAGCCGTGGTGGAACAGGAGCGGTCTCATCGCGGCCCTCCTGGTGGTGGTGGTGCTGGGGTCTGCCCGTTGGGGACGTACAGGCGGCCGGTGGCGGACAGGTTGCGCGCGGTGGCCTTGATCGCGTCGGCCATCTGGGTGGCGTTGTCCTTGCCGAGCAGGACGGTGATGATGATGGCGACTTTCTGCCCGGTGGGTGTGTCGGCCAATGCGACAGCGGCCTGGATCTCCGGCTCGGCCGGCTGCTGCGGGGTGGTCATGGCGCTGGCTCGGGCTGCATGGGCTCCGGCTGT
>DATDGI010000374.1:0-7607 GCA_036522155.1 Streptosporangiaceae bacterium
GGGCGAGGACATCGCGCTGATCAGCTACAGCCCGTGGCCGCTGCCCTGGACCACGCCGTGGGCCGAGGCGGGGCCGGTGTTCGTCTGCTTCCGCCGCTGTGCCGGCTACCAGACCCCCAGCGAGTACCCACCGGACCTCAGGAAGTCATACAGCCTGCTCAACCCGTTCGGCCACGACGGCGCGCGGGCCTACAAGCACATCACGTTCGTGGAGGCCGGCGCGGACCACGACGTCGCCGTCCGCGCGGTCATGGCCCAGCCCGGGGTGGCCCACCTGCACGTCCGCAGCGCCATCGCGCAGTGCTTCACGTTCGCGGTGCGGCCAGTCTGAGACCAGGCCCACGCGCACCTAGGCGATGATGCGGCGCGGGCGCAGATAACGTCCGGTGGCGTGACGCGGACCGGCCCGCCAGGGCCGGCCGGATCACGCTCGGCTCGGCCCCCGGCCGGCCGGGGCCATCGGCTGGCGGAAGGCCATCGCCGTCACGGCCGCGGCGGCGGCCACGGCCGGGACCAGCAGCAGGCCGATCGACAGCAACCCGAGCAGGGCCGCGCCGCCCAGCAGGATGGTGGCGGCGAACAGGGCTGGCCTGACCGGTTTGCCGAGGGCCGCGATCAGCAGCGGGATACCCGCGGCGGCCAGGACCGCGATAAACCACCAGACGGGCGAGTCGCCCTGGTTGTGGATCAGGACGACGTAGAACACGGCGAAGCCAGCGACCCACGCCGCGGCTCCGGCCGCGAGCCAGCGCGCTACCACCCCCTCATTGTCTCCCCGTCCCGGCCCGCACGCACCGGCGGGCTGCGCTTGAATTGGCCGCATGACCGAGATCACCGGACTGCCCGAAGGCCGGGCCGCGAGTTACCACATCATCGGGGACGGCCGGCCCGCGCTCATGTTCGCGGGTGGCCCTGGGTTCTCCGCCGCCTACATGGACGGCGACGCGGAGTTGCTGTCCGGCGCTTTGCGCTCGCACCTCATCGACCCCCCCGGCTCGGGCTCGTCCACCCCGCCCGCAGACCCGGCCGGCTACTCCCCCGAAGGGCATGCCCGCTTCTACGAAGAGGTGCGCCGGGCCCTGGGGCTGCCAGAGGTGGTGGTGCTTGGTCACTCGTTCGGGGCCACCACCGCCCTCGCCTATGCGGCGCTGTTCCCGGAGAGCACCGCGGCCTGCATCGCGGTCGCCGGGTTCGGCATCGGGCCCGAAGCCGATGCCGACGCGGGCGGCGCGGCCGAGGCCGAGTACGAGGCGCTGATCCAGCGGCACGCGGCCGCCCCCTGGTACCCCGAGGCGCGGCTGGTCATGGACGAGTGGACCGGGCGCATCCTGGCCGCCACCGACCCGGCCGAGATGGAGCGGATGATGGCGACGGTGCTGCCGCTGTACGTCGCCGAACCGGACCGGCCGGAGGTAGCGGCCGGCCTGGCCAGGTTCAACCAGGCGATGAAGGCCGACCTGGCGGCGGGCCAGGCCTGGGAAAGCGGCCTGTTCCAGTCGGTCGACCTGCGCCCGCTGGCCGCCCGGATCTCCAGCCCGACCCTCATCGTGGCCGGTGAGCTGGACATGCTCTGCGGCCCGGTCCAGGCCCATCCGCTCGCCGCCGCGATCGCCGGCTCCCAGCTCGTCGTGATCCCCGGCTGCGGCCACATCCCCAGCATCGAGGCGCCACAGGAGTACCGTCGCGTGGTGCTGGACTTCCTGGGCTGAGCGGGCCGGGGAATTCCGGCACCCGCGACACTGCCGCACGGCCGCGCCCGGTGGCAAGCTGTTCCCGCAGCGGCCCGCCGGCCCGGCCAGCCGGGCTCCGGCCGAGCCGCCTGGTCCCGCAGCGACCCAACGCCAAGGAGGAGCAATGCCCACCCGCAGCGCCCGCACCATCTGGACCGGCGGACTGGAGGATGGCACCGGCACCGTCACGCTGGTCAGTTCCGGTCTCGCCAGCTACCAGGTCAGCTTCCCCAAGCGGACTTCCGAGAACGCCGACGGCACCACCAGTCCGGAGGAACTGATCGCCGCCGCCCACACGGCCTGCTTCGCGATGCAGTTCTCCGCCCTGCTCGGCGCCGCGGGCGGCAGCGGGCAGTCCCTCGACGTCTCCGCCGACGTGACGCTCGGCCCCGACCCGGCCGGCGGCCTCCGGATTCACGGCATCAAGCTGACGGTCAGCGGCTCCGCGGACGGCGTGAGCCCGGAAGACTTCGCCAAGATCGCCCAGGAGGCCAAGAACAGCTGCCCGGTCAGCAAGGCGCTCGCGGGCACCGAGATCTCTCTGGTGGTCTCCGCGGGCTGACCGGCGGCTGCCGGGGGCCGTTCACTGAGCCGGGCGCCGGGGGCCCGGGCCGCCCTAAAGTATGTCCCATGGCAGGCGAGGTATCCCCGTTCGGGCAGCCAGACGAGGCCGGTTCACGCGGTGAGCTGCGGGCGTCGCACGAGGACCGGGACCGGGTGGTCGAAGTGCTGCGGGTCGCGGCCGGCGACGGCCGGCTGACCGCCGAAGAACTCGACGAGCGGCTGGAAGCGGCGCTGACCGCGCGCACCTACGCCGAACTGGCCGCGCTCACCCGGGATCTGCCCGCTGAGCCCGGTTTGGCCCTGGCGGTCGCGCGGGCCGGACCGAAGGATCTGGTGCGGATCGACGTGCGCAGCGGCCACACCAAGCGTGAGGGCCGCTGGGTGGTGCCCCGGCAGATGGAGGTGCGGGTGACCAGCGGCCACGCCCAGCTGGACTTCACCCACGCCGTGATCGCCGAGCGCCTGCTCCGCATCGACGCCGAGGTACGCAGCGGTTCGCTGACCCTGCTGACCAGGCCGGGCGTGGTGGTCGACACCGACGACGTCGCGGTCCGCAGCGGGCATGTCAAGGTGCGCGCCCCCTGGGGTCCGGACGTGCCGGTCCTCTTGCAGGTCATCGTGTCCGGCAAGGTCGGCAGCGGCCATCTCGTCGCCCGCCCGCGCCGCCGCAACTTGTGGCAGTGGCTGCTCGGCCGCCCACGGCCCTACCAGCTCTCCTCACCCTGATTCGGCCAAACGTCTGCGCCGTCCCCGGCCCGATCCCGGCCCGGGCGGCGGGGCGGGGATTCAGCCGCCCGCGGCGGCCCGCCGGGTGCGGTAGGCGGCGACGTTGGTGCGGTTGGAGCACGAGATGCTGCAGAACCGGCGGGACCGGTTCTTGGACAGGTCGACATGCACGTTGTCGCAGTCGTGGGCGGCACACAGCCGCAGCCGGTCGAGCTGCCCGGTCCGGATCACGTCAGTGAACGCCATCGCCGCCTCGACCGCCATCCGGTCGGCCAGCGGCGCGTCCGCCGGGGTGGCATGCAGGTGGTAGCCCCAGTTGTCGTGCTTGACCAGCTGCGGCAGCGCGGACGCCTCCCGCAGCAGGGCGTTGACCAGATCCGCGGCGTCGTCCTCGGCCAGTTCCCACACCCGCTCCAGCCGCGGGCGGAGCGCCCGGACGGCGTCGAGTTCGGCCTGATCGTTGGTGCGCTCCCCGGTCCAGCCCCAGTCCCGCACGAACTTGTCGAGCGCGGCCTGGTCGGGCAGCAGCTCATGGCCGCCCCGGCCGGTGTTCACCAGGGCGGCGGCAGCGGCCAGCGCGACCTCGGTGTCATGGGCAAAAAGCAATTTGACTCCTTTCGCGCCCCCGGCTAGTGTCACTACTATACTTGATTTTACTCATTACAAGGGAGGTGTGCCGTGACCGCCAGCCCGCGCCGCGTCACCTGGTCCGCCCAGGGTGGCGCTGGCCTGACCCTGGCCGTGCTGTCGGCGGCCACCTTCGGGACCTCGGGTACGTTCGGCTCCTCGCTGATCGCGGCCGGATGGAGCCCGGCGGCCGCGGTGATCGCCCGGATCGCGCTGGCGGCGGGTATCCTCACCGTCCCGGCAATGCTGCAGCTGCGCGGCCGGTGGGCCATGCTGCGCCGGGGCGGGGGCCGAGCGGCGGCTTACGGGCTGATCGCGGTGGCCGGCGCCCAGCTGTGCTACTTCAACGCCATCCAGCGGATACCGATCGGCGTCGCGCTGCTGCTTGAGTACCTGGGCGTGGTGCTGGTGGTCGGCTGGCTGTGGCTGCGGCACGGGCAGCGGCCCCGGAGGCTGACCGCGATCGGTGGCGCGGCCGCGATCACCGGCCTGGCGTTCGTGCTCAACCTGGCCGGGTCGGTCCACATCAACGCGATCGGGGTGATGTGGGGACTGCTGGCCGCGGTGGGGCTGGCCGCCTATTTCCTGCTGTCGGCGGCCGAGGCATCCGAGCCGCTGCCGCCGATCGTCATGGCCTGGGTCGGCATGTGCACCGGCGCGGCCACCCTGGCCACGCTGGGCTGGCTCGGGGTGCTGCCCATCAGCTACCGCGCCGGCGACGTCGTTTTCCTCGGTCACCACGTCAGCTGGATCGTGCCGGTGCTGGGCCTCTCGCTGGTAGCCGCGGTCATCTCCTATGTGGCCGGGATCGGCGCGGCCCGCCGGCTCGGCGCGAAGGTGGCCTCGTTCGTCGGCCTGGCCGAGGTGCTGTTCGCGATCCTGTTCGCCTGGCTGCTGCTCGGCCAGCTGCCCTCGCCGGTGCAGTTCCTCGGCGGCGCGTTCATCCTCGCCGGCGTCACCCTGGTACGCGTGGACGAACTGCGCGGCGGGCCCGCCAGGGAACCGGCGCGGCCGCCCGAGGCCCCGGCCCGCGTGCTGGCCGGCGCCCGCCCGGCCCGGCCCTGACCGGCACCGGCAGGTTCAGCCGCTCTTGCGGCGGAACGAGCGCCGGTGCCGGGCCGGCCCATGCGCGCCGTGAATCTTCCCAGTCCCCTTGCCCCGGCCAGCGCTGGTGGCGTCGGCCTCCCTGGCCTGCTTGCGTTCCAGCGCCTCCCGGAACTTGCGCCTCGCCTCGTCCTCGGGGCTCGCCTCGTCCTCAGCCCCGGCTGGCCCCGACGCGGTCTCCGCCATGGCGGCCTCCTTCTGCGACCGGTACCTCCCCAGCCTCGCACACCAGCAACCGCCGCCGCGGCGCACAATGGGGGCATGGCGGTATGGCGTGGTCTGACCAAGCCGATCAGGTATGCCGCCCTGCTGGCCGGCGCGCTGCCGGTGCTGGCCTTCCCGGCCGCCAACCTTGAGTTCCTGGCCTGGTTCGGGCTGGTGCCCGGGCTGCTCATCATGCGCGGGTCACCGTCGGCGCGGGAGGCGGTGGTCCGGGGCTGGTGGTTCGGCGCGGGCTTCATCCTGGCCGCTCACTACTGGCTCACGCCGAACATCGGACCGGCCCTGCTGCTGGTGGCGGTGGTGCTCGGCGCCCTGTGGATACCGGTGGCGGTGAGCACCTGGCTGCTGCTGCGCCCGCCCGCCGGCGCCGCCCGGGCCGCGGCCGCCCTGCTGGTGGTGCCGAGCTGGTGGCTGGTGGTCGAGTGGATCCGGTCCTGGCAGGCACTGGGCGGGCCGTGGGCGCTGCTGGGGGTGAGCCAGTGGCAGCACCCGGCGGTACTGGGGCTGGCGGCGGTCGGCGGGGTGTGGCTGGTCAGCTTCGCCATCGTGGCCGCCAACACCGGCATCGTGATCCTGCTGACCGGCGGGCGACTGGCCATCCGCGCGCTGGGCGCGGCGGCCGTGGCGGTGGCGGTCGCGGCCGGGCCGGCCGCCTTCGCGCTCACGCCGCCGCCGCACCCCACCCGTTTCCTGACCGTGGCGCTGGTGCAGCCGGGCATCGATCCCGGGCCAGTCGCCAGCCAGCAGCTCTCGGCCGGGCTCGGCCGCCGCCACCCGGGCCTGATCGCGTGGGGCGAAAGCAGCGTCGACAGCGACATTGCCACCTCGCCCGGGCTGCGGGCCCGGCTGGAAGCGCTGTCGGCCGCTGACGGTGCGCAAATCCTGGCCGACCAGGACACCGTGATCGGCGGGAGGAAATCCAAGACCGCGGTCCTGCTCGGGCCACGCGGGATCGTGGCCACCTACACGAAGACGCGGCTGGTGCCGTTCGGCGAGTACATCCCGTTCCGCCAGCAGCTCGGCTGGCTGACCAGGATCAGCCGGGCCGCGCCGGTGAACATGGTGCCAGGCCCCGGCGCTAAGACGGTGGTGATCACCGCGCCGGGTGGCCAGCGGGTCACCATCGGCGTGCTGATCTGTTTCGAGTCCGCCTTCCCTGACATGTCGCAGGTGGACGCCCGGCATGGCGCCCAGCTCATCGCCTACCAGACCTCCGACTCCACCTTCCAGCGGAGCTGGGCGCCCGCCCAGCACGCGTCGCTCGGCGCGGTGCGGGCCGCGGAAACCGGGCGGCCGGTCGTGCAGGCCGCGCTGACCGGGGACAGCGTGGCCTACGACGCGCAGGGGCGGCTGCTGGCGACGCTCACCACCGGCCAGCGTGGGGTGCTGGTCGTGCGGCTGGGGCTGGCCCCGGCCGCGGCGCTGACCCCGTTCGACCGCATCGGTGAGGTGGTCCCCTGGACCGCCATCGCTATCGCCCTGTTGTCCGTGCTCATGCTGATCTATACGAGGCGTCCGCATCGCCCGCTACCGCTACAGTTGGACGTGAACCTTCGGCCTGTCCAGTCCGTCTCTATACGGGGTACTTTGACCGACCGCGAGGCCGGTCCTGGACCTACCGGGCAGGGCGAGGGATCAGCGTCGTCATCGCAGGCAGGCCGGTGAGCCCAGGCCACGGGTTAAGGCACCGCCCCGTGGCCTCCGGATCAGCGCAAACAGGAGGACCAGAGTGCGGGAGAGCGTCCACACTCGCGCAGGTCGGCGCGACCTGCCCAGCCGCCGAGTCCGGCTGGGCATCATTGCGGTTACCGGAGCGGCGGCCTTGCTCGCCGCGGCATGCTCAAGCCCAGCCGGCCATCAGGCGGCCGGCCACAACGGCCACGCGGCCGCGTCCCCATCCGTCTCGCCGCCGGCCCAGGTGGTCATCAGCCCGGCCAGCGGCACCACCCACGTCAACCCGAGCAAGGGCATCTCGGTCACCGTCAGCCAGGGCAAGATCAGCAACGTGAGCGTGACCACCGGCAGCGACTCGGTGGCGGGCCTGCTCGCGACCGGCGCGCAGTCCTGGCACACCAAGTGGGCGCTGCGGCCGTCCACCAAGTACAACGTGACCGTGACGGCGGTGAACCCGTCGGGCAAGACGAGCACCGCGACCAGCACGTTCCGCACGCTGACCCCGTCGGCGACCATGTCGGCCACCACCGCGCTCGGCAACCAGACCTACGGCGTCGGCATGCCGATCATGATCACCTTCAGCTCGCCGGTCACCCGCCGGGCCGCGGTGGAGCAGGCGATCGAGATCAAGAGCTCGAAACCGGTGGTCGGGGCCTGGATGTGGGACGGCAACCAGGCGCTGGACTTCCGCACCCAGGTCTACTGGCCGGAGCACACCAACGTCAGCTTCGTGGCGCACTTCAACGGCCTGGAGTTCGCGCCGGGCGTGTTCGGCACGGCCAACCTGAGCCAGGGGTTCCACATCGGCAACTCGCTCATCGGGGTGACCAGCACCCGGACACACAAGACCAGGATCTACTGGAAGAACAAGCTGTTCGGGGTCTGGACCGACTCCAGCGGCATGCCGGGTGACGACACCGCCGACGGCACCTACCTGACCATCGAGAAGGCCAACCCGAC
>DATDGI010000375.1:0-26468 GCA_036522155.1 Streptosporangiaceae bacterium
CGCCGGGCAATGAACCGCGCCCGCCACTTGCCCACCGTCTGCGGCCAGATGCCCAGCTCCGCAGCGACCTGCTGGTTCGTCTTGCCAGCCGCGCACCCCAGCACGATCCGGCAGCGCTGCGCCAGCGCCTGCGACGACTCCGCCCGCCGCGACCAGCGCACCAGCGCCGCCCGTTCCTCGCCCGACAGCACCAGCTCAGCCATCGGCCGCCCCATCTTCGCCATAGGGCCAGCCCAGTACTTCTACAATGAATTTCAGGCGCAGGACACTAGCGGCGGCGCTCAGTAGGCGGTGGCCAGGCTCAGCTCGGCGTAGGAGTGGCCGCCCAGGATGGCGGACACGCGGTCGGCGGCGCGGCGGACAATTCCCCCCAGCTCGCCGATCTTGGAGGCCGGCAGCTCGTCCTTCACGCCGGTGACGCTCAGCGCGCCGGCGCACGCGTCGCCGCGACCGAAGAACGCGGCGCCGACGCAGACCACCCCGTCCGCGTCCTCCTCGTCGTCCACGGCGAACCCGCGCCTGCGAGCGGCGGCCAGGTCGTCCAGCAGCGCGTCGACGTCGGTGATGGTGTGGTCGGTCCGGGCCGGCATCCCATGCTCGGCACACAGCTGCCGGACGTTGGCCACGCCCATGGCCGACAGCATCGCCTTGCCCGCAGCCGACAGGTAGGGCAGTTCGCGCTCGCCCAGCTGGGTGTACCAGCGCACCTGGCCGGGGCTGTGCACCCGGTCGACGAACACCAGGTAACCGTGATCGCTCACCGCGACCTGCGAGGTCAGGCTGGTGGCGCGCAGCAAATCCTCGATGGCCGGGCGGGCCAGGCCGCACAGCGGGAGCTGCCGGTATACGGCGTCACCCAGCCGGCCCAGCGCCGGGCCGAGCGTGTAGCCGGGATGGCCGTCAACCAGGTACCCGAAACCGACCAGGGTCCGGGCCAGGGACAGCGTGCTGCTCTTGGAGATCCCCAGCCCCCGGGACAGTTCACTGAGCGAGACCCCGCCCACCGGGCCGTCCGCCACCATCTCGACCAACCGTAGTGCCCGCGCCACGCTCTGCACGCTGTACCTGCCGGCGATCCGCCGATCTGACTCCGTCACAGCCGCCCTCTTCTGCAATCGTTCTTTTGATACCAAACGGCGGCGCAGGATCCAGCGTGACGCATTTACCTGCGCAAACCGGTCTTCACCTGGTCGAACAGGGGAGTATCTGGTACCAGCCGATTTTATATCACGAAACAATGTTCGGAAGAGCAAAAGATTTCCCAGAAAGTGGTATTACGGACAGGTTCGCCCGGCTTGGCCGACCGCCTGGCCGACCGCACCGGTGGCCGGCGCGGGCTGGCCATCCAGCCGGGGCACCGCCGCCTGCTTGACCCACTCCCCGATCCGGTCGACCAGGCCATTGCTGGCGCCGGATTCGGCGTGCCCGAAGCCCGGTACCACCCACAGTTCCTTCGGCTCGTGAGCGGCGTCATAAAGCTGATGGGCGTGCTCGACCGGGAAGTACTCGTCCTGGTCGCCGTGCACGACCAGGAACGGGATGGGAGCCACCTTGGCCGCGGCCTCCGCGGGCGGGACCGGCACCGGGTTCCATCGCGCCGGGCTCACCCTGGTCTTCAGCCAGGTGCGGGTGAGGAGCCGGCCGGCCCGCCGCTCGACCGCCCAGTGCACCCGGCGCATCGGCACCGTGCCGCGGTAGTACCAGCGCCCGGGGCCGCTCACCGAGACGGCGGCGTCCACCCCGCCGATCAGGCCCGCGTAGCGCACCACGATGGACGCACCCATCGAGAAGCCGACCACGGCGATCCGCTGGTAGCCCAGTTCCCGCGCGTACGCCACGGCCACATCGAGGTCACGGATCTCCCGGTCGCCCATGGTGGACAGGCCACCCGACCGGCCATGCCCGCGGAAGTCGAAGGTCACCACCCCGGCGACCCGGTTGAGCCGGTTGGCCACCCGCCAGACATGGCCATGCTGCCAGGACAGGGTGAAGCCGTGCGCCAGCACGATCGCCAGGTCGCTGTCGCGCGGCAGGTGCGCGGCATCGATCGGCACCCCGTCACTGGTGACGATGGTGCGCGCCTTCGGGACCGGCGGCGGGCTCATCCCCCCATTGTGGCGCGAACCCGGCGATGCCCCGGTCCGGGCGGCCCGGCGGCTGTGAGAGCCTCATGCCTGGAGGTGGTGGCGTGAAACTCGGTTTGCAGATCCCCGATTTCACCAGCCCGGGCGGCCCTGCCCGGCTCGGCCCGGACCTGGCGGCGGTGGCCCGCACCGCGGACGACGCGGGCTTTTCGTTCATCGCCGTGATGGACCATTTCTTCCAGATCCGCGGGGTCGGCGCGGCCGAGCGGGAGATGCTCGAGGCCTACACCACCCTGGGTTACCTGGCCGCGTGCACGTCACGGGCGAACCTGCTGACGCTGGTGACCGGCACCGTCTACCGGTACCCGGGCATCCTCGCCAAGATCGTGACGACGCTCGACGTGCTGTCCGGCGGGCGGGCCTGGCTGGGCATCGGCGCGGCCTGGAACGAGGAGGAGTCCCGCGGGCTCGGCATCCCGTTCCCGCCGGTGGCCGAGCGGTTCGAGCGGCTGGAGGAGACGCTCCAGATCTGCCTGCAGATGTGGAGCGGCGACGAGACCCCCTACCAGGGCGGGCACTACCAGCTGGCGCGGCCGCTCAACTCACCGCAGGCGCTGTCCGTTCCGCACCCGCCGATCATGATCGGCGGCAGCGGCGAGCGCAAGACGCTGCGGTTCGTGGCCCGCTACGCCCAGGCTTGCAACCTGTTCCCCACCCCGGATCTGGCCCGCAAGCTGGACGTGCTGCGGGCCCACTGCGACACCGAGGGCCGCGACTACGACGAGATCACCAAGACCTGCTACTTCATCTTCGACCCGGGCGACAAGGGCGAGAAGACCGGCGAGATCATCGACCAGCTCGGCCAGCTCGCGGAGATGGGCTTCCAGGCGGCGATCGGGGCGGTGGCCAACGTCTGGGACGTGACCCCGCTGGAGATCATCGGCAGCGAGGTGATCCCCGCCGTCGCCGGCCTGTGACCGGAGCCGTCAGGGAGCCAGCACCGCCAGCTGGACGCCCAGCGTCTTCAGCAGGTGCCTGATGTCGCCCGGGTCGGTGGTGACCACGGCCGCGTCGGCCTCGACGGCGGTGACCGCCACCATCCCGTCCACCACGTCCGAGGTGCCTGCCCCCGCCAGCAGCGCCCCCACGGGCAGGACCTGGCCGGGTCCGAACAGCACCACGTCGCAGCCGCGCAGGGTGAGCATCAGCCGCGCCTGCCGCCGGGGATTGCGCACCACCTGTGCGGCCACCGGGGCCGGCACGATCATCTCGTGACCCCAGGCGAGCCGCATCTGGTGCCGCCGCAGAGCGGCCTCGTCACGCTTGTCGATCGCGATGAGCGCGCCGGCGTCATAGACGTAGCGCCTGCTCATGCGGTGCCCCGGCGGCGGGTGGCACCGGGGCCGGCGGCTGCCGGCCCGCGGGTGCGGTGGCGGCTGCGACGATCGGCCTCCCTCGCCGCATCGGCCTCGTCGATGAGGCGCTCCTCCTCGGCGACCTGGGCCGCCGCCTCGGCCATCTCCTCCTCGGTCGGGTACCCGTGCTCCTGGTAGTACTCGTCAATGGCCTTGAGGCCGTCCATCCGGATCCGGTGCCACTTCAGCTTCTCCGCGAGCGCCTCCTCGACCACGCTGGAGATGGTGGTGTCCGCCCGGGCTGCGGCCACCCGCACTTCCGCGGCAAGCGACTCGTCCACGGTGACGTTGAGCACAGCCTTCTTCGCGGTCATGTTATGAATATAACAGGCCTGGCGATGAGGATCGCTGCCTGCGGGGCGAGGCCTGCGCGGCCTGTAACTGAGCGGCCGCACGGCAGCCGGCGGTCTTCCCGAGCGCGGGGAAGGCCGCCGGCTGTTCCGCTAAACCTCCCGTCACGGGTCGCTGTGCGATACCGGTTCCGCGGCTTTCCCGTCCCTGGCTGGGGCGCCGCTGAGCGCCGGGACCGCGCCCACCCGGGTGAGTTCCTCGGACGGGTAGGCCTCCTCGCCGTGCACGGCGACGTCGCCGATCTCCAGCTGCTCGTCGGGTATCCGCAGCTTCATGAACAGCCCGATGCCGCGGAGGATCAGGAAGGTGACCAGGCCGTCCCAGACGATGATCGTGAGCGCGGCCCCGGCCTGGATCAGCAGCTGTTTCGGGTGCCCGTAGAACAGGCCCGCGCTGGTGACGTTGGGGGTCTTGCCGATGCCGAGATAGACGATCATCTTGGGGTCGGCCAGCAGGCCCACCATCAGGCCGCCGAACAGGCCGGCGATGCCGTGGGTGTAGACCACCCCCAGCGCATCATCGACCTTGCTGAACGGCCGGACCCTGCTCAGGTAGTTCCACGCGAACCAGACGATGGCCGAGTCCACCACGCCGATGATGATGGCGCCGAACCCGTTCACGTAGCCGGCCGCCGGCGTGATGCCGACCAGGCCGCAGATCATGCCGTTGATGCCGCCGAGGAAGGTCGCCTTCTTCCCCGGGCCGCCGATCATGTCCATGACGATCCAGGTCATCATGGCCAGAGCGGTCGCCAGGTTGGTGTTGATCACGGCCGCGGTCGCGTCCGCGCCCGCGAAGTACGGGTCGCCGCCGTTGAACCCGTTCCAGCCGAGCCACAAGATGCCCGCCCCCACCGAGACCATCAGCAGGTTGTTCGGCACGCCGTGCTCCCGGTCGCGCTTGAGCCTCGGCCCGACCACCGCCGCCGCCACGAACCCGGAGACGCCGGCGGCCAGGTGGATCACGTACCCGCCGCTGAAGTCCAGCGCGCCCTTGCCCGCCCAGTAGCCGCCGCCCCAGAGCAGGAAGGCGTTGACCGCGTAGGCGAAGGTGATCCACAGCGGCACGAAGATCAGCCAGACCTTGAAGCTGATCCGGCCGATCACGCTGCCGATGAACAGGATCGGGGTGATCGCGGCGAACACGAACTGGAAGTAGACCAGCGACCCTTCCGGGAACCTGAATTTCGGCATCAGGCCATCGAGCAGGGGAATGCTCGCCTGTCCCTGCTCGCCGCCGGGGCCGATCACCGACTGCGGCTTGCCGAGCAGATGGAGGCTGCCGCCGATCCAGGGCTCACCGAAGCCCATCTTGAAGGCCCACAGGACCCAGACGATGAGCGTGAGACAGAACGTGCAGAACACCATCAGCATGGTGTTGACGGCCCACTTTTTCTGGACCAGGCCGCCGTACATCACGGCGAGGGCGGGGATGCTCATGAGGCCGACGAGAGTCGCGGCCGTCATCTGCCACGCGTTGTCTCCCGAGCTCAGCCAGCTTGCATAAGGATTCACCGATCTCCTGCCTCCATGGGCTGTCCAGCAAGAACGCTTCCTGTTTCCCATGGGCGGGTTTCGGACAGGTTTCCCGGCTGTTACACCGCCGACAACGCGTCCAGGTCGCGCGCTTGCAGCATTACGCCCGTGTTTCGGTCAGCCCGGAACTCGCGGCCGGGTGTCCGGATTACAGCCACGGCACCGACCGGGCGCCGCCGCGCGGTGACCGGCCCGCTGGCCGCCGGTCCCGCTACGGCTCGCCTCGTGGCTCCATGGTTACGTTCAGATAACGGCCGCCCGGAGGTCTTGAGCCGGCCCGGCCCCCGGGCTTACGCTCCGGGTAATCCGGTTGGTAAGCGCTTTCCGTAAGGCCAAGCCGGAGGGAAAGCGCTTACCACATCGGCCCTGGAAGGACCTCAGGAGCCCTGGTGGACGAGGCCGAGACGGCGCAAGCGCAGCCGACCATCTACGACGTCGCGCGCGAGGCGGGCGTCTCGATCGCCTCGGTCTCCCGCGTTCTCAACGAGCGGCGCAACCCCCGGCCGGACACCAAGGCCCGGGTCATGCAGGCGGTGACCGAGCTGGGTTTCATCCCGGACGGGGCGGCGCGGGCCCTGAGCGGCCGGCTCAAGGAAGTCGTCGGCGTGGTCATCCGGCGGCCCACGCCCACCTCGCCCAGTGGCGACTTGTACGCCGACGAGGAGGAGAGCCTCCAGTTCCCCGACCTGATCAACCGGGGCATCGAGGTCGCCGCCCAGCGCCGCGACTTCAACCTCCTGGTGTCCTCGGTGGACGTGGACGATCACGACTACAGCCGCCGGATCTTCGCGCTGGCCCGCAAGAGTGACGGGCTGATCCTGCACGACCAGGTGCTCGATCCCGAGCAGCTGACCCGGCTCTCCCGGCAGATCCCGATCGTCACCCTGGCCGGGGTGCAGACCCCGACCACCACCAACGTCGGCGGGGACAACGCCGGCGGGATGCGCGCGCTGGCCCGGCACCTGGTCGCCGACCACGGCTTCCGGACCCTGGCCTACCTCGGCGGGCACGCCACCAGCCCGGACAGCATCGCCCGGCACAGCGCGTTCGGCGCCGAGGTGACCGCGGCCGGGGCCAGCTTCGTGGACGGCCCGCAGTGGCAGGGAAACTACTGCGCGGCCGGCGGGGCCCAGGTGATCGAGCGGCTGCTCGCCGAGGGTGCCCCGCTGCCCGAGGCGATCGCCTGCGCGAACGACCAGAGCGCGCTGGGGGTCGTGCACGCGCTCAGTCAGCACGGGCTTGAGGTGCCTCGCGACATCGCGGTCACCGGGTTTGACGACATCCCGGTCGCGCGGCACCTGCGGCCGCTGCTCACCACCGTCCGGCAGCCGATCCAGCAGCTGGGCGCGACCGCCTTCGAGGCCCTCTACGCGATGGTCTGCGACGGCGAGCCGGCCGGGCAGGACATCATCCTGCCCACCACCCTCATCCGCCGTGAGAGCTGCGGATGCCTCCCCACCCCCGGGCTGGCCCGGGCGGTCGCGGGATAGGGGGCCGGGATGCGCATGCTCGCCCGCAGGCTGCCGTTCTATGTGATCACTTTCGTGATCGCGATCACCATCGACTTCTTCATCCCGCGGCTGATGCCGGGCAACGCGCTCGATGCCGTGCTGGCCAAGGCGGGCAGCCAGATGGGCAGCCCGCAGGCGCTGCACGCGCTGGAGCGGCTCTACGGGATCAACAACCCGGCCAGCCTGCCGTCCCAGTACACCCAGTTCTGGGCCCGGCTGCTGCACGGCGACCTCGGCATCTCGACCAGCTCCTACCCGACGCCGGTGACCGCGGTGATCGGCACGGCGCTGCCGTGGACGGTGGCCCTGGTGGGCATGGCGACGGTGATCAGCTTCGTGCTCGGCACGCTGATCGGCGTGCTGGTCGCCTGGCGCCGCGGCAGCTGGCTGGACAACCTGCTGCCGGTCACCACGTTCTTCCAGGCGGCGCCGTACTTCTTCCTGGCCTTCCTGGCCATCGAGGTGTTCTCGGTCAAGCTCGGCTGGTTCCCCTACGGCCTGGGCCAGAACCAGCTCGACTACCAGACCGGGCTGGCGCCCTCCCACGTGGCCGACGTGCTCGACCACGCGCTGCTGCCCGCGCTGACGATCGTCGTCGCCTCCGCGGCCGGCTGGATCGTCGGCATGCGCAACCAGATGCTGACCACCATGGACGAGGACTACGTGCTGATCGCGCAGGCCAAGGGCCTGTCCAAGCGGCGGGTGGTCTGGTACGCGGCCCGGAACGCGATCCTGCCCAGCATTTCCGGCTTCTCACTGGCCATCGGGTTCGTGATCTCCGGAGCGCTGCTGACCGAAATCGTCTTCGCCTACCCCGGTCTCGGCTTCACCCTCTACACGGCCGTCATCAACCATGATGCGCCGCTGATGCAGGGCATCTTCCTGATCATCACGCTGGCCGTGCTGGCCGCGAACCTGCTCGCCGACTTCGCCTATCTGGTCCTCGACCCGCGAACCCGGCAGGAGGCATAGCGATGGCCCTCTCCGTGAGCGAGCCCGCGGTCACCGCGCGCGGGCCGGGCGTGCCACCGCGGCCAGGCCGGCGGCGGCGGGTCCAGCTGCCCAGGTCCCCGAAGGTCCTGATCGGGTTCGGGCTGCTGATCGCCTTCCTGATCCTCGCGCTGGTGGGCCCGGTCCTGGCCCCCTACGACCCGTCCGCGGATCTGTCGCTGAGCGGGCTGCCGCACGCGCCGACGGCGGCACACTGGCTCGGCACCACGCAGACCCAGCAGGATGTGCTGTCCCAGCTGCTCGCCGGGGGCCGGAGCACCATCGTGGTCGCGTTCCTGGCCGGGGTGGTGGCCACCGTCATCTCGGTGGTGGTGGGCGTAGCCGCGGGCTATTTCGGCGGGCTGGCCGATGACCTGCTGTCCATGCTCGCCAACATCTTCCTGGTCCTGCCCGCGCTGCCGCTGCTGATCGTGATCTTCGGCTTCCTGCCCGGCTCCAGCGACGACCTGCTGATCGGCGCGATCATCGCGCTCACCGGCTGGGCCTGGGGCGCACGGGTGCTACGGGCGCAGACACTGTCCCTGCGCAGCCGGGACTACGTCCAGTCGGCCCGGCTCATCGGCGAGAGCCCCACCCGGATCATCGGCTGGGAGATCGTGCCCAACCTGCTGCCGGTCATCGCGTCCTCGTTCCTGTTCACGGTGCTCTACGGGGTCGGCACCTACACCGCGATCGCCTACCTCGGCCTGGTGAACATCGATCCGCACTGGAGCTGGGGCGGCATGCTCTTCTGGGCCCAGTCGGTGAACGCGCAGGTCGGCGGCTACTGGTGGTGGTACATCCCGCCCGGGCTGGCGGTGGCCATGCTCGGCAGCTCGCTGGCGCTGATCAACTTCGGCATCGACGAGTTCATCAACCCGCGGCTGCGGCAGGCCGGGCTGAGCCGCCGGCAGGCCAGGCGAGCTGGCCTGCCGGGGCGCTTCGCCCTCGGCCTTACCCCCGTTGCCCGGCCACCGGCCGGTACCGGTCAGGGGGATGCGCGATGACCAGCGATGGCGCCCTCCCGGCCGGTGCTGCCCCCGCCGCCACCCTCATCGAGGTGCGGGGGCTGCGGGTGGACTACGGAATCGGGCCGGCGGCGGTGCATGCGGTCATCGACGCCAGCCTGGCCCTGGTGGGTGGCGCTGTGCTGGGGCTGGCCGGGGAGAGCGGCAGTGGCAAGTCGACGCTGGCGTACGCGATGACCAGGCTGCTGCGGGCACCCGGTGTCATCACCGGCGGCCAGGTGCTGCTCCACTCCAGCACCCCGGCGAGCCCTCCCGGGGGCGGTGGCCACAGTTCTGCGCCCGGCCGGACCGCGTCACCGCCAGCGGGCACCATCGACCTGCTCGCCGCCGATGAGGCGCAGCTGCGCCAGCTCCGCTGGTCCCGGATCGCCGTGGTGATGCAGAGCGCCATGAACGCGCTCAACCCGGTGATCACGGTCGGCGCCCAGCTGACCGACGTGCTGCGGGCTCATCGCCAGCAGCTGGACCGGGGCGGCCGCCGGCAACGGGCCGGCCAGTTGCTGGAGATGGTGGGCATCTCCGCCGGGCACCTCGGGCGGTACCCGCATCAGCTCTCCGGGGGCATGCGGCAGCGGGTGATGATCGCCATGGCACTCGCCCTGGAGCCGGCCGTCGTGATCATGGATGAGCCGACCACGGCGCTGGATGTCGTCACGCAGCGGGAGATCATGCAGGAAGTCGCCGGGCTCCAGCGCGACCTGGGGTTCGCTGTCCTGTTCATCACGCACGACCTGTCGCTGCTGGCCGAGCTGGCCGACTCGATCGCGGTCATGTACGCGGGCCGGCTGCTCGAGCAGGCCGATGCCGCCGATCTCTACCGGGCGCCCCGGCATCCGTACACGCTGGGGCTGCTGCAATCCTTCCCGCCGCTGCACGGGCCGAGGAAGCCGCTGACCGGGATCCCGGGATCACCGCCGGACCTGCACGACCCGCCACCCGGCTGCCCGTTCCACCCCCGCTGCGGGTTCGCCATGGACATCTGCCGGGCCGAGATGCCGGCCGTGCTGCCGCTCGGCACCGCAGGCAGCCGGTCGGCGGCTTGCTGGCTGCAGGACGGTGCCCACGAGGTGCCGGCCGAACTGGCGGTGCCCGAACCCGCGCCGGAACCCGCCGCCGGGCCGCCACCGGCCGGGCCAGCCCATGCCGCTCCGGCCGGCCCGGCGGCAGCGCCCCCGTCGCCTCAGCTAGCGGCCGCCACACCCGACCCGGCAAGGACCAGGCCATGACCGCGCCGGCCGGGCGTGAAGCGCCGGTGCTGGCCAGCCGCGGCGCGCTGCTGGAAGCCCGGGACATCAGCAAGCACTTCCCGGCGGGCCGGGGCGGGGCCGTGGTGCACGCGGTGGACGGCGTCTCGCTGGCGCTGCCCAGCGGCGGCATCACCGCGATCGTCGGCGAGAGCGGTAGCGGCAAGTCGACGCTGGCCCGGGTGCTCGCCCGGCTGCTGAACCCAACCTCGGGCCGTCTCCTGCTGGACGGCCGGCCGGTGGCCGCCGGGCGTACCGGCCGCCGCTGGTACGCGCAGCAGGTGCAGATGGTGCTGCAGGACCCGTTCACCTCGCTGAACCCGGTGCACGACGTGCGGTACCACCTGACCCGGCCGCTCAAGGTGCACGGGCTCGCCACTCCGGGCGGCCTGGAGGACTCCCTGGCGAGCCTGCTGGAGCGGGTCTCGCTCACCCCGCCTGGGCAGTTCCTGGCCAAGTACCCGCACGAGCTGTCCGGCGGCCAGCGGCAGCGGGTGGCCATCGCCCGGGCGCTGGCCGTGCGGCCGCGGGTGCTGCTCGCCGACGAGCCGGTGTCGATGCTGGACGTGTCCATCCGGCTCGGCATCCTCAACCTGCTGGCCGACCTGCGCGCGGACGAGGGGATGTCCATCCTCTACATCACCCACGACATCGCCTCGGCCAGGTACCTGGCCGACGAGATCGCGGTGATGTACGCCGGGCGGCTGGTCGAATCGGCACCGGCGATCTCGGTCACCGACCACCCGGCGCATCCCTACACCCAGCTGCTGCTGGCCGCCGCGCCCGACCCGGACCGGCCAGAGCCCGCCACGATCACCGCCCGGGGCGCGGTGCCAAGCCTGCTGGCACCCCCGGCCGGCTGCCGGTTCCACCCGCGCTGCCCGCACGCGATGCCCGTTTGCTCCCAGCTCCCGCCGCCACCGGTCGAGGTGGCGGCGGGCCATGTCAGCGCCTGCTGGCTGCACTCACCAGAACCCCCGGCCGGGGCAGTGGCCCCGGCGGAGAGGAGACCCGATGGCTCACCCACCCGGCTAGCCGCGCACGCACCCGAGCAGGAGCGCCGGACCCGGCCGACCCTGCGCCATCCACGCTTTCCCAGACCCCGTCATGGTCAGTCAAACGAGGCCGGCGAGAAGCCGGCCGGGCACAATGGAGTTTAAGCAATGCGACATGCATTCATGAAGAGCATCGCGATCGCGGGCTTGCTGAGCCTGGGCCTCGTAGCCTGCTCAAATTCGAGTTCAACGTCCGCTTCGGGCGGCAAGACACTGGTGATCGAGAGCACCTCGGTCACCGCCCCCAGCCAGAACTTCAACCCCTACGTCCAGAGCGCCACGGCCTTCTCGGCCCAGGCGACCGGGCTCATCTACGAGCCGCTCTACATCTTCAACGTGATGAACCCCAGCCAGCCGCCCATGCCGGTGCTGGCGTCCGGGCAGCCGGCCTGGTCCAACGGCGGCAAGACACTGACGGTGCCGATCCGCCCCGGCGTGAAGTGGAACGACGGCAAGGCATTCACCGCCAGTGACGTGGCGTTCACCTACAACCTGGTGAAGAAGTTCCCGGCCCTGTACACCGCCAGCGCGCCGCTGGTGACCAGTGCCACCGCCTCCAGCCCGACCTCGGTCACGCTCAACTTCGCCTCGCCGCAGTTCGCCAACCTGTTCCTGATCGGGCAGGTCTACATCGTGCCGCAGCACGTGTGGGGGCCGGTCAGCAACCCGGTGACCTACACCGACGCCAGCCCGGTCGGTACCGGCCCGTACATGCTGCAGACGTATTCCTCGCACGGCTTCCTGCTCAAGGAGAACCCGAGTTACTGGAACAAGTCCTCGGTCAAGGTCGCCAACGTGGACTTCCCGTTCTACAGCAGCAACGCCAATCTGGTGCCACCCATCGCCAGCGGCGCCATCGACTGGGCCGGCAGCAACCTGGGTCCCGGCCTCAGCAACACCTACCTGGGCAAGAGCGCGAACAACACGACCTGGCTCGGCAACTCGCCCTACTTCGCCGCGAACAACGTGGTCACCCTCTGGTTCAACGTCACCAAGCCGCCGCTGAACGACCCCGCGGTCCGGCAGGCGATCGGCTATGGCATCGACCGGCAGCAGCTCTCCACCCAGGGCGAGTCCGGGTACGAGGCGCCGGCCACGTCATCCGGCGGCCTGCTCCTGCCCATCGACAGCTCCTACCTCGCCTCCCCGGTGCAGGGCGACCTGTCACCCACCGGCAACCCCGCGAAGGTGACCAGCATCCTGACCAAGGACGGCTACAAGATGGTCGGCGGCAAGTGGACCAAGCACGGCCAGCAGATCACCTTCTCGATCACCGACCCGGTCGCCTACACCGACTACTACACCAACGACCAGCTCATCGCGGCCCAGCTCAACAAGCTCGGGTTCAACGTGAAGGTGGCCGGTAACGGGGACCCCACCGCCTGGCAGGCGGACTTCAACAACGGCAACTTCGATGCCACCATTCACTGGAGCAACCAGGGGCCGAACCCGTTCTTCTACTACGAGAACTGGCTGGACAGCACGTTCTCCGCACCGATCGGCAAGCCCGCCGCCGGTGACAACGGCCGCTTCTCCGACCCGGCCGCCCAGGCCGCGCTGGCGCAGTTCGCCGGCAGCGACAGCGCCGCCACCCAGCAGGCGGCGATCACCAAGTTGCAGACGATCATGTCCGCCCAGGTGCCCATGACGCCGCTGCTGTACGGCGCCGCCTGGAGCGAGATCTCGACCCGGAACTTCACCGGCTGGCCGACCAACAGCAACGCCTACATGACGCCGGTGCCGAACAGTCCGTACCTGGAGGAAGTCGTCCTGCACCTCAAGCCGGCCAAGTAACCGCGCGGCCAGCGGGAAGACGACAACTCCACCGATGAGTACCGCACATGCGGGGCTGATCCTGCCCGGCCGGGCAACCGGCCGGGCAGGTGCCCAGACGATCAGGCCCGGCCGCCGATGACCAGCGTCCCGGCCCCCACTCCAGCCGCCATCATTGCCGTCAACGGCACGCCGTCCGGGCCCGGCCTGGCCGGGCCCGCCGAGCGGGCCCTGGTCGCGGCGCTGCCCGTGCCCGACAAGGTGAACCTGCTGACCGGCGCGGCCAGCTGGCGCACCCATGGCTGCGCGGCCCTCGGCCTGCGCCCGATGATCATGTCGGACGGCCCGGCCGGGGTCCGCGGCGTGATCAAGGACGAGCGCCACCCATCGACCAGCCTGCCCTGCCCGTCGGCCTGGGGCGCGACCTGGGACACCGAACTGGTGGCCGAGCTGGCCGCGGCCCTCGGCGCGGAGGCGCGCGGCAAGGGCGTCGACGTGCTGCTGGCCCCCACCATCAACCTGATGCGGACACCGCTGGGCGGCCGCGGGTTCGAGTGTTTCGCCGAGGATCCGGTGCTGACCGCCCGGATCGCGGTCGCCTTCATCACCGGCCTGCAGTCGGCCGGGGTGGCGGCCACGGCCAAGCATTTCGTCGGCAACGACTCCGAGACCGAGCGCTGGACCTACGACGCCGTCATCTCCGAGCCGGTACTGCGGGAGCTGTACCTGGCCCCGTTCGAGGCCTGTGTCACCGAAGCGGGCACGGCGCTGGTCATGGCCGCCTACAACATGCTCAACGGCACGCCCGCGACCGCCCACGCCTGGCTGCTGCGCCGGATTCTCAAGGGCGAATGGGAGTTCGGCGGCGTGGTCGTCTCGGACTGGAGCGCGGCCCGCACGACCGTGCCGACCGCGGTGGCCGGGCTCGACCTGGCCATGCCCGGGCCCAAGGGGCCGTGGGGACCGGATCTCGTCCAGGCCGTGCTGGACGGGGTGGTGCCCGAGGCCAACATCGACGACAAGGTGATCAGGATCATGGGGCTGGCCCGCCGGGTCGGCGCGCTGGCCGCAACGGACGGCCAGCCGGCCGCGGACGGCCCGCCGCCGGCAGATGGGCAGGTCGCCGCCGCCAGGCACCTGGTTCCGGACGGGCAGCGCCCGGCCGCGCTGGCCGACCCCGGCCTGGTGCGCCGGGCGACGGCGGCATCTTTCGTGCTGCTCCGCAACGAAGGCCAGGCGCTCCCGTTCGACCCAGCCACGATCGGCAGCATCGCGCTGATCGGGCCGAACGCGGTGCGCCCGGTGATCCAGGGCGGGGGCAGCGCCGCGGTGGTGCCGGCCGCGGTCGCGACCCCGGCCGCGGCACTGCCGGCCGCGCTCGCCCACCGCGGCACGGTCACCGTGGCCGAAGGCTGCCGCACCTGGACCTCGGTGCCCGAGCCTGAGCCAGGGTCCATCCGCGACCCGCAGACGGGCGAGCCGGGGCTGCGGCTGGAGTTCTGGGCCCGGGACGGATCCCTGATCCGCTCCGAGCACCGCGGCTCCACCGACCTGGCCTGGTGGGACGAGGGGCTGCCGGCCGGCGTGGGCTTTGACGAGGACGGCACCATCGTCATGCGCACCCGGTACCGGGCCACCAGCACCGGGCCGCACCTGACCGGCGCGGCCGGGGTCGGCCGCCTCACCCTGACCGTCGACGGCGTGGTGGTCGCCCACGAGGAGACGGCGGTGCCGGACGACCCGGTGCTGACCATGACCCGGCCCGGAGAGGTGCGGGCGACGCTCAGCTTCCAGGCCGGCCAGGAGGCCGAGTTCCGGCTCGAGTTCCGCCCGGCCGCCGGGATCGAGGGCCCGCTGGCCATCCGGCTCGGCATCACCCCGGACCGGGACGAGGACACGATGATCGCCGAGGCGGTGCGGGCGGCCGCCCAGTCCGCCGCCGCGGTGGTCGTGGTCGGCTCCGCCCCGGCGGCCGAGAGCGAGGGGTTCGACCGGGAGACGCTCGCCCTGCCCGGGCGGCAGGACAAGCTGGTCGCCGCGGTGGCGGCGGTCAACGACGCGACCGTGGTGGTGGTGAACTCCGGCATGCCGGTGCTCATGCCCTGGGCGGCCGACGTGGCCGCGGTCATCTACGCCTGGCTGCCCGGCCAGGCCATGGGTGACGCGCTGGCCGATGTCCTGTTCGGCGCGGTGGAGCCGGGCGGCAGGCTGCCGGTCACGCTGCCCGCCGCCGAAAGCGACTGCCCGGTCCTGCACGCCGTCCCCCGGGACGGCCGGGTCGTCTACGCCGAGGGCCTGCTCATCGGCTACCGCGGCTACGACGCGGCCGGCGTCGCGCCGCTGTTCCCGTTCGGCCACGGCCTCGGCTACACCCAGTGGGCGTATGAGTCGGCGGAACTCGCCGGGCCATCCCCCGCCGCGGGCGAGGACGTCACCGTCCGGGTGGTGGTGCGCAACACCGGGTCCCGGCCGGGCCGGGAGATCGTCCAGGCCTACGCCAGCGGCCCGCCGGGAGCAGGCCGGCCGGTGCGGGTGCTGGCCGCCTTCGGCGCGGTGAGTGCCGCGCCCGGGGAGCGGGCCGAGCTGCTGCTGACCATCCCGGCCCGGGTGCTGGCCGTCTACGACCAGGTGGCGGGGTGGACGTGGCCGCCCGGCCGGTTCGCCTTCGAGGTCGGCCGGTCCTCCCGGGATCTGCGGCTGGTCCTCGACACCTGGCTGGGCGGCTGACCGCGGCCCCGGGACCGGTCAGCCGAGCGCGGCCGGGGGCGCGACCAGTTCCACCTCGTAGCCGTCCCGGTTCTCCAGGTAGGCGGCGTAGTGGTCATCCCCGCCCGCGAACGGGTGGCGGTCGGTGTAGAGCAGCCGCCAGCCGTGGTCCGGCGCGTGCAGCACGACCTCGTCCAGCTCTTCCCGGGTCGCGACGTGAAAGGCGAGATGGTTCAGCCCCGGGCGGCACCGGTCGTGCCGCCCGGCCACCCGGTCGGGCGACTGCTCGATCACGATGTAGGTCACACCCGACCGCCAGCTCTTGCCCTCGGGCCACTCCTGGTAGATGCGGTAGCCCAGCTGATCGAGCAGCCATCCCCAGCTGACCTCGGCCCGGGTCAGGTCCGGCACCCAGAGCTCGATGTGATGCAGCATCCCCGTGCTTGCGATCCCCGTGGCCGCCGAATCCATAACGACAGCATGCCAGGCCAGGCACTCCGGCGCTGACCGCTCGTGCACCGAAGGCCACCGATGGCGGGCCGGGTCACGGCGCCGCCTCGGCCTTGCGCTGGAGCTTGTTCATGCCGCGCAGCCACCGGTCCGGGTCGGCGGCCCGGCCCGCGTACATCCGCGCCACCTCCGGGTGCGGCAGGATCAGGAACCGCCCGTCGGCCATCCCGGCCAGCACCGCGTCCGCCACCGCCTCCGGGGCCAGCGCCGACTCCCCCAGCAGCAGCTCGGCCACCGGCCCGGACCCGGCCAGCATCGGCGTGCGCACCCCCTGCGGGCAGACCGCCTGCACGGTGATGCCCCGGTGCCGGTAGGTCGCGGACAGCCACTCGGCGAAGGCCAGCGCCGCGTGCTTGGTGACCGAATACGGTGCCGAGCCGAGCATGGTCAGCAGCCCCGCGGCCGACACCGTGCAGATCAGGTGGCCGTGGCCGCGCTCCAGCCAGCCGGGCAGCAGGAGCCGCGCGGCCCGGATGTGGGCCATCACGTTGACCTGCCACGACAGCTCCCAGTCGGGCTCGGCGGCCTGCTCACCGCCGGGCCGGGCCACGCCCGCGTTCGCGCAGTACACGTCGATCCCGCCGAGCGCCCCGGTGGCCGCGGCGACCAGCGCCGCTACCCCGTCCTCGCTGGCCGCGTCGCCGGGCACCGCCGTCGCCCCGCAGGCCGCCGCCACCGCTGCCGCGGCCGCCGGGTCGATGTCGTTGACCACCACCCGGGCGCCCTCGGCCGCGAACCGGCGCACCAGCGCCGCCCCGATCCCGCTGCCCGCCCCGGTGACGACGACGCCCGCCCCGCTCACCGACTCCATCGCGTCCCTCCTTCAGGATCATGGATTGCCCGGCGCGGGCGGGAGGTTGACCAGTTCGGCCAGCCGGGCGCGGTGGCGGTCGGGGGTGCCGAACGCCAGCGATCCGCTCTTGGCCCGTTTCAGCAGCAGGTGGGCCGGGTGCTCCCAGGTGAAGCCGATCCCGCCGTGCATCTGCACGCACTCCTGCGCCGCCTGCACGGCCACGTCCCCGCAGGCCGCCTTGGCCAGCGCGATCGCGACCGGGGCGTCCGGGTCGCCGTCGGCCAGGCAGGCCGCCGCGTACCGGGCCGCGGCCCGGGCCTGGGTCACCGCCACCCACAGATCAGCCAGCCGGTGCTTGAGCGCCTGGAACGAGCCGACCAGCCGGCCGAACTGCCGCCGCTCCTTCAGGTAGGCGACGGTCATGTCCAGGCAGCGCTCGGCCACCCCGAGCTGCTCGGAGGCGAGCATGGCCGCGCCCGCCGCCAGCGCCGAGGCGACCGCCCCGGCGGCATCGGCGCCGCTGGCCACCAGCCGCCCCGGCACGGCGTTCAAGGCCAGGTCACACAGCGGCCGGGTGGCGTCGAGCGACACCACCGCCGCCCGGCTCACCCCGGGGTCACCGGCGTCCACCGCGTACAGGCCGAACGGCACCCCGTCGCCGGGCACCAGCAGCACGTCGGCGATCAGCGCATCGGACACCCCGGCCACCGCACCCGTCAGCCGCACCTGCCCAGCCGGGTCGCTGGGCCGGGCCGCGCCCACCCGGATCCCACTGGCCACCACGGACCCGGGCGCCGCGGGCGGCATCCGGGCGAACTCCACCGCCAGCGCGGCGGTCACCGCCCCGGCGGCCAGCCCGGTCAGCAGCTCGTCGTCGCTGGCCAGCAGCACCGCCGTAGCCACCACGGCCGAACCAAGATACGGAACGGCTGCGACGGCCCGGCCGGTTTCCTCGGCGACCACGGCCGCCTCCCGGTAGCTGGCGCCCGCCCCGCCCCGGCTTTCCGGTATGAGCAGCCCGGCAGCGCCCAGGTCGGCGGCGAGTGAGTGCCACAGGGCACCGTCGTTAGGCGTATCGGTTTCGGTTCTTTTCAGTACCGACGGCCAGGGGGCGCGGTCGTCGAGCAGGGCGCGGACGGCGGCCCGCAGCTCGTCTTCGGTGCCGGAGTAGCGCAGATCCGGGAGGCGGGTAGTGCGGCCGGTGGGGGCGGTGGCGGCCTGGGTCATCGGGGCAGGTCCTTCCAGGGAACGCTGGTGTCCGTCCGCGGCTCGGCGGGCAGGCCGAGCACCCGCTCGGCGATGATGTTGCGCAGGATCTCGGAGGTGCCGCCCTCGATCGAGTTCCCCCGCGTGCGCAAGTAGCGGTAGCCGGGGCCGCGAGTCACGAAGCTGACCGTCTCCGGGCGGATCTGCGCCCAGTCGTCGTAGCGGAGGCCGTCCGCGCCGGACAGCTCCAGTTCGAGCGCGGCCAGGTCCTGGTTGAGCCGGGCGAACACGATCTTGGCGGCCGAGCCCTCCGGGCCGGGCTGGCCGGCCGCGAGCTGCTGGCGCAGCCGCTCGGACGACAGCCGGGCGATCTCGGTGTCGGCCCACAGCCGGATCAGCCGGTCGTGCAGCCCGGGGGTGCGCAGCTCGGGGTGCTCCCGCCAGGTCGCCGCGACCATGCCGGCCAGGCCGCCCTCGCGGGGCAGCGCGGTGCCGCCGATGGCGATCCGCTCGTTCATCAGCGTGCCGGTGGCGACCCGCCAGCCGTCGCCGACCGCCCCGATCCGGTCGCTGTCGCGGACCGTCACGTCGGTCAGGAACACCTCGTTGAACTCGGCCTCGCCGGTGAGCTGGCGGAGCGGCCTGACCTCCACGCCGGGGTCGGTCATCTCGCAGGCGAAGTAGGTGAGCCCGGCGTGCTTGGGCACGTCCGGGTCGCTGCGGGCGAGCAGCAGGCCCCAGCGGGCCCGGTGGGCCAGCGACGTCCACACCTTCTGCCCGTTCACCCGCCAGGTCTGGCCGCCCTCGTCCGCGACCGCCCGGGTGGCCAGGCCCGCCAGGTCGGACCCGGCGCCAGGCTCGCTGAACAGCTGGCACCAGATCTCCTCGCCGGTCCACAGCGGCCGCAGCCAGCGGGCTTTCTGCTCGTCGGTGCCGAACGCCAGGATCGTCGGGGCCGCCATGCCCAGGCCGATAGGGTTCCGGGCCGAGTCGATGTCCGGGGCACCGGCGGCGGCGAATTCCGCTTCGACCGCGGACTGGAGGGAGCGGGGCAGGCCCTGGCCGCCGAGACCGGCCGGGTAGTGCACCCAGGCCAGCCCGGCGTCGAACCGGGCTCGCAGGAAACCGAGCCGGTCCATGCCAGCCGGGTCGTGCCCGGCCAGGAACTCGCGCACCTGCTGCCGGAGCGCGTCCGCACCGGCCGGCCCGTCGCCGGTCAGCACAGCGGGCCGCCCGCCACGTAGATCACCTGGCCGGACACAAAGCCAGCCCCCTCGCTGCACAGGAACGAGATGACGTGGGCCACGTCGGCGGGCTGGCCGACCCGGCGGACCGGGATCTGGCCGGCGGCGGCCTGCTGGAAGTCCTCGAACGGCATGCCGACCCGGGCCGCGGTGGCGGCGGTCATGTCGGTGACGATGAAGCCGGGCGCGACCGCGTTCGCGGTGATGCCGAACTGGCCCAGCTCGATGGCCAGGGTCTTGGTGAAGCCCTGCATGCCGGCCTTGGCCGCGGAGTAGTTGACCTGGCCCCGGTTGCCCAGCGCGGAACTGGAGGACAGGTTGACGATCCGGCCGAACCGCTGGTCGACCATGTGCTTCTGGGCGGCCCGGCTCATCAGGAACGCGCCGCGCAGGTGCACGCCGAGGACCGTGTCCCAGTCGTCCTCGGTCATCTTGAACAGCAGGTTGTCGCGGATCACACCGGCGTTGTTGACCAGGACCGCGGGCGGGCCCAGTTCGGCCACGACCTTGCCCACCGCGGCCTCCACCTGTTCGGCCTGGCTGACGTCGGCGCCGACCGCCATGGCCCGGCCGCCCTCCCCGGTGATCGCGTCCACGGTGCCCGCGCAGGTGCCGGCGTCCAGGTCAAGCGCGGCGACGGCCATCCCGTCGGCGGCGAGCCTGCGTGCCGTGGCCGCCCCGATGCCGCGGGCGGCGCCAGTCACGATGGCCACCCGTTGCGTGTCCTGTGGCATGTTGCCCCTTTCCTGTTGTCGCCGGCCGTTGCCGTCCGGTGTGTCAGCCGGTGTAGGCGCGGAGTTCCCGCCGGGCCAGCGAGCGCTTGTGCACTTCGTCGGGCCCGTCGGCGAACCGGAGTGTGCGAGCGGCGGCCCACAGGTGAGCCAGCGGCAGATCCTGGCTGACCCCGGCCGCGCCGTGCGCCTGGATGGCCTTGTCGATCACCCACTCCGCCATCGCCGGGGTGGCCACCTTGATCGCCTGAATCTCGGTGTGCGCGCCCTTGTTGCCGACGGTGTCCATCAGCCAGGCGGTCTTCAGCACCAGCAGCCTGGCCTGCTCGATCCGGACCCGGGACTCGGCGATCCAGTCCTGGATGACGCCCTGCTCGGCCAGCGGCCGGCCGAACGCGGTGCGGCTAACCACCCGCCGGCACAGCAGTTCCAGCGCCCGCTCCGCCCCGCCGATCAGCCGCATGCAGTGGTGGATGCGGCCGGGGCCGAGCCGGGCCTGCGCGATCGCGAACCCGTCGCCCTCGCCGCCGATGAGGTTGGCGGCCGGGACGGTGACGCCGGTGAACTCGACCTCGGCGTGGCCGCCGTGGCTGGCGTCGTCGAACCCGAACAGGGTCATGCCACGGGTGATCTTCACCCCTGGGGTGTCCCTGGGCACGAGAATCATCGACTGCTGCCGGTGCCGGTCCGCGGCCGGGTCGGTCTTGCCCATCACGATCAGGATCTTGCAGGCCGGGTCCATGGCGCCGGACGACCACCACTTGCGGCCGTTGATCACGTAGCTGCCGCCGTCCCGCTCGATCCGGGTGGCGATGTTGCTCGCGTCGGAGGAGGCGACCTCCGGCTCGGTCATGCAGAACGCCGAGCGGATCTCCCCGGCCAGCAGCGGGGTGAGCCACTCCTTGCGCTGTTCCTCGGTTCCGAACTCGGCGAGCAGTTCCATGTTGCCGGTGTCGGGGGCGGCGCAGTTGAGCGCCTCCGGGGCGAGCGCGGGGCTGTGCCCGGTGATCTCCGCCAGCGGCGCGTACTGGAGGTTGGTCAGCCCGGCACCGTCCGGGTGGCTGGGGAGGAACAGGTTCCACAGCCCCTGGCGCCTGGCCTCGGCCTTGAGCGTCCCGACCACGGGCGGCCGCCGCCACGGATCCCCGGCCGCGGCGGCCGCGGCGGCTTGCTCGGCGAAGACCGGCTCGGCCGGGTAGACGTGCTCGTCCATGAAGGCCAGGAGCCGCTCGCGCAGCACCTGGGTGCGGTCGTCATACGCGAAGTCCATCGCGCCTCCCGGGGGCCGGCCAGTCCGGTCAGCACTTTACCTATCAGTAGCTTGCCGGACGCGGGCCGGCTGGGCTAGCGCGGCTTACCGGGCATTGCGGCTCACCGGCATTGCGGCTTACCGGCATTGCGGGTTACCGGGCATTGCGGCCGGCGAAGCGGAACACGTACACGTCGTCCGCCTCGAAGATCTTCTGGAAGCGGAGATCGGGGTAGATGCGGGTGATGAAGGCCGGGACGTTGCGCGGCGCCGGGGAGTAGCCGCTGTCCAGGCCGTCGAACACCAGGTAGGGCGGGGTGAGCTTGCCCGAGGTGCCGATCCAGTAGGTGGTGTCCCGGGTCGCCAGCGGCGCCAGCAGGCTCAGCGTGGCCACCACGGTGCTGCCGGGCGGGATCGCGGCCACCGCCGCGCGGTCCGCCCGGGCGTGCGCGGTGATGTCGTAGGTCCGCGGCTTCCACACGTCCGACAACGGGAACCGGAACGCCAGCACGACCGCGATGGCCGCCATCACCGCGGCCGCGTACCGGCCCGCCCGGAGGGCGAGGGGGTAGCGGCCCCGGGATCCGGGTGTGGCCGGCGGCGGCCGGGCGGCGGGGCCGGCCTGCGCCCACGCGGCCTGGGCCTGGCCGTGCGCGGCGGCCCGCGCCTGCGCCCGGCGGGCGGCGTTCGCCTGGATGCGGGCCAGGGCATCGATCGCGGCCAGGAAGACGATCGGCATCAGGGTCGAGTTGTAATGCCAGTCCGTCCCCCAGTAGCTGTTGTTGGTGGCCAGGAACCGCAGCACCAGCGTGGGCACCGCTATGACCGCGAGCGGGGACCGCAGGGCCAGGAACGCCACCGGCAGCAGCAGCATGAACGTGGTCCGCAGCTTCTGGGTGCCCGCGTGGGTGAACTGTTTCAGCAGGCCGCTGACGGAGAAATGATGGCCGCCCGGGGCCAGCACCCCGCCGTCGAACCAGTACGGGTAGTGATGGGCCGGGTTGAAGTGCGGGATGATCACCTCGATCGCCAGCGCCGACCAGCCCAGCCCCCAGATCACCAGCAGCCCGCCGGCGATGGCCCACGGGCCGGCCGCTGCGGTCCAGGGGCCGGCCGCGCGGCTGGCAGGCTCCGGTGCGGGGCCGGTGTGCTGCTCCGGTGCGGGGGCGGTGTGCTGCTCCGGTGCGGGGCCGGTGTCCTGCCACCAGGCGGCGGCCGCCATGCCCAGCATGACCAGGCCGATCGCGGCGACGGTCAGGCCCTGGTCCTCCTTGGCGAAGACCAGCGGCAGGGCCCACGCCGCGGCGGCCCACGGGCGCCGGCGCACCAGGGCGGACAGCGAGAACGCGATCAGCGGGACGGCGAACGCGATCTCGTGAAAGTCGAAGATGATCATCTGCTGGAGGCCCCAGGAGGCCCCGTAGGCGGCGCCGATCACCCGGCTCGCCCCGGTGCCCAGCAGTTCCCTGGCCGCCCGGCACACCGGGATCACCGAGATCGCGGTCAGCAGCGCCTGCGCGACCAGCAGGGTGACCGGGGTCGGGAAGACCCGGTAGAAGGGGGCGATCAGCGCCACGATCGGCTGGAAGTGGTCGCCCAGCAGGTTGAAGCCCGCCCCCTTGATGGTGACCACCGGCGCGTGCAGGCCGGCGAGCTGGCGCACGTACTCGGTATAGATGCCGAGATCCCAGGAGCCCGGGTCCATCCGCAGGTAGCGGAAGACCGAGATGGTGGTGTAAACGGCGAACACGACCGCCGCGATCAGCCAGGGCACCCGGTCGGGCCGGGTACCAGGAGCGGCCGGTGACGCGGTGGCAGGCGGCTCGGTGGAGGAGGCTGGCCCGGTGGTGGTGACCGGGCCGGTGGGGGTGGCCGGGCCGCTGGGCGGGGCGGGCTCGGTGGGCGCGCCGGGCTCGTGGTCGCCGGCGGCCGCTCCCGGCGGCGCGCCCTGATCCTGGGCCATCGGGCCTACCGGGGCAACCGCGTGGCGTCGCTGGCCGCCATGGGCGCTCCCTCCCGGGGTCTGCCGGCCGCCACTGGGCCCTGCCCGGCAAATGCCCCAATCCGCTCGTCAGCCTAGCCAGCCCGAGCCTGGTTAGGAGCCAGTGAAGTGGGATCGTCAGGTCAGCAGCAGGCGGCCGACCCGGCGGCCGGCGATCACCAGACCCGTCATGCCCATGACGGCCAGGTAGGCGACCGGCACCAGCAGGCCAAGGCCGGCCCCGCCGAGGGTGAGACCGCGCAGCAGGGTGACCGCCTGGTACAGCGGGGTGCACTCGACCACGATCTGGACCGCCCGCGGATAGACGCTGAGCGGGTAGAAGGTGGTGGAGAACAGGAAGAGCGGAAGGCTGATCAGCGTCACGTACTCGAAGTCCTGCCAGCTGCGCATGAACGTACTGGCCGCCATGCCGGTGGCGGCGAACGCGAACCCGGTCAGGATGGCGGCGGGCAGGGCCAGCACCGCCCAGCCGGAATGCAGCAGGCCCATCGCCAGCATGACCGTGATGAACGCCATGGCGTACAGGCTGCCCCGGATCAGCGCCCAGCCGATCTGGCCGAGGGCGACGTCGGTGGCCCGCATGGGGGTGGCCAGCACCGCGTCGTACAGCTTGGCGTACTTGAGCAGGAAGAAGACGTTGAAGGTGGAGTCGTAGATGGCGCCGTTCATGGCCGAGGTGGCCAGCAGGGCCGGCCCGACGAACGCGATGTAGGTGATGTGGGACCCGCCGGGGCCGGTCACCGTGCCGACCAGCTTGCCCAGGCCGACCCCGAGCGACAGCAGGTAGAACAGCGGCTCGCCCACGCCGGATAGCAGCACCAGCCAGGCGTGCCGGTAGGCACGCGCGTTGCGCTCGATCAGGTGCAGGCTGCTGCGGCCCCCGAGCACGCCGCGCAGCCGGGCCAGGGCGGGCCACGGCACGACCCGCAGCGGCAGGGCCTGGACTCCGGTTCCGGGGCGGTCAGACATACAGCCGCCGCCGGTAGGTGCGGTTCCCGGCCAGTATCCCGGCGGTGGCCAGGGCGGCCAGATAGGCCACGTGCCCAAGCGCCGCGCCAGCGGTGGCCGTGCCCAGGCTGAGCGCCCGGCACAGGGCCACCCCATGCCACAGCGGGGTCGCGTAGGCGACCGGCCGGAGCCAGCCGGGAAGCTGGCTGAGGGGGAAGAAGATGCCGGAGAACAAGAACAGCGGGATCATGCCGAACCGGTAGATCATCGCGAACGACGTGTCCCTGGTCCGGCTCACCGACCACGCTTCGATCGGGGTGGCGAAGGCCAGCCCGGTGAGCACCGCGACCGGCAGCGCCAGCAGCGCCCCGCGCGAATGGAGCGCGCCGAACGCCACCGCCACCGCCATGAAGATCGAGCAGTTCATGACCAGCCGCATGGTGGTGAAGAGCACGTGGCCGTGGTAGATGTCCGCCGGTCCCAGCGGCGAGGCGGCCGCCGCCTGGTAGGTCCGGTTCCACTTGACCGACCCGAACACCGGGTAGGTGCACTCCCCCACCGCGGTCTGCATGGCGGTGGCGGCCAGCAGCCCGGGAGCCAGGAAGTCCAGGTAGCTCACCCCGCCCAGGCGGGCGGTGCCGTGCGCGTTGACCAGTGATCCCAGCCCCAGGCCGATGGCGCCGAGGAACAGCACCGGGTTCAGCACGCTGCTGTAAATGGAGCCGCGCCAGGTCCGGCGGTAGTCGGTCAGCCAGAACCGCAGCTGCCGGCCAGCGAGCGAGCCCGTCACCGCGGACATGGTTTCTCCCGCTCGCGGCCGGTCAGTGCCATCGCCCCCGGCTGGCGGCCGGTCAGTGCCATCACTCCCCCAGCTGGCGGCCGGTCAGGCGGAGGAAGACGTCCTCCAGCGTGCTGCGCCGGACCAGCGAGGTGAGCGGCTCAAGTCCGAGCGCGTGCGCCGCAGCCAGCGCGGCCTCCCCGTCGGTGACGTAGAGCAGGACCCGGTCAGCGAGCACCTCCCGCCGCCGGGTGCGCACCGCAGCCAGCTTCTCGGCGGCCTGCTGGTGGTCAGTGGGGTCGAACCGCAGCTCCAGCACCTCGGGCGTGGAGTACTGCTCGATCAGGGCCCGCGGCGAGCCGGCGGCGACGATCTTGCCGCCGTCCATCACCACCAGCCGGTCGCACAACTGCTCGGCCTCGTCCATGTAGTGGGTGGTCAGCACCAGGGTCACCCCCTGCTGCTTGAGCCGGAACAGCCGGTCCCACACCACATGCCTGGCCTGCGGGTCGAGCCCAGTGGTCGGCTCGTCAAGCAGCATGATGTCCGGCTCGTTGATCAGCGACCGGGCGATCGTGAGCCGCCGCTTCATCCCGCCGGACAGCGGCTCGACCTGGTCCCCGGCCCGGTCGCTGAGCTGCACGAACTCCAGCAGCTGGGCGGTCCGCTCGCGGATCACGTCCCGGGGCAGGCCGAAGTACCGCCCGTACACGAGCAGGTTCTCGCGGACGGTCAGCTCCACGTCCAGGGTGTCGTCCTGCGGCACCACGCCCAGGCGGGCCCGGATCTCCCGGCCCTGGGTCACCGGGTCCATGCCCAGGATGGACAGCTCGCCCGCGGTCGGCGGGGAGACGCAGCCGATCATCCGCATGGTGGACGACTTGCCCGCGCCGTTCGGCCCCAGGAACCCGAAGGCCTCCCCGCGCGTTAGATCGAAGTCGATCCCGTCCACGGCCGTGAAGCTGCCGAACCGCTTCACCAGGCCACGGGCATAGATCAGCGGCTGAAGGGCAGGCACCCACGTGAGGCTACCTGGCTGGCCGGACATTCTCACAGCCAGTTTTCCCAGTGTGGCCGGCATCGTTGCAGCCAGATGTGCCCTGTTGGCCCGGCCCCACCCGCGAAGGGGGTACTGTCTCAAGGGTCACGTTGACGACTCTGGTACGCGGCAGGAGAGGACGGGCGGCTGGTGACTCTGGTCCGAGGGCTGTACCTGCGCTTCCGGCAGCTGATTCACGAGGCCGCTAAGTTCGGCGTGGTCGGCGTCTTCGGGCTGCTCGTGACCAACGGCGTGTACGCGCTGATGCACGAGGAG